>JABDRL010000413.1 GCA_013041765.1 Dactylosporangium sp. | reverse complement strand
CTTCGAGCCAGGCGTGCTGTCGCCCATCAACGTCGTGGTCTCGCGGCGGGCCGGTACCTTCACCGACGCGCAGCTTGCGGCCGTGTCCCGGTTCAGCGCCGAGGCCGAGGCCAACGGCGGGGTCGTCGAGGTGGTCTCGGTCACCGGGTTGCTCGACCGGCAGTTCCGTAGCCATCTGGCGCGGGACCTGGAGCTGGCGACCCGGCAGTCCGCCGACGTCCTCGACGGTGTGCTGAGCCAGGACGGCACCACCAGCGTCGTCGCGGTCCGTCCCCGCGACGGGGCGGACACCGCGCAGACCGCGCGGCTGGTGCGGGAACTGCGTACCGGCGCCCGGCAGAGCTTCGCGGGGACCGGCCTCGCGGTCAACGTCGGGGGCAGCCCCGCCGAGATCGTCGACATCACCGACGAGAGTTCCCGGGCACTGCCCGTGGTCATCGGTGCGGTTCTTGCCGCGTCGTGGTTGCTGCTGCTGTACGCCTTCCGGTCGTTCCTGCTGCCGTTCAAGGCCATTTTCATGAACCTGCTGACCTCCGGGGCCGCATTCGGCGTCGCGGTTCTGGTATTCCAGGACGGGCACGGCGCCGGGTTGTTCGGTGCGGAACGAACCGGATTCATTCAGGTAATCCTGCCGCTCTTTGCCTTTGCCCTGGTCTTCGGTCTTTCCATGGACTACGAGGTGTTCATGCTGTCGCGCATGCGGGAGGAATGGGAGCGTACCGGCGACAACCGGCGATCGGTACAGCTCGGGATTACCCGTACCGCGCGCGTTATCACCGCGGCCGCCGGCATCATGGTGGTCGTTTTTGTTTCCTTCATGTTCACGCGGATTCTGGAGATCAAGCAACTGGGCTTCATGCTCGGTCTGGCCGTCCTGATCGACGCGACCGTGGTGCGGCTGCTATTGGTGCCGGCCCTCATGAGACTCATGGGCTCCTGGAACTGGTGGTTGCCCGGATGGATAGCGAAGATTTTGCCCCGGGGATCCCTGGGCGGACACTAGGCGACGTTTCGAACTGAACCCCCATTCCGCCTTGCGGTATCGCAAGGTCATTCATAGCGTGTGGATTGTTGTTGTTGTTGTTGTGGATTCGGATTCCGGGAGCAACGAAATCCGGTTGGTGGGAATCGTGCGTGCCGCAATTCCCGCAAGATTCACGACGAGCGGGAAGGCGAGGAGGCGACTACCGGTGAACGTGGCCCGACCGGTCCAGCTGTTGACGCCAGAGGGGGTCCGGTGCGAGCACCCCGACTACGACATCAGCATCGAGCCGGCGGCGTTGCGCGGGCTCTACCGCGATATGGTCCGCACCCGGCGGATGGACGCCGAGGGAACCACCTTGCAGCGGCAGGGGGAGCTGGGGCTGTGGCCGTCCTCGCTGGGCCAGGAGGCGGCGCAGGTCGGGTCCGCCCGCGCGCTGGGCGATGACGACCACGTATTCCCCAGCTTCCGGGACCATGGCGTCGTGCTGTGCCGGGATGTTGATCCGGCGGCGCTCTTCGCCCTGTTCCGCGGCGTCAACAACGGCGGATGGGACCCGGAGAAGCAGAAGTTCCATCTCTACACGCTGGTCATCGGCTCGCAGACGCTGCACGCGACCGGATACGCGATGGGGATCGCGAAGGACGGCGCGGGCGCGGCGGTCGTGGCGTATTTCGGAGACGGAGCGACCAGCCAGGGCGACGTCAACGAGGCGTTCAACTTCGCCGCCGTGTACTCCGCGCCGGTGGTGTTCTTCTGCCAGAACAACCAGTGGGCCATCTCCGTGCCCAGCGAGCGGCAGAGCCGGGCCCCGCTGTACCAGCGGGCCGCCGGGTTCGGCTTTCCGGGCGTGCGGGTGGACGGCAACGACGTACTCGCCTGCCTCGCCGTGACCAGGGCGGCTCTGGAACGCGCCCGCAGCGGGCAGGGGCCCACGCTGGTCGAGGCGTTCACCTACCGCCTCGGCGCGCACACGACCTCGGACGATCCGCGTCGGTACCGGGACGAGGCCGAGGTGGCGGCCTGGGCCGCCCGTGACCCCATCCTCCGCCTGCGGACCTACCTGCTGGCCAGCGGCGGGGCCGACGAGTCGTTTCTCGCCGAGGTCGACGCGGAGAGCGAGGCGTTTGCCCGGCGGCTTCGCGCGGAGATCAGGAACATGCCGGCCCCGGACCGCACCGCGATCTTCGACTACGCGTACGCGGAGGGACACACCCAGGTCGCCGAGGAACGGGCGGAGTTCCTGGCCCGCCAGAGCCTGTCTACGGACCTTGAGGACCTGCCGGCCGGGGAAGCCCGATGACGATCTTCCCGACGGTGACCGTCGCCGGAGCGATCAACCAGGCCCTGCGTTCGGCCATGGAGGCCCATCCCAAGATGCTCCTCATGGGCGAGGACATCGGGCGGCTTGGCGGCGTATTCCGGGTCACCGACCAGCTACAGCGGGATTTTGGCGAGGACCGGGTGCTGGATACCCCCCTGGCCGAGTCGGGCATCGTCGGTACCGCGATCGGGCTGGCGCTCCGCGGGTACCGGCCGGTTGTGGAGATCCAGTTCGATGGTTTCGTCTTCCCCGCGTTCGACCAGATCGTGACGCAACTCGCCAAGCTGCACGCCCGATCGATGGGCAAGATCCGGCTGCCGATCGTCATCCGTATTCCATACGGTGGGGGGATCGGCGCGGTGGAACACCACAGCGAGTCGCCAGAGGCCTATTTCGCGCATACCGCCGGTCTGAAAGTGGTCACCCCGGCGAACGCGGCCGACGCGTACTGGATGCTGCGGCAGGCCATCGACTGCGACGACCCGGTGGTCTTCCTGGAGCCCAAGCGGCGCTACCACGAGAAGACCCGGCTGGACACCGGGGTGGCTCCCGGCCCGCTGCACCGGGCCCGGGTGGTCCGGCCGGGCGGCGACGTCACCCTGGCCTGCTACGGCCCGATGGTGCAGACCTGCCTGGACGTGGCCGAGGCCGCCGCGGCGGAGCACCGTTCCGTCGAGGTCGTCGACCTCCGCAGCCTGTCACCACTCGACCTGGACACCCTTGTGGAGTCCATGAACAGGACCGGGCGCATGGTCATCGCCCACGAGGCGCCCGTCTACTTCGGTCCGGGGGCGGAGATCGCGGCCCGCGTCACCGAACGGTGCTTCTACCGCGTGGAGGCTCCGGTGCTTCGGGTCGGCGGCTACCACACGCCGTACCCGCCGTCCCGGTTGGAGAACGACTACCTGCCCGGATTCAACCGGGTGCTCGACGCGGTGGACCGCGTCCTGGCGTACTGAGCGACCTGGCAGAGGAGACCTCGTGACGACGACTGCGACCGATCAGCGTTTCCGCGAGTTCCCGATGCCCGACGTCGGGGAGGGCCTTGCCGAGGCGGTGATTCTCACCTGGCACGTCTGCCCCGGGGACACGGTGACCGACGGGCAGGTGATCTGTGAGATCGAGACGGCCAAGGCCGCCGTCGACCTGCCGATCCCGTACGACGGAGTCGTGCACGAGC
>JABDRL010000404.1 GCA_013041765.1 Dactylosporangium sp. | reverse complement strand
CCGCGACCGGCGGTCGCGGCACTCTCCAGGCGCTGGACGGGCACGTCGAGCACGGCCGCGAGCCAGCCCAGCCACTGCCGGGAGGGCACCCGGTTGCCTCGTTCCCAGCGGGAGATCTCGTGGCGGGTCACCGTCACCGAGCCGGAGACGGCGCACAGCAGCTGCGCCAGCCGGAGCTGTGACTGGCCCCGCGCCAGCCGGAGCCGGGCCAGAAACGGCCCGATGCCCTCTTCCCCGACGTTCTCCCCCCGGGCCTGGCCAGGCCCATGTTGATCTTCTGTTGTCACCATGCCCTCCTCGCGTCCAGACCCCCATTTCCGGTCGCGGCAGCGCCGACCCACGTGGACCCCACAGCACGCTGGTCGTCGATGTTCGGTCATGTCTACCACCGTGGGATGGGCTCTGGCAGGGGCCAGCGTCGACGAGTCTGCGGCAGGATTGCGGCTGATCCCATCTGATCTCATCTGATCGGGCGGCTAGAGTCGTTCTGTGACTTTCGGTGCCCCTCGTCGTCCAGCCGCCATCGGTGACCTCGTGCGAGGTCCTGCCCCGACCTTCTCGTTCGAGTTCTTCCCGCCGAAAACCGCGGCGGCCGAGCATCTGCTGTGGCAGACAATCAGGGAACTGGAGCCGTTACACCCGTCCTTCGTCTCGGTGACCTACGGCGCCGGGGGCTCGACGAGGGACGGCACGATCGCCGTGACCGAGCGGATCGCGACGGAGACGACCCTGCTGCCCCTGGCCCACCTGACCATCGTCGGGCACTCGGTGGCCGAGCTGCGCAACGTGATCGGCCGGTACGCCGCGGTCGGGGTGCGCAACGTGCTCGCCCTGCGGGGCGATCCTCCCGGCGACCCCAACGGAGCCTGGATCCCCAGCCCGGGTGGCCTGGTGTACGCCGACGCCCTGGTGCGTCTGATCAAGGAGAGCGGGGACTTCAGCGTCGGGGTCGCGGCCTTCCCCGAGAAACACCCCCGCTCGCCCGACCTGGAAACCGACGTCGCGCGGCTCGTCGGCAAGTACCGGGCCGGGGCGGACTTCGCCATCACCCAGTTCTTCTTCCACTGGGAGCACTGGGTGCGGCTGCGGGACGCCGTCGCGGCCCAGGGCTGCGACATGCCGATCATTCCCGGCCTGATGCCGGTGACCAACGTGCGGCAGATCCAGCGGATGACCGAACTGTCCGGCGCCGCGTTCCCGCAGGATCTCGCCGATCGCCTGCGGGCGGTCGGCGACGACCCGGAGGCCGTCCGCGCGATCGGCGTCGAGGTGGCGACGGCACTGGCCGGCCGCCTGCTGGCGGAGGGTGCCCCGGGCATCCACTTCATCACGCTCAACCGGTCGACGGCCACGCGAGAGGTCTGGCGCAATCTCCGTGACGGGATCGGTGGCTGAGCCCCGCGTCCGGGTTCGCCAGGGCCCGGACACCGGCGGGCACCCCGGGTGGGAGGCCTATCTGGAGACCTGGGCGGGCGCCCATGGCCGGCACGACCCGTCGCTGCTACCGCCGATGGTCACCGGTTGGCTGCGGGTGGCCTACCGCCTGGCCCGCGCCGGCCGGTCCCTCGGACTGCGCCCGAACACCGTGACGGCGCTCGGCCTGGGGCTGTCGGCCGGCGTGGTGCTTTGCGCCGTCCAGGGCGGTGGCTGGCTGGTCCTGGCGGCCGCGCTGGTCGTCGCCTCCGCGATGGCGGATACCGTCGATGGGGCCCTTGCCCAGGTTACCGGGACATCCAGCCGGCTCGGCCGGGTGTACGACGCCATGGCCGACCGGCTGTCCGAGGCCTGCTGGCTGGCGGCCCTCGCGGTGCTCGGCGCGGGGGCCTGGCTGGTCGCGGCCTGCGGCGGGCTGACCTGGCTGCACGACTACCTGCGAATCAAGGCGGGAACCGCCGGGACGGGGGCGGCCCGGATCACGACCGTTGGGGAACGCTCGGTCCGGACGCTGGTGGTCGCGCTGGCCCTGCTCCTCGCCGGGCTGGGCGGGGGGATCGGGCCGGAACTGCCGGTCGGGGCCGTCACCGCGGCCAGCGCCATCTGGGGCCTGCTCCAGGCCACCGCGCTGCTGCAACTGTTCGCCGCCGTCCAGTACGAGCTGCGCTGACGGCGCCGGGCGCGGGCCGTGGCCCGGATTCTCAGGTCGACAGCGGCAGCTGCCTGCCGAGCACGGCGAACGGCCGGTTGTCCCCAGGAAACCGGAAGTGGCGCAGCACGTCGACGAACCCGAACCGGCGGTACAGCCGCCAAGCCCGGGAGGTGGACTCGTCGGCCTCCGGCGTCGACAGCAACGTCCGGCTTTCGACGGTGGGCGCGAACAGCGCCGTGAGCTGCCGGCCACCGACGCCACGCCCCTGGGCGGCGGGCCGGACGTGCAGCTCGACCACCTCGAAGCAGTCGGCGAGCCAGTGATGGCGCTCGTCCCGCCGCACCGCATTGCGTACCTGGTCGTGCCACCACTGGCCGGGGCGGCTGCGGTAGCCGTACCCGAAGCCCAGCAGCCGGCCGGCGTCGTCCAGGGTCGCGACCGCGGTGAACGAGGCCCGGTTGACGTGGGACGCGATATACCCCCGACGGGTCTGGAGCAGATCGGGGGAGTACCCCATCGCCTCGCCGTAGACGTCGAGGACATCGTCCATGTGGTGGAGCAGGTCGGCGGCGCACCAGTGCACGAGCCTCAAACCACTGCCTCCCTCCGGTCGATGGCCTTGTGGTCGCCGGGGCCTCGGTGGCCGTGGCGGACTCGGTGGCCTGCGGCCGACGGTACGCGAAGGCCGGGATGGCCGCGCTTTGACGGCGGCGCTTTCGATGGACGGGGAACCACGCCGGTGCCGCGAATGTGTAGAACATTCGTTCGAAAGTCCTGCCTGTGGCGTTGAGATTTTGTCGGGGTGCGGGTGTAGTCTGATCGGTGTAGTCGAACTGATGTTCGAACTACGTCGGGAGGGGTGATTCGCGGCATCACTTCCGACAGCGGTCCGCGACACCGCGAGACCGGACAATCGCGGGTCCGGTCTCAGACGAGGGCCACCGCTCGCCGTCCACGACCCCCGGGCGGCGGGTGGTGCCCCAGCCGGCCGGGCGTGGTGTGGGGAAGCTCCACACCCGGCCGGCGTCCTCCGCTGCGACTTCCTCCGCAGCGCTTCGACCCGTCAGCACCACCGTTGAAGAGCACGCCGAGGAGAAACCGATGTCGAGGGTCCGAACGACCAGCCCAAGCACCGCCTCTGCCACGATCAGCCAGCTGCCCGTGGGGCCGGGCGCCGGTGCCGGCCTGCGACGGAAGCTGCCGGTTTCCGCGTCTGCTCTTCCCCAGCGCGCCCCGGGGGAGCTGCTTCTCCTGGCCCGGAGCGGGCTGGCGGAGGCCGCGGAGATCCGCGCGGACGGCATGCGGTACGCCACGGCCCACCTGGCCGCCCTGCGGGCCGCCGCGGCAATGCTCGCGGCCCGGGCCATTCCCGCTCCGCCCGGCCACCGGGGCCGGGTGACGAGCGCCTGGTCGCTGCTCGTGCTGGTGGCTCCCGACCTGGGCGACTGGGCCGCCTTCTTCGCGGCTGGCGCGAGCCGGCGAGCGGCGGCGGAAGCCGGCATTCCCCAGGTCGTCACCCGGAGGGAGGCCGACGACCTGCTACGGGCCGTCGAGCAGTTCATCGGGGTGGTGTCGGTCGCGCTGGGCCTGTCGTACCAACCCATGCTGGAAGACCTGGCCAGCTGAGCGGTCCGGCGGCACAACCCGGTGAACGGCGCATCACCATGATCGGATTAGCCCTGACCGCATGCCCAGAGGACGCGCCCCCGCCCGGGGCCGCCCAGCCCCGGACACCACGCCGGGTCGATCGGCTGGCCGCGGGACTGCGGACGCTGCGGGCGACCCGGGCCATGGCCGACGAGCGACTGCTGCCCGTCCGGGCCGAGCTGCGGCCGCTGCTGCCCGGGGGCGGGCTGCGGCGGGGGACGACGATCGTCACGGTTCCGACGGCGACCTCGGTGATGCTCGCCCTGCTCGCTGCGGCCTCCGAAGCGGGCTCCTGGTGCGGGGTGGTGGGCCTGCCCACCCTCAACGCCCTCGCGGCCGCGGAGCAGGGGATCGCCCTGGAGCGGCTCGCCCTGGTGCCCGAACCCGGTCCGGACTGGG
>JABDRL010000403.1 GCA_013041765.1 Dactylosporangium sp. | reverse complement strand
GTCTCGCCGCCATCTGGCGGCGAGACTGGCCTTCTTCTGGCGAGGTCTAGCGTCCGTTGTCACTGAGCACCTTGGCGTAGAACTCCTTGCCCTCGTCGCCCCCACCTTGGCGCCACTCGGACACGATCTGCTTGACCTCGCTGACCGGGCGACGGCCGCGGACGACGTCGGCAAGCTTGTCTTCCGTCGGCTGCTGGATCGCCGAGTAGTTCGACGGGCGCTCCACCCGGATGCCCTCGAACGGGCTCTCCTCGACCAACGGCGCCGCCTTGGTCTGCCAGGTGTGGGCGGCCTGGACATAGCCGGGAATCTCGGCCTCGGTGATGGCCAGTGGCCGGCCACCGAGGAAGATGTACGTCTCCGCGACCTCCTTGCTGCCCAGCGCGGTCTTCTGCGGAGCCCCGTTGGCGTCCCGGGTGTAGTGCGTGCCCTCGACGCCGTAGGTGTAGCGCTGGAACTCCTCGGTGCCGTAGGGCGCGGCGGTGTAGTTCAGCGCCCCGAGCAGTTCCTTGACCCGGTCTTCGCCCAAGCCCTTCCTGATGAACGTGAAGATGCTGGCGGGCTCGTTCTTGTACACGATCGCCGTGCCGCCGTCGTGGGCGAACGGCACCAGCACGCCGGCCACGAACTCCGGGTTGACCGACACCTGCCGGCCGGCCATCTCCTTCCAGCCGCCCAGACCGTCCTGGTACATGACGACCTTGCCGCTCTCGAACAGGACCTTCGTGTCGGTCTGCTTGTTGGCCACCACGTCCGGGTGCACCACGCCGGCGTCGTACACCCGCCGCATGAACTCGACGGCGGCGACGAACTCGTCGGTCTCGTACATGTGGACGAGGTCATCGCCGACCTTGCGCCATTCTGAGGGCGCGCCGAAGATCCGCCGGACCTCCTGGTCGAAACCGCCGAGGCCCCAGCGACCGGCCGCGGGGTCGGTCAGCTTCTTGGCGACGTCGAGCAGCTCGTCGGCGGTCTTCGGCTCGGCCAGCCCGAGACCGTCGAGGATGTCCTTGCGGTAGAGCATGCCGAACGGGAAGGTGTCGCTGGGGAACGGGACGCCCTTCAGCTGCTGGTTGTAGACGCCGTACGCCCACGCGCGCGTGGGAAGGTTGGCCAGCAGCGGGTACGGCTTGACGTTGCCGCCGGACAGGTACGGCGTGAGGTCCTCGAAGAGCTTTCCGACGGCCTCGTTGAAGCCGCCGATGTAGTCACTGTTCCACTTCGGAATGCACAGCAACTCCGGCACGTCACCGGCGCCGAGAATCGCGGAGAGCTTCTCGCCGTAGTCGTTGCCGTTGACGATCTGGAACCGGATCTGCGCACCGAGCCGCTCGGCGTTGGCGTCGAAGAAGGAGTTACTGCCGACGCCCGGGGGGATGGGGCCCCACAGCGGCGTCATCGCCGTGATTTCCTTGCCGCTGGTCACCGGCTTCTCGGTCAGCGCCCGGACCAGGTCGGTCGGATATTTGGTGAATCCTGGTAGAACGTACTTGGCCGCGGGGAGATCGGGCTTGACGATGCTGTATTCCGTGTAGTCGGGCAGCAGCTTCGCCAAGGCGTCCTCGTCCTCGGCGTTGCCCTTGCCGGATTTGCGCTCCGCGCATCCAGCCAGCAGACCACCGCCGACGGCGAATGTGGCACCAGCAGCGAACATACTCAAAACGCTCCGCCGGCTCAGCCTGGCGCGAGCGCTCATGTCGTCCATGGGGTTCTCCATTCCCGGGGAATTGCTGCGGCGGACCGGCCCCGGAGGGGGTAGGGTGACTTCGTCTGGCGATTAAACAAACTAATCGACAGTGAAGCGTGCCACAAGTGGTCGCGTCAGCGACCGGTAGCCGTCTTGGGGGGACCCGACGCATGACCACGACCGCGCGACTGCGGCATGATGGTCCAACCGGGACACGTGCCGCGGCCGGAGAAGCATGGGGCTGGCGGTGGGTAGGGCGAGTAGAGCGGGGTTGAACGTGATCACCACACAGGTCGGACCCAGACCCGCCGACTTCGCCGATGTGCGGACCACGAACCTCGCGGTCGTGCTCCGCTACGTCAGGGCCAACGCACCGTGTTCCAGGGCCGACATCGCCGCGTCGACCGGCCTGAACAAGGCCACCGTTTCCAGTCTCGTCGCCGAGCTGATCGAGCGGCGTCTGGTCCGGGAAACCGGGCTGGCCGAGCAGCGCATCGGCCGGCCGGCGACCCTGCTGGTGCTCGACGGTGCCCCCTACGCCGCCGTCGGCATCGCCATCGACGTCGACCACCTGACCGTGATCGCCACAGACCTGGCCGGTGAGCGGCTGCTGTCCTGGCACCGGGCCTTCCACAGCAGGGACGCGCTCCCCGGCAAGGCGATCGCCTCGATCGCGGCCCTGGCCAAGCGCGCGACCACCCGGCTGGGCAGCGCCGGCCGCCAGGTGCTCGGGCTGACGATCGCGGTCCCCGGCCTGGTCGACCCGACCGGTGACGTGCGCTTCGCGCCCGGCCTGCGGTGGCACGACGTCGAGCTGCCTGGCCTGCTCCAGCGGGCGATGCGCCGGCCGTCGTTCCAGATCACGGTAGAGAACTACGCCAATCTCGCCGCGCTGGCCGAGCACCGGTACGGCGCCCATCACGTCGGGAACCTGGCCCACCTCTCCGGCGGTGGCCGGATCGGCGCGGGGATCATCGCCGAGGGGCAGCTGCTGCGCGGCGGCCTCGGCTTCGCCGGCGAGCTCAGCCACCTCCTGGTCGACGGGTCCGGCGCGGCCTGCGACTGCGGCCGGCAGGGCTGCCTCGAAGCCGTCGCCGGCATCCCAGCGATGATCAAGCGGTTGTCGCCGCGGGATCTTCCCGAAGACGCCCTGGTCGACGGGGACCCCCTCGATCTGCAACCCGAGGTGGAGGATCTCGCTCGCCGGGCCCGCTCCGGAGAGCCGGCGGTCCTGGAGGAGCTGGAACGGGGTGGCACGGCGCTCGGGTATGCCAGCTGGGTGCTCGCCAGCGTGGTCAATCCCGAGGTGGTCGTCCTCGGCGGCCACTACGCGGCCCTCGCGCGATGGCTCCTGCCCGCGGCGGAGGCCGAGCTGACGTCACGGATCGTCACCGCCGACGGTGAGGGCGCGAACGCCCGGTGCCGCCTGGTCGCCTCGGTTCTCGGCCAGGACGCCTCGGCGATCGGTGCCGCCGCCCGGGTGCTCGACACGGTTGACTCCGGACAGGTGCAGACGCTTCGGGCAGGATGATGGTGTCGATCTGGCCCCGGGAAACGATCGCGACCAGATCGACACAACCCACTCCTTGACGCGGGTTGGTCACGGTGCCAGCCTCAGGGGTACTCCGTTCGTATCCGCCACCGGCGAGAGCAGTAGCGGCGCGGGCGGGGTTTTTATCGCCACATCGTCGAAGCGCTTCGACTCCACGTCGCTACCTGGCATCGAGGACCGAGACGCTTCGTTTCCGCCTCACCGGGGCGGCGGGCCGCTAGGAGGGTGCTCGGCATGACTGAGCCGGCAACCGGTATCTTCGCCGATTCCACCCAGCCGCTGGCCCACCGGGTCGCCGATCTGCTGAGCAGGCTCACCCGCGCGGAGAAGATCGCCCTGCTGCACCAGCACCAGGCCCCCGTACCGAGGCTGGGCATCGGCGCGTTCCGCACGGGCACGGAGGCGCTCCACGGGCTGGCCTGGCTCGGACCCGCGACCGTCTTTCCCCAGGCCGTCGGCCTGGCCTCGACCTGGGATCTCGATCTGATGCGCGAGGTCGGCGCCGCCGTTGGCAACGAGGTGCGCGGCTCGCACCGCAAGGACCCCTCCGGAGCGGGTCTCAACGTGTGGGCCCCCGTGGTCAATCCCCTTCGGGACCCCCGCTGGGGACGCAACGAGGAGGGCTACTCCGAGGACCCCTATCTGACCGGGCTCATCGCCACGGCGTACGCCGCTGGGCTGCGCGGGGATCATCCCACCTACCTGCGCACGGCTCCGACCCTCAAGCACTTCCTCGGATACAACAACGAGACCGACCGGGACCTCACCTCCAGCACGCTCGGCCCCCGGGTACTGCACGAGTACGAACTGCCGGCCTTCCAGGCCCCGATCGCCGCCGGCGCCGCCGTCGCGGTCATGGCCGCCTACAACCTGGTCAACGGACGCCCGGCCCACGTGACCCCGCTCATCGAAAGCCACCTGCGGCGGTGGACCACGGACGAGGTGCTGGTCGTCAGCGACGCCGGAGCTCCGTCCCTGCTCGCCGGGCGCCAGGAGTACTACCCCGACCACGTGACCAGTGCCGCGGCGGCCATCCGGGCGGGCCTGGACAGCTTCACCGAGATCGGGCCGGACAGCACCACGACGGTGGACCGCATCACCCAGGCGCTTGAGCGGCGGCTGCTGGCAGAGACCGAGCTGGACGCCGCCGTCCGGCGCATCCTGGCCATCCGCTTCCGGCTCGGGGAATTCGACCCGGACGACGCCAACCCGTACACCTCGGTCCCTGAAACGATCATCAACTGCCCCGATCACCAGGCCCTGGCCCGACGCGCGGCCCGGCAGGGAACCGTCCTGCTCAAGAACGACCAGGGGCTGCTGCCCCTGCCACCGGCTGGCCCGCGGCGCGTCGCCGTCGTCGGTCCGCTCGCCGACGCCGTGCACGCCGACTGGTACAGCGGCACCCTGCCCTACCGGGTCACCCCGAGGGACGGCATCGCGGCCCGGCTGGGTGCGGACGCGGTGGTCCACGCCGAGGGCATCGACCGGATCGCCCTGCGCGAACACGCCACGAACCGGTACGTGGCGGTGGCCGACGACGGCCGGCTGGCCCTGGTACCCGCACAGCCCGGGGTCCCCGTTCCGCCAGCGGGAGCCTTCGACGTGTTCGACTGGGGACGGGGACTGTTCTCCCTGCGGGCGTCGACCGGCAGCACCGTCTCCGTGGACGACTCCGGGCGGCTGCTGGCCAACCAGCTCGAGCCCAACGGCTGGGTGGTTCGCGAGACCTTCCGGCTCGTCGCCCAGCTCAGCGGGACGGTGGCGCTGCGGCACGAGGCCACCGGCCTCGACGTGGTCGCCGGTCCGGACGGTTCCCTGCACCTGGCACAGACCGTGGACGAGACGCCGGCCGATCCGGGAACCGCCGGGGGCACGGCCATCGGCGGCAGTGCCACCACCATCGTCGGCGGCATCGCCGGAACGGCGACGGCGTTCACCGCCGAACTCCTGCTCGACGGCATCACGGCGGCGGCCGAAGCCGCGGCCGGGGCCGAGGTGGCGATCGTCGTGCTAGGCAACCACCCGATGGTCAACGGCAGGGAGACCGAGGACCGCGTCGACCTGGACCTTCCAGCGGCACAGGACGCCCTGCTGCGGGCGGTCCGCGCGGCCAACCCCATGACGGTTCTGGTGCTGACCAGCAGCTACCCGTACGGCGTCGGCTGGGCCGACGAGCATGTTCCCGCCGTGCTCTGGTCCTGTCACGGCGGGCAGGAGCTGGGCAACGGGCTGGCCGACGTGCTGTTCGGGGACGCCGATCCCGCCGGCCGGCTGACGCAGACCTGGTACCGATCGGTGGCCGAGCTACCCGATCTGCTGGACTATGACGTTATCGGCAACGACATGACGTACCTCTATTACCGGGGCACCCCCCTCTACCCGTTCGGCCATGGTCTGAGCTACACGACGTTCGCCTACAGCGACCTCACCCTGTCGACCGGCACGGCGGGGCCCGACGACGAGGTGACGGTCGGGGTGCGGGTGACCAACACCGGTCCGCGGTCCGGGGTCGAGGTGGTGCAGCTCTACACCCGCCAGCGCAGCTCGCGGGTCAAGCGCCCGGTGCGGCAGCTGCACGGGTTCCGCCGGCTTGACCTCGCCCCGGGGGAAAGCGCCACAGTGGAACTTGCACTGCCGGTTGCCCGGTTGTCGACGTGGGATGTCACCCGCAACCGCTCGGTCGTCGAATCGGCCGATCACCAGATCATGGTCGGCCGCTCCGCGACCGACCTGCCGTTGGCCAGGACGTTGACGGTACGCGGTGAGGTCATCCCGCCTCGCGACCCGCTTGCCGGGCCGTTCCCCGCGGCCAGCCACGACGAGTACGCGGGAACGACCCTCGTGCCCGAGCAGCAGGCCGCCGGCGACGCGGTCGAGGCCACGGCGGCCGACGCCTGGATCGCCTTCCACGACGTCGACTTCGGCCAGGGCCTGGCCACGGCGACCCTGCGGGTGCGTCTTGCCCCGGACCAGGTGCCGGCCGGCGGGCAGGCCGCGACGGTCGTGCTGCGGCTGGACAACCCGTTCGACGGGCCAATCGCCGGCACAACGGTCATTCCGCTCACCGACCACCGATATGCCTGGACCGATGCGCCCCTGGCACTCTCGGGAGCAACGGCTGTCCGGGACCTCTACGTTATCTTCAATGCAGCCGGTATCGGTTTGAGCACGCTCGCATTGGAACCCCCTCGATGACCGAACCGCCCCCCGCCCGCCCCATTCGCATCGGCACGGTGACCATCAGCGATGTCGCCCGCCATGCGGGCGTCGCGGTCAGCACCGTCTCGTACGTCCTCAGCGGCAAGCGCACCATCTCGGCCGCGACCCGGCAGCGGGTGCTGGCCAGCGTGCGCGCCCTGGGCTACCACCCGCACGCCGGAGCGCGGGCGCTGGCCAGCAACCGCTCGAACGTCATCGCGCTGGTTCTCCCCCTGCGGGCCGGCATGCACCTGCCGGTCCTGATGCAGTTCGCCAGCGCCGTCGTGACCAATGCCCGCCGCTTCGACCATGATGTGTTGCTCGTCACCGCCGACGAGGGCCAAGAGGGCATCCGCCGGGTGGCGGCGAGCGCGATGGTCGACGGGCTGGTGCTGATGGACGTCGAGATGCACGATCCGCGCGTTCCGCTGCTGCGCCAGCTGGATCAGCCCAGCGTCCTCATCGGCTTTCCGGAGGAGACCACCGGCGTCACCTGTGTCGACCTCGACTTCCAGCGGGCCGGCAAGATGTGCGTGGAGCATCTGGCCAATCTCGGCCACAGCGACATCGCCCTGCTGGGCGCCCCCCGCGCGGTCTACCAGCGGGACACCGGTTTCGCCCGGAGAACGATGGCCGGGTTCAATGCCGCCGTCCGGGATCTGGGCCTGCGTTCCGTGGTCTCCTCCTGCGAGGAGCTCCCGGAGGCGGCGCACCGCACCATCGCGGCGTTGCTGGCCAAGCGCCCGGAGCTGTCGGCCGTGGTGGTCCACAACGAGGCGGCGGTCGGGCACGTCCTCGCGGCGCTCGCCTCGCTCGGGCGGTGCGTGCCCGACGATGTCTCCGTCGTCGCCATCTGCCCGGACGAGGTGGCCGAGCGGGTCACCCCGTCACTGTCGTCCGTGCTGGTCCCCGCCGAGGACGTGGGCCGGCACGCCATCGAGATGCTCATGCGCAAGCTCAACGGGCTGGAGGTCGAGAACGCCACGCTCCTGGCTCCCCGGTTGATCCCCCGGGCCAGTACCGCTGCCCGCCGGTAGTTCCCCGGTACCGCCCGCGCGCAGCCCGATGACAATACCGATCCCGACCACCACCGCACCCACCATGCGCACGGTCGAGGGTGCCACCCCGTCGAACAGCATGGCGACGAGCAGCGAAACGACCGGAACGACGCCGATGAACATGCCGGCCACCGCCGCGCCGAGCCGGTGCAGGCCCGAGTACCAGGCGAGGAACGCCGCGGCGGTCAGGAACAGCCCGAGGTAGGCCAGCGCGGCGGTCTCCCCGACGGTCGGCAGCCGCAGGCGGGCCGCCTCCCCGCAGGCCAGGGCCGACACCACCAGCATCGGAATGGCCAGCACGCAGGTCCACGCGGAGACTCCCAGCGGGCCGAACCGGTCCAGCAGCCCCACCGCCAGCAGCGAGAACAGCACCTCGCCCAGCAGCGTGCCCAGGGCGAAGACGAACCCGATCCGGTCGATGTGACCGCCTCCCTCAACCGCGACCACCCCCGCCACCACGATCGCGGCGGCTGCCAGCACCCTCGGGGCGGGGCGCAGCCCGACCAGCAGCGGACCGGCGATGGCCAGGACCAGCGGGGTAACCCCGACGACGGTGCCGACGGCCGGCGCGTCCGCGTGCCGCAGCGCGGCCAGCAGGAAGATGTTGAACCCGACCAGACCGGAGGCCGCGAGGCCAGCCAGCCACACCAGTTCCGTGCGGGTGGGGTTGCGCACCGCCGGAACCCTGCGCCACGCCAGCGGAGCCAGGATGAGGGCCGCGAGGACGTACCGAAGCGCCTGACCGGTCAGCGTCGGATAGTCCAGCACGTGACGGCTGACGACGAAGGACGCTCCCAGAATCGTCTGGGCGGCCGCGCAACTGAGCGCACCGGTCATGCGGGGGTTCATGGCACCGACGCTAGGGGGCATAGTGGTACCCGGTGCAGGTCCAATCACCAGGAAAATCGGAGGACCAGTTGCGGGAGCTCGTCGTTGATGTCCCACCTCCGATCGGCGCCGCGGGGCTGGCAACGGCACTGCGCGACGCCGTGACGCAGGGGCGCCTGTGCGGCGGCACCCCGCTGCCGTCGAGCAGGGCGCTCGCGGCGAGTCTCGGGGTGTCCCGAGGGGTGGTCGTCGAGGCGTACGAGCGGCTGGTGGCCGAGGGGCGGCTGGTGGCCCGGCGCGGGGCCGGAACCGCGGTGGCGACCTCCGCCGCCGTGGCCTGGATCCCCCCGGAGCCGACGCCGGTGGCCCTGCCGCGCACCCGCCTCCCGCTCCGTCCGGGCGTGCCCGATCTGGGGCTGTTCCCGCACAAGGAGTGGCGCCGGGCCAGCGACCAGGCCTTGGCTGTCCTGGCCGACGCCGATCTCGACTATCCCGATCCGGCCGGCTGCCTCGGGCTGCGCATCCAGCTGTGCTCGTACCTCGGGCGGGTGCGCGCGGCCCAGGTCGAGCCGGCTTCCCTGGCCGTCACCTCGGGGGCGGCCCAGGCGTTCTCGCTGCTGGCCGTGGCGCTACGGGCCGCCGGCGTCCGGCGCATCGGTATGGAGGACCCCGGCTCTGCCGCCGTTCGCGACCACTTCGCCGTCTGCGGACTCACCGTCGTGCCCATCCCGGTCGACGACGAGGGCCTCGATGTCACGGTGCTGAGCCGCAACCGCGTTCGCGCGGTGTTCGTCACCCCGGCACACCAGTTCCCGACGGGTGCCGTGCTCAGTCCGCGGCGGCGGGAGGCGCTCATCGGCTGGGCCCGGCGGGTGGACGGGTTCATCGTCGAGGACGACTACGACGCGGAATTCCGCTACGACCGGGACCCGGTCGGCTGCGTGCAGGGGGTCGCTCCCGATGTGACCGCACTGGTCGGGTCGGTCAGCAAGGTGCTGGCCCCGGCGCTGCGGATGGGTTGGATCGGGCTGCCGCCGGCGCTCGCCGAGCCGTTCGTCGCCGAGCGCGCCGCGACCGATCTCGGCGGTCCGACGCTGCTCCAGCTGGCCTTCGCCGAGTTGCTGGGTTCCGGCGGGTACGACCGGCACGCCCGCCGCGCGCGGCGGGTCTACCGGGACCGCAGGGACGCGGTGGTGGCCGCCCTGCGCCGGTTGCTGCCGGAGGCCCCGATCGAGGGGATCGCCGCGGGGCTGCACCTGGTCGTCGGATTACCCGAGGGGGTGGACGATCGGCGGGTGGTCGAGCGGGCCGAGGCCTGCGGTCTTGGCCCGCTGGCGCTGTCGGCCCTGCACGCCGAGGCCGCCCACCGGCGTTCCGGGCTGGTCATCGGCTACGCCGGCCATTCGGCGGACCAGCTGACCTCGGCGATCGAGCGAATGGTCACGATCATCGGGAAACAGCCTTCTGGTAGCCGGGCGGCCGTAACACCACGATAGACCTCAGAAACGGGGTCACACCGGGGCTCCACGGTTCCCGTTCGCACCACTGCGTGGCCGCCCGGATACGCATTTTCGCCACCCCGCCGGAATCATCCCGCCACTTTCAGCAACTACCCGGTCGGCACCAATGTCGACCAGGCCAAAGATCGCACCAATTATAAAGATCCACAGAGAGAAATAAGGGTCGCTAAATTACGATCATGGTTCTTTCAATCAAAGATCGACGCCTGAGTCAATCCATTCGATTCGATCGGAGAGCGAGGAATCGTGAACGACACTGCCCCACGTTCCCGCCCCGGGCGACGCCCACGGGGAATCCGCGCCATCGCTCTGGCCGCGACAGCTGCGATAGCGACAGCTGGAACGGTTCTGGCCGTATCCGTGCTGCCAGCAGACGCCGCAACGACGCCAGGCATCGATGTCTCACACCACCAAGGAACCATCAACTGGACATCCGTAAAGAGCGCAGGAATTCAGTTCGCGTACATCAAGGCGACCGAGGGTACAAGCTACCTCGATCCGAAATTTGACACGAACTACATCGGCGCGACCAAGGCCAACGTCATCCGCGGGGCGTACCATTTCGCACTGCCGAACCGCTCCAGCGGAGCGACGCAGGCCGATTTTGTGTACAAGAACGGCGGAGCGTGGTCAGCCGATAACCGCACCCTGCCGGCGGCTGTCGACCTGGAGTACAACCCCTACGGCGCAACCTGCTACGGCCTGACCCAGTCGCAGATGCGCAGCTGGATTTCGGACTTCCTGAACCGCTACCACTCGCGCACCGGCCGCTACGCCGTCATCTACACCACCACCCACTGGTGGAAGACCTGCACGGGCAACTACAGCGGCTTCGCGAGCAAGCATCCCCTGTGGATCGCCCGCTACGCCAGTTCCGTCGGTACCCTGCCGTCCGGCTCGAGCTTCTACTCGTTCTGGCAGTACACCGCCAGCGGATCGGTCTCCGGCATCTCCGGCAGCGTCGATCGCAACTACTGGAACGGCACCCGCACCCGGCTGCTCGCGCTGGCCAACAACACCGCCTGACCACCACCCCGGACTGGG
>JABDRL010000384.1 GCA_013041765.1 Dactylosporangium sp. | reverse complement strand
CCTCTACACCTACCTGCCGATGGGCCGCAACGCCCGAGCGCCGCTGGCCGCGCACGTCAACGCACCCTTCTTCGCCAAGCTCGCCCGGGTCAACCTTGAGCAGTCGGTGCCGCTGAACGACATCCTGCTCGATGAGGTCGCGACCTTGTGCGTCCGGCTACTGCTCGCATCGGCCGACGGCGACCTGCCGATCGGTGCAGACACCCTGACCGACTTGCTCTCCTGGACAGCCGAGGACGGCGGACGGCTACGGAACGCTTTCGGCGCCCTCGGGCACGACGTCACCACTGCCCGGGTGGTGCCGATCCACGGCGACACCGACGTGCGGTCCTCCCTGTCCCAGGTGTACGCCTGGGACGACACTGGGCGCAGCGTTCTGACAACCGAGCGGCTGGCCCAGCGAGCGCACGCCCCCGTGCTCCCCGCCACGATGTCGAAGAGGCGGCGGGCTGGCCTCGGCGTGACCGTCCGGACACTTGGCAAACGATCGCTGGCCGCCCCGGATGAGGAGATCGTCAACTGGGCGGAGCGAATCGCCCGGGACCTGGTCTTGGCGCCATTCGATCCGCGGACCTGGGTAGCCTTCTACGACGACCTGGCCCGTACGATCCGGCAGCCGGCGGTCCTGCGCGGCAAAATAGTCTTGATTGACGGCGACCGCCAGCTGCGCGCCTGCAACGGCGAACGTGGAGGCCCGACCGCGTTCTTCTCCCCTCGTTCCGACTCCGAAGGCGCTGACGCTGGTAGCGACGGCCTCAAGCCGCCAGAGTCCTTGCGTCACAGGTTGTTTTACGTCTCGTCTGAGCTGTCCTGGAACACCCGCATCGGAAGCGTCATCACCAAGCGGCCCGGTCGCACAATGCTCGAAGGCGGCCTCGTCCGTGAGTACAAGGCCGCCCCGCTGCTCCGGACCATCGGGGATGAGCTGAGTCGCAGGCCCGAATTGGCTGCCGAGGTGCTGCTGTGGACGTACCGTTTCGCGACCGGCACTGCCGATCCGCCCTGGCGCGAAATCCGCCAGATGGGACTGCGCGTGCCGGGCCGCAGCGGCGGCTGGCTTCCCGCGACCGAGGCCCACCTGTCCAAAGACTGGGGCGACCCTGAGTCCGCGCTGCTTGACGACCTGCTGCGCTACACCGCCGATGAGTTCCCCGAGATGGCCGCCCTGCGACAGCGACTCCTCGCTGGGCCCGGTATTTCGCCATTCTCCGGCCACCCCTGCGAACGCTGGCGGAGGTTCCTGGTGCAGATCGGTGTACGCACCGGCCTCGTCCCTGACCCCGTGTCGGGTTCGGAGCTGGACGCGTACGGCTCGGCCTTCGAGGGAAACTACTTCGCGGTACCGTCCGCCCTGCCTGTCGAAACGGGGAAGGTCTGGCGCCGTGCGACAGCCCGGGCACGGCCGCGGGGACGTCGGCCACAGACCCCATACCGTAGCCGCAGCCCGCTGTATCGCCTAGCTGGCCAGGACGACCACACGCGCTTCTCCGGTCCGGCCCGTCTGGCGTACGCGCGGTTGATCGCCCACGGCCTCGCCTCCTGGCCAAACGAGACACTCGCGGTGACTGTGCGACGGTACAACGACGACACCGACGCCTTTTCGCTGCCCACACCGGCTGCGGCCTTCCTGAGCGAGGTGGAGTGGCTGCCGGTCACCGCCCCCCGTGATCGCAGCAACGTCACTTATCGCAAGGCGGGCGAGTCCTGGTCGGATCGAGGAGACGCGCCGCCGTTCGCAGCCGTCATCGCGCCCCGGGTCCGCAACCTGATCCACGCCCACCCGGTCGCCGAGGTGCGCGCCGCCCACCTCGGCATCCGGACCTGGGACGACCCCGCGACCGCGGCCGACCGCGTTCTGTTACTGGCCCAGATGCTCGAAACCGGGCAGGTGCCGGAGACGGTGGTGCCCCAGTTCCGCAATGCGTACGAGGATGCCTGGACGGACTTCGTCCACAACCGCCCCGCCGGGACTCCGCTCGACGGCCAGAGCCGGGCACCGCTGGTGGTCACCCACGGCGCCACGGTCGAGGTGATCGACCTCGCCGCCGCAACGGTTACCGATCCCGTGTTCGTGCAGGACACAGACGAGCGACAACGACTCCGGATGCTTGAGCGGTGCGGACTCCCGGTGCTCCGCCTACGCGGTCCGGAGGCATCCGCCGTCGCCGACCGGCTACTCACGGCGTTCGGCACGCGAGTGCACCGGGCCTCCGGTGTTCACCCTGCGGTGACCGTTGACGGTATCCCGTTCACCCCGTCGGACACGCCGCTGCTGGTGCAGCCTGGCCAGGAATGGTTCGCCGACCTGGTGGCCGCAGTGATTGACCTGCGCGGGCGCAACGTCCGAGTCGGCCGAACGGACGTACTGCGCAGGGCGAACACGATGCTCCGCCGGATCCGTGTGGTGGAGGCCGACCGGATCGAGGCGGGCTTCGGCAAACACATCATCGAGACACGGCACTTGGCCGTGCCCGACGACGAGTATCCGACGGTCCTGCTGTCGCGCCTACCCGATCGCGAGCGGCTACTGGAACGCGCTACCCCAGCGGTCGCCGAACTGCTCGGTCACCCGTCGCTCGACGAGACTCTCCGGCTCGCCCTGATCGAGCTGGCCCGAGATGGTTATGGCCCCGACCAGCCTCCGTCGCCGGCTGCAATCGCCGATGGCCTTGGCGAGCCGGTCGCTCGGGTGGAAGAGGTGCGCGCCGCCATTCGCCGGCCCGACGAGGTCGCTCTCGAGGTTCTCGTCCCGCTGGTCGCAGCCTTCGATCCGGCCCGCGTACACGATCTGGACTGCGATGGCGCCACGCTCGCTCCCGCCGAGATTGCTGCGTGGTTGTGCGGCCGTAGCGACGCCACGGCCACACCGGACGCGCTGCTCCAGGCCGCCGCCGAGGGCATGGATGCCGCCCGGCGGTTGCTCGGCCTCGAACTTCGCCCGCTGAATGCGGCGATCCGCGCGCTTGGGGCGTCGTACCATCCGCTGACCGACCCGGACGGGATCGCCCAGCAGTTCCGGGCCTTCGTCGCCGAACGCACCGTATCGATCCTCGACGCTCTCCGTGCGGCCTTCCTCGCCGATTTCCGGGCCAACCGCCCGCTGGACCGATACGTGACGTACCGGACGCTGACGGGCCTCGGCCCAGATCCGGAGTGGGCGCTGGACTACTACCCGACGGTTCCCCTCGCCCGGATGATCGAGCGGGTCAACGCCTGGCTGGCAGGGGCCGGTGCCGGTCCCTTCGGCACCAACGCCAAGCTTGAGCCGCTGGATCAGCTGCGAGTGAATAGCCGCGCCGGGGTCCTGGCCTGGGCAGCCAGAGCAGCCCGGGTCATCCGAGCCTACGAGAACCAGCACAATCTCACCCCGTCCGGCCTACCCGGTGAGCCAGCTGCCGTCGCCGACGCGGCCAGCAACGCGGGCATCCTGGACTTCGAGCCAGTCGACATGGAACGCCTGCCGGTTTGGGCCGCGAGTACCAAGCTTTGGCCACCCGACATGCGGTACTCCATCGACCTAGCCGCGCTCGGCCTGCCCGCCGGCGCTCTCGATCTTGCCCAGGAACAACAACGGGAGATCCACTATCAACGCGACCTGGAGCGCCGGACTTTCCGGATCGACGAAGCTCCTCTGGTAGCCGACGAGTCCAACTATGCACAGATCGCTGCGGCCGTCCGGGCGAGTATCACCCCCGAGTTCCGCGTCGCCGATGGTCATGCCTCGCTGGAGACCGTCGGACGTCGATCCCACCGTGCTTCGGGCTGGGGCGGCCCGGGGACAACGGCCGCTCGACGAAGCCAGCCGCCGGAGGCCCGGTGGGCTGCGATTGGCCTGGCCGGCGAGGTCGCCGCTCTGGAATGGCTCAAGGAGCGTCACCCGGGCCTGAACGAGCTGCAATGCTGGCGATCGGGCTATCGCAACCAACTGCTCGGCGACGATGGCGGCGACGATTCCCTCGGGTACGACATCCTGGTCGAGCAAGGCCGCCGCCGGCTGATGTTCGAGGTCAAGTCATCGGAGCACGAAGCATCCGAGTTTCTGCTCACCCCGGCCGAAATCACCCGGGCCCGGGGTTTGAGAAAGAACGAGCGCTACGCGATCATCTTCGTCGCCAACGTCTTCGACAGCACCGAGCGGCGGATCTATCTCCTACCCAACCCGTTCGATCCGGCGCGCAGTGGCGTCTATCGGCCAATCGGTGAAGGCGTTCGTTACCGGTTCAGTATCGCCTCGTCATGAGTTACATGGTGACTGGATAGGTCGTCGGGCTGGTCCGAGCATCTATTGTGGAGGCTGATAGGTTCACGGTTCGTGCCCGACCTGCCGTCGCCGTCGTAGGACGATCTCCTTGCGGAGAACGCGGTGTTGCGGGCGATGGCGGCGGATCTGACGGCCCGGCCGAAGCCGGCGATGGGCCGGATCGCGGATCTTGCTGGTGTACGGGTGCGGGCATCGCACCACCGCAGCCGCCCGGTGTTGTGGGCGATCCGTAACGGGGACGCGGAGATCGGGGTGACGGTCCACCGGATGGACGAACGGTTCGACACCGGCCCGATTCTCGTTCAGCGAGGGGGCATCCCGCTGGAGGAGGATGTCACGCCGCAGCGGTTGTGGCCGCTGATCCGGCCCGTGCTCGCCGAGGTGCTCACGGACGCGCTGGACCAGGTCGCCAGGGGCGCTCCGGGCGTGCCGCAGGACGAGGCCGGCGCGTCGTACGCGGGGTTCGTGGAGCCGGAGTTCTCGGTGGTGGACTGGTCGCGGACCGCGGTGCGGGTGCACCACCAGGTGCGGATGTTCGGGTTCATGGGGCCGGCCCATGCGCCGGTGGCCAAGGTCGGTGACCGGTGGCTGACGGTGGCGCGGACCCGGCTGGAGCCGGCGGCCGGGATTCGGGTGGAATGCGCCGATGGTCCGATCTGGATCGTGGAGTCGGCACCGGCGCGGCCGCCGGCTACCCGGCCGTAAGGGCTCGGGCGATGCGCTGACGGAGGCTCTCGGCCGCCGGGTCGTCGAAGTCAGCCAGCAGCGGCAACGCCTGTTCCCAGGATGGTCGGGCCTGTTCCGGGGAGCCCTGCTGGGCGAGGGCGCCGGCGAGGTGGGCCAGGCTTCGCGCGAGGTTCCACCGGTCGTCGAGGTCGCGGTGAGTGCTGACGGCCGCGCGGTAGAAGTCCACCGCCTCGTCGAGGCGGCCCAGCCGTTCGTATGTCTGGCCGGCGCCCTCGATCGCGAAGGCTTCACGGCTGCGGTCGCCGAGCCGGCGCTGCATCGAGGCGGCCCGCTGGTAGGAGATCAGTGCCTCGGCGGGCTGCTCGGCGGCGCGCTGGATCGCGCCGAGTTCGACCAGCCAGTGTGCCTGCCACACCGGATTGTCGTCGTCCTCGGCGATGGTGAGCGCTGCGTCGATGGCCGTCCGTGCACCGGCGAGGTCGCCGAGTCCCAGCTGTGCCCGGCTGAGCACGAACAGCGCGTTGCCGACGCCGAAGCGGTCGTCGAGGTCACGAAACACCGCCAACGCCTCATGAGCGATTTCAGCGGCGACCTGTGGCTGGTGGAGGGCGCAGAGCGTTTCGGCGAGGTTGGTTCGCATGAGCGCTTCCCAGCGGCGTTCGCCGAGGTCGCCGAAGATGGCGCGGCTCTGGTCGAACAGCGACCGGGCGGCGGACAGGTCGCGTCGTCGCAGGCCGATCATGCCCAGCGCGTTGATGGATTTGGCTTCACCGAATCGGTTGCCGAGGTTCTGACGGATGGTCAGCGCGGCGCGGTGACTGGCCTCGGCCTCGTCGAGTCGTCGGGCCTGGAAGCATGCTTTGCCGACGCTTTCCAGGGCTTCGGCCTGCCCGGCGCGGTCGCCGTCGCGGGCAGCGGCCTCCACGCCGATACGGCTGGTGGCCAGCCAGTCGTCGAAGGCGTTGCGGTGCAGGTAGATGCCGCGCAGCACGGCGGCCAGTTGCCAGGCGAGCGGGTGTAGATCCGCCTCGGCGGCGGCGCGGGTCGCGCCGACGAGGTTGGTGGCCTCCGTCTGGCACCACCGCAACGCGGTCTCGTAGCTGTCGAACGTGAGCGAATGAACGTCTACCGGGATCGGTTCGGTCAGCTGGTACCGGTCGAACGGGACGATGCGGGCTGCGGCCGAGTGGGCGGTGTGCAGGTACCAGCCCAGGATCCGTCCCAGCGCCTCGGTCCGGGTGCCGGGGGTTTCGAGGTGGCGGACCTGGTCGAGGGCATAGGCGCGCAGGAGGTCATGGAACTGGTAGCGGCCGGGGGCGGACTGTTCGAGCAGATGTGCGCCGACCAGGACGTCCAACTGCTGGCGCACCCGCCGGGTGTCGGTGCCGGCGAGCGCGGTGGCGGCGGGCAGGCCAAAGTCATTGCCCGGGTGCAGGCCCAGCAGCCGGAACAGCCGGGCCGCTGGTTCGGGCAGGGCCCGGTAGGACCAGGCGAACACGGTACGTACCACGTCGGCGTCGTCATCTCCATCAGCGGACAGGGCGTCCCACAGCCCGGACTCGTCGCGCAGGTCGGCGATCAGCTCGTCGAGGTGCATCATCGGCCGGCTAGCGGCGCGTTCGGCGGCGATCCGCAGCGCCAGCGGCAGCCGGGCGCACAACCGGGCCAGTTCTACCAACTCGTGGCGTTGGTCGTGCGTGCGGTACCGGGCGGTCACGTTTCCCAGCAAAGCAACGGCGTCGTCCTCCCGCAGGATGTCCACGTCGACGCGGTATGCGCCGTCGCGGGCGATGAGGCCGGACAACCGGTTGCGGCTGGTCACCACGGCCAGGCAACGGGCGGTTCCGGGCAGCAACGGGCGAACCTGGCCGACGGTGGCGGCGTTGTCGAGGATTACCAGGATGCGCCGGTCGGCCAGCAGCGACCGGTACAGCGACGCGCGGTCGTCCGGGTGGATTGGGATCATCGGCGCGGGGATGCCCAGGTCCCGCAGGAACCGGTCGAGGACCTGTTCGGGGGTGGCGGGCATCCCCGGGTCGTAGCCGCGAAGGTTCACATACAGTTGGCCGTCGGGGAACTCGTGGCGTACGCGGTGCGCCCAGTGCAGGACCAGGGAGGTCTTGCCAACCCCGGCGGTGCCGGTGACGACCGTGACGGCGGCGGCCAGGGGCTCTGCGGGGTCTGCGGTCACAACGCCGGTGAGGTGCGCCAACTCGGTGTGCCGGTTGATGAAGCCCCGCACGTCGGCGGGAAGCTGGGCCGGGGTGACCGTGAAGGCGGCCCCGGTGTTGGGCTCTGATCGATGGAAGTGCACGCCGCCGTGCACATCGCGGGCCTGCACGACGTCGCCGGGCGTGCCGGATGTCTCCAGGCGGTTGACCTGTCGCGCCGTGTCGTCCCGGTTGCCGGGCTGGTTGGTGGGCATCGTCGTGTCCCGATCGGGTGGATTGACGGCTACGGCTGGCGCGGTGGCGGGAGGGCCGCGACGTGTTCGGCGAAGAACGGCCGCATCGGCTGGCCGAGTTCGAACAGGTCCTGGATGAACCGTTGGCATCGCACCACGAGGTCCCGATCGACGAACCGGCGGACAGAGGCCAGCGCCCCGTCGTCGTAGAACGCCTGGTACATCGCCGAGGTACCGAGTGTGAAGATCTCGGGAAGCGGGGCTTCACGCTCGTAGTCTGCGACCTGATCCCCGGTGACGATTCGTACGGTACCGCCGTACTCGTCACGCATCCGCAGAATCTGCATTTCCCACTGCAGGTAGCCAATGATGGGCTCCTCGACAATGCGGACCCGCCGGGTGACGAAACCGCATTCCTCGACCTTCTGATAGTAGTCGCGCATGGCTGGTCGGCCTTCTTCGATAATGCGCAGCGCCTGCCGCCAATCGCCTTTGGCGAAGGCCTGCCAACTCTCGTGGCCCGGTTCCTGGAAATGCTGCTGTCGTTCCAGTTTCCAGAAACCCGGCGCGGTGGTCGCCCAGAATCGCCTCCCAAAGTCGGCGTGGAAGGCGCTCGGTTCCAGATGCTCGCCCACCGCGTCACCCAGAAGATCACGCATCTGGGATGTCCGCCTTCGCCGCGAGGATCGTCCGGCGCGGGATCACGACCAGGCGTTCCCCGGGGTCGATGCTGACACCGTCGGGCAGGCGAGTCTCGTAGGACGCGGTGAGGCCCGCGCCGATGACCGCGACATCGCCGTTGCTCAGTTCCCAGATATCCGGGCACGTTCCATCGCCAGAGGTTTGCCCAAGCTCGTGAGACGATTTCCCCAATCGCCGAGACAATGACGCCGAGTGGTCCGGTTCCCATTTCCGAGTCATGTTTTCCTCGCCATTCGCGCAGCAACACTACTCTGAGTAATGCTAACATGACCGCCGATTGAGGGTCAAACACATCGCATGCTGATCGGGTCTCCTGTACGACAGATCTGGAGCCGGTCAACCGGCCCGTGCACTCAGCGCATCTGCAACAAAGCCATGGACTGTCCTCAGCCTGCCCCGATGGCGGTATACCCGATCTCGACGGTCACTCCGCGCGCACTGCCAGCCGGTCGACCAAGAAGGCTGAGTCGGGGTACGTGTGGCTGGGCGGCACTGGCGGCAAGGTCGGGATGGCGACCAGGGCACCCCATCCCGTTGCGGCGACATCTATGCTCGCGTATGTCGTCGGCCTGGCGAAGGCAGGCGCGTCGACTCGACAGACGTGAGCCATCCGGCCAGAACAGCGGGGAGTCACAGTGGCAGACGAGGACATCCTGACCGCGGTGGCGCTCGCCATGGCGGCCAAGGCCGTCGAAGGGCTGACCGAGGGCGGCAGGGCGGCGTTCGCCGCGCTGACGAGGCTGGTCCGCGGTCGTTTCCAACGGCGCGCGTCCGCGCAGGCGGCGCTGGCCGACGCCGAAACCGGCCCGCCGGACGAAGCCCGCGTCCAGTCCCTGCGAGACGAACTCGCCCAAGCGGCCGCCGAGGACCCCGAGTTTGATCGTGAACTTCGCCGGCTCTGGCGCGACGTCAGCCCGCGCCCGACGGCCAACACCGGTGGCGTGATCAACACAGTCGCTGGTTCGATCGCAGGAAACGCAGTGCAGGCCCGAGACGTGCATGGGGGCATCTCGTTCGGAGAGACCAACCCGCGTAGCCTCTAGGCTCGTCTTTCGCACGTGGGATTGCGTGACGTGCGCTGTGGTCGGGAAGCCAACGTTCGCCTGGCCCTTCGACCAGGTCGCCATCGACGCCGAAAACGCCGCCCGGTGGGTATTAATGTATATGAATCTGGCGATAGCGAACATCGAAGATCATCACGACATGTACGTGAGGGTAAATCCCGGGCCACGATTGTGCCCTGGTGTATATGTCGCAATGATCTTCGATGGAATCCGCTGACTGGACAGATCATCCAGGGCGCGTTCCGTGGATCGGCACCCTCGGGCGAGATCCCGCGGCCAGACCTGGACCTCCTCCACGTCGGCTCCACCCAACCCCGCCGACCACGCGCCCATGACCGCTGAACCCCATGCGCGAACAACGCTAGGTCGCTTTCGTTCCGAGGAACTTATGCGTACAAGCAGCCGATCAGCGTTCGAACCCGCCGCTCTTCACCTGTGCGACGAACGTCTGCCAACGCTCGGGGGTAAACACGAGCGTCGGTCCGTCCTGATGCTTGCTGTCACGTACTGCCACGATGTCCGGAAGGTTGTCGGCAATCTCAACGCACTGGCCGTTTGTTTGGCTTCGTGTGCTCTTGTGCCACACGGCGCTTGCTAGGTCCACTGCCGCGCCTCCTCGCTTCCGTCTACGCCAGATCTCTGGCGATCTCAGCGATCAGCTCCTGGGACTTGGCCGGGCTGAGCGCTGAGCTATGCAGGTGGGTGTGCGCCAAGACTACGCGGGCCATGTCGTCCTCGCGTTCGAGATACACGTCGCCTGCGAAGGTCTCGACGTAGGCCACCGGCAAGTGGACGTCCTCGGGGAACTCCAGGATGGCGATCGACCCCAGCGTGCCAGGGTGGGCGCCCTCGCTGAAGGGAAGCACCTGGATGTTGATGTTCTTGTGCTCGCTCATGGTGATCAGATGCGCCAGTTGGTTGCGCATCACCGCTGCGCCCCCAACGCGGCGATGTAGGGCACTCTCGTCGATGATCGCCCAGAGTTGGAGCGGCGGATCATCGGCCAACGCGGCCTGACGCGCCAAGCGGACCTTGACGCGGCGGTCCAGTTCCTCAGTGCTGTCGTTGAGCCGTTGCTGGATGAACAGCGCTCGGGTGTACGCCTCGGTCTGGAGCAGGCCGGGCATCACGGCCAGCTCGAAGTTCCGGATGGCAACGGCTGCCGACTCCAGCCCGATGAACATGCTGTAAGGGCCGGGTAGCTGGCCATACTGTGCCCACCAGCCGCGTTCCTTGCCCTGTTTCTGCAGGCTGAGCAGGGTCTCGCGGTGCTGTTCCTCGGCGACCCCGTAGCGGCCAAGCATGACCAGGAGGTCGCTGCGGCCCATGCCGACATCGCCAGCTTCGATTTTGTAGATCTTCGACTCGGAGCAACCCAGTTCGGTCGCGATGTCGCGGTGTGTGATGGTCGCCGCTTCGCGGAGCGCCTTCAGTTGGGCGCCGAGTTGCCAGCGCGCGATGGTTGGTCCGCTTGCCCGTGCCACAGGTACCTCCAGGTTCGTAAGCACGCTCAGTGTTCCCTTCCGGGTGTCAGTCGGCAAATCTGATCTAGCGAATCTATTTGCGCGAGCCAGGATTTTCATTATAAAAATTTCATTCTCATCGGCCGCGTGTCAGGCTGATAATCACGACGCCGCTGCCGGGTGGATGAGGATCCCCGGCGGCGGCGACCGGAAGTCCCCGGCGGGGAACTGGCCAGGCAGGTGGGTGCTTGCTGTTCTGCCACTCCCCGCCGGGCCGCAGGTCGCGAGCGGAGGCGAGTCATGGAAGACCAGCTCAACGGCGAGACCACAACATCGGTTGATGCCAACACGATCTGGCGCGTTCATCAGGCTGATCGGGCCTGGATCGAGTGGGGTATCTGTTGGCCGCCGTTCTCGGTGGGCCGTCCCCGTTGTCGGACCTGCCGCACGGCGTGGCCCTGCACCCCGGCGTCGGGCGCCTACGCCCGCTTGACCGACGGAGTGTCACGAACCGTCGTGCCGACGCGGTGGCCAAAGGCTTTTCGTGGCTGACCGCGAGTCGCTGACGTCTCCGGGGCGGGTGAGCGGTCAGGCCCCGCCCGTCTCGAAGCACTGCGTCAACCAGACCAGCCGAGGGGAGACCATCATCATGGCGTTACCAAACCAGCATCCTCAAGTCCGCAGAACGGTGGTGGCGGCGGCCAGCCGGACCGTGCCTCCGGTCGTCCGGGCCACCGAAGACGACGTCCCGAACGTCGCGCGGCTGGTCGCCGAAGCGTTCTGCCCGCTGCGGGCCGCCCAGTGGGTGGTTCCGGACCCCGCGCGCCGTCAGGCAGCCATCGCGGGGCGGGTCGGGATCCTCGTTGAACACGCCCTCCGCCACGGCCATGTCGACCTCCTGGCCGACGGGTCGGCGGTAGCGGTGTGGCTTCACCACCAGTGGCCCAGCGCCGTGCCGCCGAACCTCAACGCGCCCCTGGATACCGAATGCGGGCCGTTCGCCGACCGGTTCCGGACCATGCGGACGTGGTTCGAGGCACACCATCCGCCGCAACCGCATCATCATGTCGCGGTGCTCGCCGTGCGACCGGAGCGGCAGGGCACCGGGCGTGGCACCCGTCTGCTGCGAGCCCACCACCAGGTCCTTGACGCCGGTGGTATTCCCTCTTACCTGGAGGTTGCCGGGATCCGTGGTGCGAACCTCTGCGATCGGGAGGGCTACCGCCTGTTCGCCGAGCCCTTCGGCCCGCCCGGCACCACCCTGTTCTATCCCATGTGGAGGATGCCGGGGTGCCGGGCCCTCGCCGCGCAGCAGACCAGCGATCTGGCCCACCGATCCGCGAAGACGCCGGTGACGCCGGTACGGTCGTTCGCCCCAGGGAGGGTGAGCCATGCCGGACATCGATAACGGCGATCTTGTGGTTGTAGCGCCCACGTCGGCGGCGTCCTTGTGGCCGACGGCCGGTGCCGGTGCCGTGGCAGATGAGCTGGATGTGCTGCGGCTGAGGGTGGAGGCGGCGCTGACCATGATTCCACTGATCTCGCGCGTGGTGCCCGATCACGCTGGCCGTCGAGCCGTGGTCGCGAATGTCGTCGACCGCTGGCTCGCCCTGCCTCTCGGGGTCCGGGAACGCCACCGCCAGGCCGGCGGTTCCGACGGCTGCGGCCTGGAACGTTTCGGATGGGACTTCGTCGACGCCGTTGAACAGGGGATGTATCCGCACAGCGCCGACGGGCGGGCAGCCGCCGCCGAGGTGGTGGAGCAGGTCGTGTTCGGACGGTGGCGCCGCTACCTGGAGACCGGGATCTCGGTCCACGACCATGCGGTGCGGAGGGCGGCGTGAACAGGCACCCACATCCCCGCAACGATCTGTTGCGCCACGCCCGGCTACGTACCCCCGCACCAGCACAGCCGGACCGGCCCATGTCCCGGACCGAGGTGGCCGACGCGGTCAACACCTGGTTGCACGCGGAAACCGGCAAGGTGTTCGCCATGGGCGCCGCGCGTCTCGGAGCGTACGAACTCGGGCAGCACCGGTGGCCACGTGAGTACTACCGGCGAGCGCTCCGGGTCGTACTCGGGGCTGGCACCGACGCCGAACTCGGTTTCTGGCCCCGGGGACTGGCGGCCAGGCACGCTGGCGCTGCCCCGCCCCTGACCGACCCATTCGACCTAGCGGCCATCGAAGCGGCCGGTCTGGAATCTCCTGGGGAAGGGACGGTGTCCGGGGTGGGTGAGACCTTGCGTCGTGATCTCGCCAGGACGGTGTGTGCGGTCGCCTCGGGTGACCCGACGACCGAACTGGACGAGTGGGAGCGCATCACGGCCGAGCACGGCAGTACGTTCGGTACTCGCTTCCCGCGGGATCTGCTGCGGGATCTGCTGCGGGATCTGGTCATCGAGGTGTCCCATGCCCGCGGCCGGCTCGAATCGGTCGTCCAGGATCATGAGCGGGCTGTCATGCTGCGGGTGGCTGTCCGGCTGAGTGGGTTGGTCGCCCAGTGAGGTTCCCCCCGTGGACCGGACACCTGCGTGTCATGCTGCGAGGGTGTGCCCGTCACGGTACCCGAGCCGGGTTTCAACGGGCGTCCGATAGTCGTTGGTCGAATGTAGACGGTCTTGGTTGTAG
>JABDRL010000341.1 GCA_013041765.1 Dactylosporangium sp. | reverse complement strand
ACCTCGCCCGGGCCCGCGCCGCCCTCACCACCATCCTCCAGGCCCACCCCGGCGACCGGATCCTCACGATCGGCCACGGCGAGACCGTCACCGCCGCCCACCACCTGTTCCTCGACATCGAGCCCGGCCAGATGCTGCCCCTCGCCTTCACCGCCGACCAGGCCAGCATCACCACCTGGCGACAACAGCCCATCTCCTGGCTACGGCCCGACGACGGGCTGCGCTGGGCCCTGCACCGGCACAACGACGTCGCCCACCTCATCGCCCCGCCGTGGGCGCCCGGGAAGGTGGACGCGGGCGACGAACACGGGCTCAGCCCTTTCGGGGTGCGAGGTCGAGCAGTTCGGTGACCTCGGCGACGGCCTGGCCGCCGGGTTTGACGTAACGCATCGCGGTCCGCGGTTCGGCATCCGCAGGGTCGCGTACCGGGTCAGATAGCGCTCCGGTTCGCCAGCGTGTCCGTGATGAATGGGCTGCGGTTGCCGTGCCAGGACACGGTCAGGTCGTCGCGTGCTCTGGTGGCCGCGACGAAGAGCAGGGAGCGTTCCCTGACGCGTTCCCGCTGGTACCTTGCTGGGTCGGCATCGGCGTAGCGTGCGATGGCCGCGCGGGGTACGAGTCCGTCTGCCACGCCGCCGAGGATCATCCGCTTGTATTCCAGGCCCTTGAAGCGGTGCATGGTGCCGACATGTACGCCGTCGGCTCGTTTGGGGCCGTCGGGTCCGATCTCCGCCACGGGGATGGACTCGGCCTCGAGCCGGGCGACGATCTCGGCGACCATCTCCCGGGTGGGCAGGCACACCGCGATCGACCCGTCGACGGCCGGCCCCCAGGCCCGCAGCTGGGCCACGATCGCGTCCCGCTCGTCGGCCCAGGTGCGCAGCCCGTGCAGGGCGGGCCGCTCGCCGCGGAGCAGGGAGCGGTACCCGGCCAGGGTGTCCTCGCCGCCGTCGAGGTCGTCGTAGGTTTCGCCGGTGAGCAGTTCGAGCGCGGCGGCGAGGATCTGCCGGGTGGTGCGGTAGCAGCGGGTCAGCCGTGCGGAGCGGCCACGGATGTTGATGCCGAGGCTGCCCAGCGAGGCGTAGTTGTCGTAGATGCGCTGGTGGGTGTCGCCGGTGATGAACAGGTCGTCGCTCGTGGGGGCGGCCATAGCGCGTAGCATCTTCCAGTGGGCCGGGTTGAAGTCCTGCGCCTCGTCGACGACGACGTGCCGGTAGCGGTATCCAGTGGGGCCGGCCGCAACCCGCTGGGCTCGATCCATCTCGGCGCAGGCGGCTGCGGCGGCGATCTGTCGCCACGTCCACACGCCCTTCTCCTCTAGGCGCAGGGTGAAGCGTTCGACGAGCTGCCAGATCTGGTCCCGGTCGGCCCGGGTCAGTGTCCGGCCGCGTCCGGACCGGCGAGCGAGGAAGTAGTCGGCCCGCGACGTGAGTACCTGTCCGAGGATGACCTGTCCCCACTCGGCGTTGAGGAATTCCGGATCCCACCGTTGTGCGCCGAGTTCGAACAGCATGTCCCGCCATTCGTCCACGGCTCGTGTGTCGTCGATGTGTCGTCGTCCCGCGCCCAGCCCGGCCTCGCGAACCACCAGGCCGGCCAGCTTGTCGATGGTGACGATGTCCACCCGGGAGACGACTTTCTCCCCGCCGAGCGTGAGCAGGCGGGCGCGCAGGTCGGCGGCGAGGTTTCGGTTGAAGGTGGTCAGCAGGATCGGTCGGTCGGCGCCGTCTGGGAGCTGTTCGACCAGGTGTGCGACCCGGTGGAGGGCGACGATCGTCTTGCCGGTGCCGGGGCCTCCGCTGACCCGGGTCGGGCCGGTGTAGACACGGTTCACCAGTTTGCGCTGGGTGGGATGCAGGTACACCTGCCACCGGGCGAACGGCTCGTCGAGCATCGCCTGGAGCGCCTCGTCGTCGGTGGTGACTGGCGTGGAGGGTCGTGCGACGGCAGCGAGGTAGTCCTCGGGATCGATCGTGTCCTCGGCGGCGACCGGCTTGGTCACCTGCTCCCGGACCTCGTCGACCGTCGCGCCGCTGAACAGTTGCAGGAGCACCTCGGCGGTCAACGGCGGCACGTCGTCCATGAACGCCTGCAGTTCGTCCTCAGTGGTCAACTGCCGGATCGTGGGCAGCAGCGGCTCGGCAACGCCAAGGTCGAGCAGGGCGTCGTCGCTGACCGTCTCGAACAGCGCGGGTGGCGCCGTGGCCGGACGGTCCGCCTTCGTCAGGCGCCCGACGATGCTGTCTCCCACCGGAGTGAGGTCGAAGACCTCGATTCCGCCGGTCACTCGGTTGATCTGGTAGGCGTAGCGATCCAGATCCTCGTAGACATCCTTGCGGTGCTTGACGGATACAAGCAGATAGTCACTGTCGCCGGCGTGCAGCAGCAGCGCCCGGTGGTTGGCGCTGACCCGCGCGGAGTGCAGCCGGGAGTCGCCTTTGAGCTGCTTGAAGTGCAGCCCTGGGTTGCTCGGGTTGGTGCGGAACTTGGAGATGAACTCCCATACGGCGCCACGGTCGACGCGCGAGAGCTTCATGATCTCCTTGTCCGCACGTTCCAGAATGCGCAGTGTGGCACCGCCCTGCCCTGCCATCAACGACCCTCTCCAGTAACCCCGCTCAGTTCCGTGATCTTGTCGATGAGCTCTTCGACCGTCCATTGTCGAGCAACACGGGCGTCCCAGCCGTCGGCAGCATACGCTCGGTCGCGGTCCACAGTCTCAAGGTGACCGTACCCGGCGGCAACCACGACCGCGATCTTCCGGTCCGGCCAGGCCAGTTCGGCCTGCCAGCCGGCGTCACCGAGTTCGTACCCCTGTTCCGGCAGCGGCGCGTCCCTGGAGATGAGCCCGCGTACCAACGATTCCAGGCCGGACTCGTCGGGGAAGAGCAGGTTGAGCACCTCACGCCAGCGCGCATCCGCGGCATGTTCGTCGAAGGGCGTCGACTCGGCGTCAGACTCTGGCTGCCTGGTGACGCCCAGCCAGGTCGCGGTCTCCTCGTCGAGTTCGTCCGCCCTGCGGGCGAGGGCCAGGCCGGTACCCTCGCTGACGGCCAGTTCGGCCGGTTCGAAGGTGTCGAGTGTGGTCGTCGTGAGCTGGGCACCGTCGCCGCCGCCGACGTCGAGGAACTGAATGAGGTTGCCCCAGTAGAGCCACCCGGCCCACCGCCGCCGATGGTCGGGGTCGCCGTCGTGCACCGCCCCCGCACGGTCGTCGACCACGGCGAGCGCTGACCAGGTGGGCAGTTGGCCACCGCGCCCGTCCACGATGAGGGTGAGCGGGCAGGCGTTGCTGTCGGCGGTCCGGACCACCGTGATACCGCCACCGGTGGGAGTGGGCATCGAGGCGCCCCGCAGCGCGGCTGTGATGGCGGAGCCGACGCCGTGCGAGCTGGCCGCCGTCTTCGCACCTGGCTGGGTCAGCAGGCCGGCCAGCGTGGCGATCGCTCGGCGGTGCCACACGGCTGGATCCGGGTTCGCCAGGTACGCCAGCAGCATGTCGATCGGGTTGGTCCAGGCAAATGTGTTCAGGTCGTCTGGATCGTGGCCGCCGAACTGCCGGTAGACCTGACGTGCGGCCCGCTTGCCGTTTTCCTGGTATGGCGGCCACACCGGGTCGGTTCTGGTTTCCTGGCCGGTCCAGCGTTGCACGTCGTCCCAGGTGACGGCGAAGACGTAGATGGGTTGTGCCCGCAGGACGCCGCGTTTGGCGGCGTCGTCGGCGAGCCGGTTGTACCGCTCGGACGCGTGGTACTTGTAGCCGTCGAGGTACACGGCGACCTGCGGGCTGGCCGCGTCGAGGCGGACGAAGTGCACGTCGGGCCGGGTACCTCTGATCGTGTTCTGGAGCTTCATCCGCCAGTGGGTGACGCCGCCGCCGGGACCGGTGAGCCGCAGTTCGGCGAACCGGGCGCCGTCGCGGTCGGTGGACCGGGTGATCGACCCGGGAGTGTCGGTCCGGGCGCCCCAGTCCAGCAGCGCCTGGAGGAACCTGGCCTCCAGTTCGCTTTCCACCTGCTGGATGAGCGAGATCTCGTTGGTGCTGGTCACCTGCCTGACCTGCCACCTGTCGAGCAACCGGTTCAGCAGGTCCAGCGCCTCCTGCTTGCTCATCAGCGAGAACTCGTTGGCCTGCGCGTAGCGCAGCAGGCAACGATGGCAGGCGGTTCGTCCCTCCGCACCGCAGACACAGCCGGCGATGACGTCCCGGGCCGCTTCGAGGACGAGCCGAAACTCCTCGGGGTCGGACAGGCGGTGCAGGTAGCCGGTGCCGCCCGGCTGGGTATCGAACAGCACGACGAACTGCCGCTGCTCGCCGGTCCCGTCCTGCCGGTTGTCCGGCAGGTACGCGCGGACGGTCCGCAGATGGTCGGGGTCTCCGCCGTACCGGGCAGCGATACCCAGGCTGAGGGCGGCCTGAAACGACCGGATGCGTTCCTCGACCAGGGCCGCGACCGCGGGTACCAGCACCCGCAGGGCTTCGGTACCCAGTTCATGGGCGAGCACGAGCGCCTTGTGGTCCATCGAGGAGCCCCGCCAGCCGGGGCACCAGGGCCGGTGATGATCGGCGCCCCTTGGCCGGCCAGCACCGGAGGCGACACCCAGCGTCGCCACCGTCACGGGCGGACCGTCGGTGGTCGTCCCACCGCACGTGACACACGCGTGGAACGGGTTCACGCGCACCTCGTTGCCTGCGAACCAGTGATCGGCGCGGCCGTCGAAGCGGGTACGACCGAGGTTGAACCGGCGGACCACGGCGTGCCGGGCGTAGTCGACGCCGAACGTCTCGGTCTCGTGCCTCCACGAGGCGGCCAGCGGGCCGCCACCCATGTCGACCGTGGTAGCCGTGGTGTAGGAGACGCTCTCCCGGTCGTCATCGTCGTCGCCGATGCGCGCGTCATCGCGGCGGTCCCGCGAGCTGACCCTGGTCGGTACCAGCACGTCGTAGCGTTGGCCACTGTCGGCGATGCCGCCGTCCGCGCACCGGTCGCAGGCGCCGGTGTCATCGGCCCCCAGCGCGGTCCGCACGTACCCGCAGGACGGGCAGACCCGCCACCGGCGCACGGCGCGTGCTTTCACGCCCAGGTCGAGCCCGGAGACCGTGTGCCCGTATCCCCGGACGTAGTAGGTGTTCCCTGGTGCGATCTCGGTCAACGCCTGGCGTGCCGGGCGGGCGTACTCACGAACCTCGGAGTGGTACTCGGTGTCACCGGCCGGGGTCTTCTCCTCCCAGGTGAGCGTGGCCTCCAACGTGGTGCGGGAATCGGTGAGCGCGTAGTTGGGCAGCAGCCCATACTCGACGAGTGTGCCGTGCGCGGCGGCACGGCCGACCCGGCTGAGCTGTTTGCGGGTCTCCTGCGCTTCGCGGCGCAGCACCTTCAGGTCGCGGGCGTGGTCGGCATTCGTGGCCACCAAGGCGCTGGCCGCCTCGTTGATGCGCGCCAACCGGTCCCGCAACTCGGCATGCTGGGCGTCCCAGGCGCGGTTGGCCTCCGCCACCGCCTTGAGCAAACCGCCGGTCGCGTAGGCGCGCAGGTCGTCGGCTGCCGGCTGGCTGATCTCGCCACCGAACAGCGCGAGGAACGCCTCGACGAGCACGGCGCCCTCGCGGACCGCCGCGGTGGCCAGGCCGCGCAGCCAGGCGGTGGGGCCGAAGACGGCCGAGGCCCACCGGGGCAGTGGAAGCACCCCCGGGAAGTGGCCCCGGGCGGTCAGATCGATCAGGTGCGCCAGGTACTGCCGGTGCAGCAGGTCCACGGCGGACAGGAACGTGCCCGGCGGCACGATGTCCCCGGCCAGCATGTCCCGGGGCTCGGTCAGGAAATACCGGTCCCGTTCGCTGCGCCCCACCAGGGTCACGATCAGCGCGTTGCCGGTTCTACGGCCAGCCCGGCCGGCGCGCTGCACGTAGTTGGCCGGCCCGGCCGGCAGCGACGCCAGCACCACGGCCGACAGGTCACCGATGTCGATCCCCATCTCCAGCGTTGGGGTGCAGGACAGCACGTTGGGGTCGCTGTAGCGGCGGTTGTGCCGGAACGCCTCCTCCACCGTCTCCCGCTGGGCGCGGGTGAGCAGGCCGGTGTGTTCGGCGGCCACCACCCGGAAGATGCCGCTGTCCAGGTACAGCCGTCGGTAGTAGTCGTCGCGGGCCGCCGGGTCGGGCGCGGGTCGCAGGTGGCCGGTGCACCGGTACTGCCGGCACGGCTGCCCCACCCACCCGGGGACCCGGTCGGGGTGGGTGGTCTGCTGCCACGCGCACGTGTCGCAGGCGATGCCGGCGGCCACGGCTTGCTCCGGGTCCAGCAGGGTCACCTGAAGGTGCCCGGGTTGCAGACCGTAGATCTTCGCGCTGCCGACGTCGGTGGTGCCCTGCGCGAGCACACCAGCGTGGGCAAGGGCCGGCAGCAGCCGCTCCAGGTACACCATGGCGTCGTCAGCTGTCAGACCGAGGCAGCGGGAGGTCCAGTCGGCGTACCACGAATCCCGGCCGATCCCCTGAAACTGCGACTTGCTCGGCGCCGGCCCGACACTGAGGAACCGAGGCGCGGCAAGCCCGCGTGGAAAGGCCGGCATCCCGTCGGGGCGCCCACCCCAGATCTGCCAGCGCAGCCCGCCGGAGCGCAGGTAGCCGGCGTACCAGTCGTGGCGCACCGCGCCCTGGGTGCGCAGCCGCTCCAGCAGCCCCCGCACATGCGGCTCGAATCGTTCGGCCACGGGCAAGACGTCGAGCCCGTGGACCGGCGACGCGGTCAGCACGTCGCGGCACAGCGCCGCGATGGCCGCCGGGTCGTCCAGCGCCACCTCGACCGCGGCCGTCCGGGTCAGCTCCAGCGTCCGCCCGGGGCGGGCACGCAGACCGCACTCCATGACGGTCGCGAACGCCAGCCGCTGCGCGATCAGCCGCCACACCGCCGGCGACCCGGTCTCCTCCCCGGCCAGCAACGCGTCCACGCCCGGCCGGTCGTGTAGATCCTGCGGTACCACCGTGGCAAGTGTCCGGGGGTCGGCGGCGGCGCCGATCACCCGGGCGATGACCTCGTTGAGGTCGGTCGGCTGGCCCGGTTCGAGCTGCGCGGCCAGCAACGCGCGCAGAGAGAAGGTGTACGCCCGGCTGGCCACGAACCCGGCCCGGTACGCCGCGTCCTGCACCGAGTCGTTGAACAGCAGCGTCTTGCGTTCCCGCTCGGCCAACTCCCCGCCGGTGAACAGCTGTGTCACGGCCACCGACGCCAACGACGCCAGCCCCGCACCGATGTACCGGATGCCCTGGTCGGTCTCGCACGCCGGGCAGCGGTCGTTCTCCGCGGCGGCGCTGTCGGACAGGTTCCCGAGCACAAACACGCCGTTGTCCAACTGCGCCACACCGCCGTCGCGTGTCGGGTTGAACGGCCGGATCCGCTGTCCCGCCTCCAGCACCAGCAGCCCGCGCCGCACCCGGGCGACCTCGGTGGGTGTGGCCGCGATGAACGACCGCACCCGCCACTTCTCCCGGGTGGTGCCGGCCCGGTAGATACGGTCCGGATCCGTGTTGAGCTCCTGCGGGTCACGCTCCGGCGAGTACGCCGACCAGCCCGATCGTCCACAGTGGCGGCAATGGATGGCCGGCAGGAGCGCCTGCCGCCGATCGGCCACCACCAGGTCCACCTCGGCTGGCTGGATGTCCGGGTCACGCGGCGGCTCGCCGTACCAGCCGAACGCCGGCCGCTCGGCCACGGCCCGCAGCAGGCGCGACACGTGCCGCACCCACAGATGCCCCTCGATGGCAAGCAACGGTCGCTGCGGACGATCCGGATTGCGGGCCTGCGACAGCAGCGCGATGAACCGTGCCAGAGCGGCCGCCGCGACCTGCGGCTCCTTCTTGAAGGTCTCACCCCAGTCCGGCCCAGCGCCGCGCCTGGGCAGGATTTCCAGAATCTCCTCAGGCGTGCGCGGGCGGCCATCGAGCACCGCGAGGACCGCCTGGGTCAGCTTGTGCCGGCGCAACCGCCGGCCGAGCACCGCACCGCTGGTGTCCCGGCTACCGAGCACAGCCGCCGCGATGGCCGGCAGCGCGTCCGGTTCGATGGCAGCCAGGTCCCTCGGGTGCGGAATCGGCAGCCCGTAGTCCACCTCGCCGATGAACTCCTCCGGGCGGAACCGGTCCTCGCCCACGACCGAGTCCTCGTCGAAGGCGGTGCCGAAGACCTGCTCGGCCACCGCGCGGATGTCCTCGGTCAGGTCCGCGCTATGCCGGGCCGAGCCCAGCGTGGCCGACGTGGCGACCGGGCAGATCGTGCCGAGCGGACGGTCGGCGCTCCCGCCGGCCACCACCGACGCCAGCCGCCGCAGCAGCATGGCCACGTCGGTGCCCTGCGCGCCGTCGTAGGTGTGGAACTCGTCAAGGACCACGTAGGCCAGGTCGGCATCGGCCCACAGCGGCAGGTCGTCGGCGCGTTGGAGCAGCAGGTCAAGCATCTTGTAGTTGGTGATCAGAATGTCCGGTGGCGTACGGCGCATCTCCGACCGTTTGGTGAGCACCCGCTCGTACTCGATGGCCGCAACATCGCCGATGTAC
>JABDRL010000311.1 GCA_013041765.1 Dactylosporangium sp. | reverse complement strand
ACCTCGGCGCTTGCGCGGCCGCTGGTTCCCGCGGCCACCGCCCTGGGGGGCGCACTGCGCCGCGGGTATGCCCGCGCCAGCCCCCCGGTGACGAGGCTTGTCCCCGTCGTGGTCGGGGCGGTCCGGGGCGCGGGGATGGGCCTCCGCTGGCGGGAGATCCGGCGTTCCCGGGTGTTCGCCTATGGCGTTCCCGTGCTGGTCACGATGCTGGTCACCCTGACCTGGGTGCAAGGCGGATCGTTCATCGCCAGCGGGGACGTGGCGCCGTTCGAGGTGGAGAACACCGCAGCGGAGCTGACCTCCCTGTGGAATCACCAGCTGACGGGGGCCGGATCAGCCTCGTATGCGATTGTGCTGGTGCCTCATGTGGTGCTGGTGCGTCTTGCCAGCATTGTCGGGTTGTCCGCAGCCACGGCACAATACCTGTTCTACGCCCTGATCTGGGGCTATGCGGCCTTTGGGGGGGCGTATCTCGCGGCCACCTGGATTCGGCGGACCTGGGCTGTGGTCGCGGCGGGACTGATCGCGGCGTTCAATGCGTATCTGCTGGTCAATCACCCCAACCCGTTGCCAGCGCTCGCCATCGGCATGATCGGCGTCCTGCTGGGGATGACGCTGCGGGCCGGATCGGGCCGGCGGGTGCGAGGGACGGTGTTCGCGGCGGCGACGCTGCCGGCATCCTTCCTGTCGCAGAATCCGCCGCTCCTGGCCGTTCTCGTGGTTGTCGTGGTGGGTGCCGCGGTCGCGGCCCGGGCGGTCATGGGCCGGGGAGCGACCAAACGGGCATCGATGTTGCTGCTCCGGGCTGCCCCATGGGCACTTCTGCTTAATTTGTGGTGGATGGTTCCTTACGGCATGACCATCGATGGATTGGCCGGTTTGGAGCTTTCCGCGAGAACCGACGTCCTCCAGTGGTCCTGGACGCACGCCCGGTCGTCGCTCGCCAACGTTGCGACCCTCACCTCGCACTGGGGCTGGGAGTACCTGGACTACTACCCGTTCCGGCCGGCCATGGAGCAGTGGTGGCGGTCGGCGCTGCGCTGGGCACTGCCGGCGCTGGCGCTCGGAGGGGTGTTCCTGGCCCGCCGGTCGCACCGGCGGCTGGCGTGGGCCCTGAGCGCGCTGTGTGTGGTGTCGGTCGCGGTGGGGACTGGTCTGCACCCCCCGCTGGGACCCATGAACCGCTGGCTGTACGACCACGTGCCCGGGATGTGGCTGCTGCGCGACCCGGCAATGAAGCTGTCCGTGGTGCTGGTGCTCTGCTACGGGACGCTGGCGGCCATAGCCATCGATCGGATGCTGGCGTTTCGCGGTCGCCCCACGACGAACCGCATCATGCGGTTGGGGGTGGGCCTGCTCGCGGTGGCTGCGGTCGGCTACCCCTGGCCGCTGTGGACGGGTGCCGTCGTCCCGGACAAGAAACCCGTGCTCCCGAGTTCGCACGTGCGGATCCCCTCCGAGTGGTACGACGTCGCCGCCGCGGTCGACGGGTCGTCGGCTCCGGGCAAGGTGCTGGTGCTGCCGCTGAACTCCTATTACCAGGTGACCACGAGTTGGGGCTACCACGGTACCGACGTGATCCCGACCCAGCTCATGTCCAGGCCGGTGGTGAAGCAGCTCCCCGGCGCCTACATGCGGGCCGCGGGCAGCGCGAACGCCCTGATCGGCGGGGTGGAGTCGGCATTGCTGGCCGGCGACCGGCCGGCGGTGGAAAGCGGGCTGCGCGCGCTGGGCATCGGGCAGGTCATCATCCGGGACGACCTCGTCGTCCTGCCCTCCGCCGTCGCGGCACCGGCCAGCGTCGATGCGCTGCGCCAGGCCGCCGACGCGCTGCTGGTGCGCACCGGCCACTACCCGGTCGCGGACGTGTACCAGGTTCCGGGCGCGATCGGTGCCGTTGCCGCGTACAACGGTTTGACCTCAGTGGTCGGCGGCGACCCCGGCTCCCACGAGGGGCTCGCGTTGACCGCCGGGTCGGTGGCGACGAGCGACCGGGGGATTGCCGGCGACGAGGCGGTCTGGCGGGCCGGGGGCGATGGGACCATCTCCCTCCGAGAAGAAGAACAGTACAAAATCTCCCATAATGCGCAGTCACCTATTTTTAGGGCTGAGATTGTACGAAAGTCGAGGTCCTCGACGTTGCGCATGGTCGACGTCGGGAGCGTGGCCGTTGACGGCACGGAACTGCCCGGCCGGCCGCTCCTGACCGAGTCGCTGGACCCGCGCGCGGAGACGATCGCGGTCAACGGGCGGCTGATGACGGCCCCCTCCGCGGGGCAGTACGTTCGACTCTCCGAGCAGAACACGCTGACCCAGTATGTGCCGGCGGAGGGCGCTGCGCTGGGTGACTTCGGGCCGCTTGGGGACTGCGCCCGGACGGACACGGACGATCCGAAGCTCGCGCTGGACTACCCGAACACCTCCACGATCCGGTTGGCCGCGCAGTCGCATGCGGCGTGCGTTTCGGCGCCACTCGCGCGGCAGGATACCGAGGCCGTGTACCTGGTGCGGTTCGATCATCGGGTGCTGTCCGGGTCTCCGGCGCGGATGTGCCTGTGGCAGGAAGACCTGGGTCGCTGTCTGGACACCCCGGATCTCGCCGTCGGGGAGGGCTGGCTGACCGATCAGTTCGCGGTGCGGATAGCTCCCGAAGCCGGGCAGGTGTCGCTGTTCCTGTACGCCGATGGCGACGGCTCGGACCGCACCGTGGTCGACTACCAGGACATCCGGGTGGATCCGCTGCGCCAGCTGTCCGAGCGCCCGCTCACCCCGCCCCCAGCCCCGGTCGCCGACCGCCAGCTGTCGGGGGGCGACCATTCCCTGGTGGTTCGGCAGGATGTCCCGCAGACGACCTTTCACGGTCCCGGCGCCCTGGGCAACTGCGACAACGTCACTGGAAGGCTTCCAGCCGAGCGCGGTCTGCGGCTGGAGAACCCGAGCGAGGGTGTCGTCCGGCTCACCGCTCCGGTCGATATCGCCTGTGTGACGCTCACGGCTCCGGCGGCGATCGGTGACCAGTATCGGCTGGAGCTCGGCTACCGGACGGTGGCGGGCCGGGCGCCCCGGATCTGTCTCTGGCAGGTCGGTCCCAACCGCTGCGTGCCGATGCCAGGTCTGACCGAGAGCGGCGACTGGACGCGGCTGTCGACGGTGATTCGTTCCGAGGCCGGTACCCGATCGTTTGAGCTGTTCCTCTACGCGGACGGGCAGGAATCTCCCAGCACGGTCGTCGAGTTCCGCAACCCCACCCTCATCCCTGATACCGGTTCGGTCGTGCGGGTCGACCGGGCGATCCCCCCGACGCCAGCGCCGACCCTGTCCGTCGTCCAGCGGGGGGTTTCGGACTTTCGGGTGTCGGCAGAGGGCGCGACCGGACGCTTCAACCTCGTGCTCGCCGAGGCCGCCGCGCCCGGCTGGCGCCTGGACGGACTGCCCCGTGGCTGGTCGGCCCAGCGTTTCACCGCGTACGGCTACGCCGCTGGCTGGGTGATCACCGGTCATGGTGACGCGTCCCTGACCGTCGCCTACGGACCGAACCGGTACGCCAGCGCCGCCCGGTACGGGTCGTTGGCCGTCGCGGTCCTGATCGCGCTGTGGTGGGGGGCCGGTGGCCTGCTGCGGGTCAGAGCCCACCGAAGGTGATTCGGCAGTAGCGATTACGTGACTGAGCGATCGGGAGATGCTGTAGAGTCATTTATTGTTTATGTCCGTATTGCTACGAAAGACGGTGAGTTGAAGCATGCAGTCATCACGTGGACGTCCACGCGGGGACGGCGGTGGCGCGAGGCAGCGGTTGCGTGGTTTCCCGAGGCTCTTGCTCCGCCGCGTGCTCCTCGTCCCGCTGACGTTGCTGCTGTCGGGTCTCATCGCGGTACCTGCTGGCGCGTATGAGACCACTGGGACGCTGACGCTGGAGTCAGGGACTCTGGCTCCAGGGGAGTCCGTGACGGTCTCGGGCGAGGGCTTCGAACCGGGGACGTCGGTCTCCATAGATGCGAACAGCGACCCGATACACCTCATGGACGTGACCGCGACCAGCGCGGGTTCGATCAGTGCGAGTGTCACGATTCCGAGCGGGCTTTCCGCGGGCGAGCATTCCCTGACGGCCACGGGGGCCGCGGCGGCCGGCGGGACCAGCGTCCTGGAGCTCTCCTTCACGGTGGAGGCCGCTGACGACTCGTCGGGTCTGGCCACGACGGGGCGTTCGATCGTCATGTGGACCGTGACCGGCTCGCTGCTACTCATCGCTGGTGTCTTCCTGGTGCTGGTTTCCCACCGGCGGCGGCAGAAGACGGTCGCAGTGGCAAACGGGTTCCCGCTCGAGAGCTGATTTTGGAAAGACCGGTCTGTTCGTGAAGGTCGAAGTCGATAGCTGGAGCGAGAATGACCGCTAACGCGGTGGTATTCGCTGACCGGGTGCAGAAACCAGTTTGCACCCGGTCAGCGATGGACACGCATACGTTGAGATTGTTGAATCGGACGTCGATCGTGGCGTTCCTTGGTTTTCATGCCCTGGTCGGTGCCGGTAGCTTCGGTTGTCACCTGGTGGCGAGCCGGGCGCTGGGGGGCGCGGCCCGCGAGACCCTCGCCTCGCTGCTCGTCGTCGTCACCATCCTCGCGATGCCAGCCACTGCGGTCGAGGCCGCGCTGGCCGTTCGGCTCGGGCGACCGTTCGCCCGGTCCGCGCACCGGCTGCTCATCGCTGGGGGCGCCGCCTGCGGGGTCGTTGTCGTCCGAATCGGGCTGGTGAGCCTGTCCGCCGCGGGGGGCAGCGGCACCACCGAGACGGTCGCCGTTTCGCTGTGCGGGGAATCGGTGTGCATGATGCTGATAGCCGGGGCGGTGCGGCGTCGGTCCCCCGGCTATTCCCTGGCGGGTCGCGGCGGCGCACTCGGGCGGTCCGGTTCCCCGGAGGTCGTCAACCCGCTGGCGTCGGTGCAGGCGTGCCCGGTGGACCTGACCGTTGTGGTGCCGTTCTACAACCCCGGAGGCACGCTCCGGGCGAACGTGTTGAAGCTTCTTGCGGTATTGCGCGATGTCGATATGACATTTGAGATTATCGCGGTCTCGGATGGTTGTACGGATGGTAGTGCCGCGACGATCGAGGACCTGGATCCCTCCACGGTGCGACGCTTCTCGCTTCCCTCCAACGCTGGCAAGGGTGCCGCGTTGCGCCTGGGTCTGCGGGAGGGCCGTGGTCGTTATCTGGGGTTTATCGATGCGGATGGGGATCTTGACCCCGGCCTGTGGGTGTCCTTCTTCGCACTGATGCGGCTGTATGAGCCCGATGGCGTCATCGGCGCGAAGTTTCATCCCCTGTCCGAAGTGGATCATGGGGTGGGGGGTCTCCGTCAGCTGTACTCCGTGGGCTACCGGATGCTGGTGCGACTCCTGTTTCCGCGACTGCGGATCCACGAGACCCAGGTCGGCATCAAGGTGTTCCGAAGGGAACTCCTGGCCGATGTCCTTCCCCGGACGATCGAGCACGGCTTCGTCTTCGATCTGGAGCTGCTGGCGATAGCCCACCGCCTGGGGTACCGGCGGCTGCTGCCCGCGCCGGTTCGGCTGCATCGCGTCGGACCGTCCACGGTCAGTGCCGCGACGGTCTGGCGCATGCTCGCCGATACCGTCGCTGTGGCGTGGCGGGTGCGGGTCTTCGGGACATACGACCGCTGGGAGATCTAGGTGCGCGTCCTCATCTTCAACTGGAAAGACCTGGCCCATCCCGCGGCGGGCGGTGCCGAGGTGTACGTGGAGGAGATCGCCCGGCGCTGGGTCGCGTCCGGACACCGGGTGACCCTCTTCTGCTCCGCGGTGGCCGGGCGTCCGGCGACCGAGGTGATCGGGGGAGTCACCGTCGTTCGACAGGGCGGTCGCCTCGGGGTCTACCGCGCGGCGCGGGAATACTACCGCAGGCAGGGCCGGGGCCGCTTCGACGTGGTCATCGACGCGGTCAACACCAAACCGTTCGGCTGCGCGACCTGGGTCCGCGACGTACCGGTCATCGCGATCATCCATCAGCTGTGTCGCGAGGTGTGGTTCCGCGAGATGCCGCTGCCGGTGGCGCTGCTCGGCAGGTTCGTTCTCGAACCGATGTGGCTGCGCACCTACCGGGACTCACCGGTGCTCACGGTCTCCGAGTCCAGCAGGTCCTCCCTCGCCGAGGTGGGGCTGCGCGACGTCAGGCTCATTCCCGAGGGGGTCACCTGGCGGCAGCGCCCGGCCGTGCCGAGAGAGACCCGGCCCACGATGGTGTTCCTGGGCCGGCTGGCGGCGAACAAGCGGCCGCGAGCCGCCCTGGACGCGTTCTGCCTGCTGCGGGACCGGGTCCCCGACGCCCAGCTGTGGTTCATCGGGGACGGACCGCAACACGCCGAACTGGCCCGCGACGCACCGGCGGGCGTCCGGCTGTTCGGCAAGGTTGACCGGGAGCACCGTGACGAACTCCTCGCCCGGGCGCATGTCCTGGTCATGACCTCGGTCAGGGAAGGCTGGGGACTGGTCGTCGACGAGGCCGCCGCGATGGGCACACCGACGATCGGCTACGACCGGCCGGGCCTCAGCGACTCGATTCCCGCGGCGGGGGGCGTGCTGGTGCAGCCACATCCCGCAGCCCTGGCGGACGGCCTGGCGGCCGGGCTGCCCCGCTGGACCCAGTCACCGGCAACCACAGGGTGGCGGGGCGGGGCCAAGGACTGGGACAGCGTCGCCACGATCGTGCTCGACCGGATCAGTTCCCTGCTGGGTGCGCACTACGCGCAGCATTCCCAGAGGTAGGGAGGTGGCGGGGAAACACGGAATTCGGGCGCTGGCCCGATCGGTGTGGAGCGGGTCGGTGCGCTGGGCGTCGCGGGTACCGCCGAGGCACGCGGTCGGGTACGGGCTGCCTGTGGTGACCGCCGCGGCGGTCACCACGACGTGGTTCTCGCCGGGGCACCATTTCGCCTCCGGGGATGTGTCCCCGTACCTGCGGGCAAACCTCGCCGGCGAGCTCACCAGCAGCTGGAACCACCAGCTCACCGGGGCCGGATCGACGTCGTACGCGATCTGCCAGGCCCTGGACGTCGGGTTGCTGGCCGCGGCCCGGCTCGGTGGTCTGTCGCCGACCGTCGCCCAGCACGCGCTGTACGCGCTGGTGGCCGGACTGGCCGCGTTCGGCGCGGCGTACCTGGCCGGCGCGTGGGTGGCCAATCCGCTGGGTCGCGCCGTCGCCGGGCTGCTCGGGGCGTTCAACGTCTTTCTGCTCGTCTCCTACCCCAACATCCTGCCGGCTCTGGCCGTCGGGCTGGTGGGGTTGCTCACCGGCCTGGTGCTGCGGGCGAGCCGGGGCCGCCGGGTGCCACCGCCGCTCTTCGCCGTGGCGACCCTGCCCGCGTCCTACCTGGCACAGAACCCGCCACTGGTGGCGCTGACCGCCGGCGTCGTGATCGCCACCGCCTTCCTGGCGTGGCCGCTCGCCGGGCCCGCGGGCATCCGGCGCGCCCTGGTGCTGCTCGGTCGGGCCGCGCCCTGGGCGGTGCTGCTGAACCTGTGGTGGTTGCTGCCCTACTGCCGCACGATGCTGACCGACGGTGGGGTGGTGTTCGCGGCGGAGACCGATATCGCCGGATGGGCTTGGACCCAGCTCCGGTCGAGCATCGGCAACGTGCTGACGCTGAACGCCCACTGGGGGTGGGACCGGCCCGAGTACTACCCGTACGCGGCGCGGGTGGACACCGGGATCGGGCGGATGCTGCGCTGGTTGCCCCTGACCCTGGCCCTGCTGGGGGTGGTGCTCGCGGACCGGCCCCGGCGAATCGCCGCATGGTTGCTCACCCTGGCGATCGTGGTGCTGGCTGTGCTGTGCAAGGGGGTGCATCCTCCGCTGGGGTCGGTCAACCTGTGGCTGTTCGACCACCTGCCGGGCCTGTGGCTGTTTCGCGAACCCATGAGCAAGCTGGGGGTGCTGCTCCTGCTGGCCTACGCCTGCCTGGCGGCGCTCGCCGTGGAACGGCTGATTGACCTCGTCGCGTCCCGCTCCCGGCCGCGCCGGCGCGCCATGCTGGCCGCGATCGTGTCCGTCTCGGCCGCGACCCTGGCGTATCCATGGCCGCTGTGGACGGGAGAGGTGGCGCCCCGGGACCGGCAATCGCTGAACAGCGGGCGTATCGCGGTTCCCGAGGCCTGGCAACGCCTGGCCGACCGGATCAACGCGGATCCGACGGTGGGAAAGGTGCTGGTGCTGCCGCTGGATCCGTACTACCAGATCAGCACGGACTGGGGGTACTACGGTGTGGACACCGTGCCGGCCCAGATGATCCACCGGCCGGTTCTCAACCAGCTCCCCGGCGGCTATTTCCGGGACCGGCCGGGGGTGACGGCGTTGCTCTCGAACGTGCAGACCGCGCTGGTTACCGGGGACCCCCGAGATGTCGACGGCTGGCTGCGGACCCTGGGGGTCAGCCACCTGCTGGTGCGCCACGATCTGCGGGTCACGCCGTACCTCAAGCCCGCGGCGGGGACCGATGAGATCGAGGCGACGCTGCGGCAGGTGCCCGGGGTCTCGTCCGCCGCGGGGGACACGGTAGGGAACCTGTACACGTATGCCGGCCACCCCGGCCCGCTGCGGGTACAGCGTCAGCTGGTCAGCGTCGGGGCGGAGGGGACACCCGGCATCACGGCCCGGTCGGACGACGACGCGGCCACCACCACGAATACGGGCGTCCCAGTCTCCGGACTCAACTGGCGGACCGTCGACCTGCCCGCCGCGATGGACCTGCACGTTGCGCGGTCCGGTTCGTATCAGATCACCCGATCCGGGGCGAGCGCGGGCAGCTACCGGGCCGCCGTCACGGGTGGCGACGGGGACGGCGGCCCGCGACTGACCCTGACCGACGCCGAAACCCTCTGGGTCGACGGGCGGCCCGCGCCGGCCAGGGCACCGCTGGAGATCCCGCTGAGCCGCGGGGACCCCGCCGCGCTCGTGGTCGATGGCCATCCCCAGCCGCTCGACGCGCGGGTACCGATCGCATCGGGCACGAGGGTCGGCGTGTACGCGACGGCGCCCGGGGGGCCGAACCTGCTGGGGGAACTCGCCACGAGCCACGACTGCGACAGCACGGTCGGACTCGACGTCGTGGCCGGGCGGTCCTGCGTCTGGGGCAGCGTGCGTGCGACCGCCGGCGGCAGCGGGGTATACCGCGTCTCGCTGCGCTACCGAACGGGCGGGGACGGCTCCGCCGGCCTCTGCCTGGTGCTGGGCGAACCGGAGCGGTGTGCGGACCTGCCGGCGCTGGAACACAGCGCGGATTGGCGGAGGTACACGGCGACGGTTCGGACGGGCGCCGACGATCAGGGACAGCGGCTGCATCTCTACGCGGACGATGACGTCGCGGTGGAGTACCGGGATGCCCAGGTCGAGGAACTCGACGTCATCGGGGAGGCGGTGCTGACCGCCAGCCCGGCGCCGCCGGTGGTGCGCCCGCTGGCCGCCGGCCAGCACCAGATCCGGATCGAGCGGGCGAGCTTCGCTCCCGAGCCGGCCAGCCCGCTGTACGGGTGCCCGCCGCCGTCGAACGTCCCGGTGACCCGCCGCCGGGACGGCTCGTTCGAGCTGTCCGTCGGCTCGGGAACCGCCTGCGCGAAGACCGCTGATCGCGCTTTCTCGGCGTCGGGCGACCACCTGCTGAGTTTCGACTACAAGACCGTGTCCGGCCGGAGCGCCCGGGTCTGCCTGTGGCAGGAAGGCCCCAACCGGTGCGCGGAGTTGCCAGCGATGGCCTCCGGCCGCGACTGGCAACACTTCAGCGGCGTGGTCAGCCCCGAACCGGGGACCACGCGGTTGGCCGTCTACGTGTACGCCGATGGGCAGGCCGGTACATCGACGACCGTGGCGTACCGCGATGTCCGGCTCACCCGGGCCGTGACCGCCTCGGTGGTGGTCGGCGAGGTCGATGTCGAGCTGCCAGCCGGTCCGACCCTTGATCTTCGGAAGGCGTCGGTCGACGCGTACACCGCCGACATCCGCCATGCGGAGGGCTCGTTCGTGCTCACCCTCGCCGAGTCGTACGCGAGCGGATGGCGCCTTCGTGGCCTGCCGCCCGGCTGGCGGGCAACCCACCTTCGGGTGAACGGCTACGCCAACGGATGGCTGGTCACGGGCTCGGGGGAGGCCAGCATCACGATCGAGTACCGGCCTCAACGGTGGGCTCGGGCGGCGCTGGTCGCATCCATCGGGACCGGCGGCGGTGTTCTCGGGGTGCTGCTGCTTCCGGCGCTTCGGCGCGGAGCGAGGCGCCGGCCGAACCGATGCGGCAGCAATCGAGCTAATGGCGATGATATGTAAGGTATGAGGCTTATGCGGCTGTAGGCTGTGGCCTCATGAGACTCAGATCGCTGCCATCCCCGGTCGATCTGGGCCGATTCTGGTTCATGCTTGCGCTGGCGGCGGTAGGCGTGGGCAACATGGGGTTCCACGTGATCGTCAGCCGCCTGATGGGGCCGGCGGAGTACGGGGCCTTTGGCTCCCTGCTGGCGTTGATGGTCCTCGTCACGGTTCCGGCCGGTGGAGTCCAGACCCTCATCACCGCCCGGACGGCCCGGATCGTCGAGTCCGGCCGCCTGGTCGACGGCACCGCCGCGTTCGGCCGCTTCCGGAGAGCCGGAGCTATCTGCGCGATAGCCATGCTGGCGGCGGCTCCGCTACTTCAGGGGTTTCTCCGACTCGATTCCATCTGGCCGATTTGCTGGCTGGCACTGTACTGCCTGTTCCCGGTGGCCATCGTGGTCCCGTGGGGCTGGCTGTGCGGGCAGGGCAAGTTCGCGGTCGTCGGGACCATCGCGATAGCCGGGACGGTCATCAGGATCAGCGTTGGGATTCTGCTGATCCAGGCGGGCTTCGGGGTATCTGGCGCGATCATGGCTTCGGTGGCTGCCGACTCATGCCAGTTGGTTGCCCTTTACCTGGCCAGTAACCGCGTTCGCGCGCGGGACCGGGCCCGTGCGGTGTCCCTCGGCATTGACCCGCGAGCGGCCATCGGCGGCGTCCTGGCCGTCACCGGCCTGTGGCTGCTGGTGGG
>JABDRL010000298.1 GCA_013041765.1 Dactylosporangium sp. | reverse complement strand
CGTACTGGTGCCCTCTCGGACTGGCTGGATAGTGTCTTCGCAACACCTATTCTCCCAGCTCAGAGGGCATCTTCATATTCGAGATGATCTCAATCAGAAATCATTCGTGGTGGATCCACGCTGAGCTACTCCCTGCTCCCGCTGACCCGTCTCGGCCGCTGGGAGGAGGCGAAGACCAACCACCTTCGCGGCTACCCGATGGTTCGCGGTAATCGGAACCTGCAACACGTCGTCGGTCGGCACCTGGAGTTCGCGGCGCTCACCGGAAACGAGGCCCGCGGCCTGGAGATACTGTCGGGACACGCCGGATGGCTGCTGGACGAGGAGCACCGCGACTTCCTCGTCGGCGCGGTGATGATGCTTCGACGTCTGGCCGCGATGGGGCACCACGATGTCCTGCTCCCGGTGTCTGGTGCGGATACCAGGACCGGATCTTCGGGGATGACGCTGGAAGACGTGCTGGCGCACCTGGAGGATCGTTTCACAACCATCATCCGGAGGTTTGACGAGCGGAACGGCAGCAGTGTCGAGAGCGATCGGATCGCGGCCCTCCTGGTTCGTGATCCCTATTGTCGCCTTGATCTGGACTGACCTCGTTGGCTACCCGACGGTGCAGGCGGATCCGTTGAGCGTGAACGTCGTCGGAGCGGCGTTGGCGCCGCTGTAGGTCGCCTGGAAGCCGAACGCGACCGACTCCGACGGGGCGATGGCGGCGTTCCACCCGGCATTGGTCACCGTCACCGCCGTGCCCGACTGGGTGACGACGGCGTTCCAGGTGTTGCCGATGTACTGGTCACCGGCGAACGTGAAGGCGAGGGTCCAGTCGTTGACGGCGGTCGTCGTGAGGTTGCTGATCGTAACGTCGGCGACGAAGCCCGATCCCCAGTCGTTGATCGCATAGGCCACAGAGCAGGTGCCGTCCGGCACGGTGCTGGCACTCGGGCTGGGGCTGGCACTCGGGCTGGGGCTGGCACTCGGGCTGGTCGAGGTCGGCGGCAGGCCGCTCTTGGCCATCATGGCCGCCGAGTGGTCGCGGAACGCCGCCAGTTCGGCGGCCCCGGGCTTGACGCTGTAGTTGTCGCTAGCGGTGTTGGCCGGGTCGAGGTACCACCAGAACGCGCTGCCGTCCCCGTCCGCGGCCTCGAAGTCGTCGAAGATCTCCGACCACCAGGCCGACCGATCGACGTTTTTGAAGTTGAACTCGCCCATGAAGAACGGCTTGCCGACGACCTCGTGGGAATCGGCGATCCAGGCCCGGATCAGGGCTTTCGTCTGCTCGATGTCGAGATTGGCCCATTCCTCGGTGGTGTACGGGTGGGCGGAGGTGAAGTCGATGTACGGCGAGTCGTGGATGGCGACGAACGGGTTGCCCTCGTCACCGCCGAAGCCGTACCGGCTCTCGTGCCCCTCAAGACCGGTGCCCAGCAGATGGTTGGCGTCGATGCCCTTGACGTAGGCGCCCATCTCGTCGACCCATGCGCGCAGGGTCGCGCCGGAGGTGTTCTCCTCGGCGCTCTGGTCCTGGTAGCGAGGCTCGTTCATCAGTTCCCACGCGAAAATCGTGGGATCGTCCTTGTACTGAACGCCGCTGTAATGATTCGTTCGGTTCAGGGCATAATCAACGTAGTTCTTGTACTGGGTGAAGCACCCCGGGCAGCGGGTCTTGTCGAAGAACGCGGCCCTGCCGGGATGGCCGCCCGAGAGCCCTTCCCATTCGAGTCGGGTGTCGATGCCCCCGTACGCCTCCCAGTAGTTCTCGAACACCGGGATGAGCCGGACGTCGTGTGCCTTGGCGGACTCGATCACGTAGTCGAAGAGGGCGAACTGCTGCTCGTTGTATTCACCCTCGGCGGTTTCGAAACCGTGCCAGCTCTCGTGGCTGAACATCCACAGCCGCAGGACGCTGACCTTGTCGGCCTGCAACTGGGCGAAGTGGGCGTCGATGCGGTCCTTGCTCATGTACTCCGTCTCGGTGTCGCCGTAGCTGCCGCCGAACGTGAACACGTCGTAGGTGTTGGCGCCCGCGAAATAGTAGGTGGCGCCGTCGACGCAGAAGTGGATGTCGCAGCGTTCGACGAAGCTCGACACCGACACCGACGCCGCCCGTGCCGAGGGGAGGGCGACGACTCCGAACATCACGGCGAGCCCCAAACTGACCGCGGTGGCGGCGATGATTCTGGCTCGCGGAATACGGCCGCTCATCGGTTGCTCCCTCCGGCGGCGCCCGCGCGGGGCTAACCACATCGCTGAACCGTTTCACTAGGCGGACCGTAGAAATACCGAGTCATCGATGTCAAGGGTGCCTGTCGTGCCCGAGGCCGCCCTCGGGGAGGTCGTTCCCAGCGAGGATCGCGTCGGGTGAGCGTCGGTGGTGCTGAAAGTTTCTGATCTTTTCCTGGTCCGGGGGCTGAATCGGCAGGTCGACGCCGAACGGGCAGCCCCCGCGGGGTGAGGTGTTGGCAGCCGTCGATCGATGCGAGACGCTGGCATCCGGGCGAGCGCTTCGACCAGCCCTGCTGTGCCGCGCGCTACGCCCCGAGCCCTCACCCCACAGGAGCATGTCCATGAGCGGAAAACGCGGGTTGATTCGTCTGGGTGGTGGTCTCACCACCCTCGTTCTCGCGCTGGCCGGTGCCGCTGTCGCGGTCACCATGTCCAGTGGTACGGCCGCGGCGGCGACCGGTGGCACCGGCACCGGCTACCTCAGCGCCAGTGGCACGCACCTGGTTGACGCCACCGGCGCGACCGTCCGCCTGACCGGCCTCAACTGGTTCGGTATGGAGACCGACAACAAGACCTTCCACGGGCTGTGGGCCAGCGTGACCTGGAAGTCCATGATGGACCACATGGCCGAGCTGGGGTACAACACGATCCGGGTGCCCTACAGCGACGACGCGCTCAAGTCCGGTGCCCTGGCCACCGGCATCAACGACTACGTCAACCCAGACCTGATCGGCCTGAGCCCGCTGGAGATCCTCGACAGGGTCGTGGACTACGCCGGGACCAAGGGCATGCGCATCCTGCTCGACCGGCATCGGCCAGACTCGGGCAGCCAGTCCCCGCTGTGGTACACGTCGACGGTCTCGGAGGCCACCTGGATCGCCAACATGCAGCTGCTGGCCAGGCGGTACGCCGGCAACCCGACGGTCATCGGCATCGATCTGCACAACGAGCCCCACGCCGAGGCCACCGAACCCGACGGCACCGGAGCCTGCTGGGGCTGCGGGGACGAAGCCCGCGACTGGCGGCTGGCCGCCGAGCGCGGCGGCAACGCCGTGCTGTCGGCCAACCCCAACTGGCTGATCGTCGTCGAGGGCGTGAGCTGTCTCAGCGGCGGCAACGCGAACATCTGGGACGACATCCCCGACGAGCCCTGTGGCTGGTGGGGCGGGAACCTGTCCGGGGCGAGGGACTATCCCGTCCGCCTGAGCGACAGCAGGAAGCTCGTCTACTCCGCCCATGACTACGCGATCTCCGTGTACCACCAGGACTGGTTCGACGACCCGACCTACCCGGCCAACCTGCCGGGCATCTGGGACAGCTTCTGGGGCTACCTGGTCAAGGAGAACATCGCCCCCGTGCTGGTCGGTGAGTTTGGCAGCACCCTGGCCGACCCCAAGGACGCCGTCTGGCTGACCGAGCTGATGAAGTACATGGGCAGCGGCAGCAGCGGCATGAGCTTCACCTACTGGTCGTGGAACCCGAACTCTGGCGACACCGGCGGCATCGTGCAGGACGACTGGGTGACCGTCAACCAGGACAAGCAGTCGATCCTCCAGCCGTACCTGATCCCCCCGGTGGGCAGCACATCGAGCGACCCGACCGGCACCTCCGGGACCTCGACGGACACCGCGAGCTGCTCGGCGGCGGTGGAGGTGGACAACTCGTGGGACGACGGCTTCCAGGCGACGGTGACGGCGACCAACACCGGCACCGCAGCCGTCAACCCGTGGACGGTCACCTGGACCCTGCCCGCCGACGCGACGCTCGGCAGCGGCTGGAACGCCACCGTCTCCCAGAGCGGGTCGACGGTGACGGCCACCGCACCGACCTGGTCGCCGAGTCTTGCCGCGGGCGCCTCGATCTCGATCGGCTTCACCGTGACCGGCGGCACGTCCACCACGATCAGTGACATCGCCCTCAACGGGGCGGCGTGTGGCTGAGATCTGACCCCGGGTTCTGGGCCGGTGACGGTCTCGCCGGCTCAGAACCGCTGCACGCGGTGGCTGTCGACATACGCCTCGAAGTGCTCGGCCAGCAGCGGCTCGCTGAAGGGCCGGCCCTGGCCGTAGCGGCACCCGGACGCCCGGACGTCCTCCACATCCCCCTCGTCCTCCAGATCCTGCACGGCGATCTCCAGGCCAAGCTGGTGGCTGAACTTCACCATCACATCGATGAGGGCCGTCGCCGGCCCCGTGCTGTCCACCGGCGCCGCGACCAGGCACCGGTCGACCTTCAGCAGATCGACCGGGAGCAGGCGCAGGCGGTGCAGGGAGGTGGTCTCCGTGCCGAAATGGTCGAGCGCCACCCGCACCCCCAGCTGCCGCAGCTCCGTCAGGGCCGACACGAGCGCCTCGGCGCGGGTATCGGCCGCCGGGTCGACCCGGTCGCCGTGCCGCCGACGTGACTGGCTGGGCAGGGCGTGCAGGTCGGCCTCGGAGACCTCGACGGCGAGATTGGCCGCCGGAACCCCGTGCGTTTCCAGCGCCACCGTGACGGCCGCCAGGAACTCCGGGCCGGTGAGCTGCTCGGCGGAGACGTCGAACGACACCCAGAGGTCCCGGTGGTCGTGCAGCCAGGCCGACAGCTGCCGGCAGATACGGTGCAGCCCCCACTCGTGGATCTCCGGTCCGAGCCCGACCTCCTCGGCGACCGGAAGCAGCTCGCTGGCGGAGACGGTACCGAGGCTGGGATGCCGCCAGGTGATCACCGCCTCCGCCCCGACCGTGCCCAGCCGGATGAGGTCGACGATCGGTTGAAAACGCAGTTCCAGCTCCCCCCGGGCGATGGCGCCCGGCAGTTGCTGCTCAATCGCCAGCTGCCGGCGGACGGTGCCGTCCACGGACGCGTCATGCCACTCGATGGCTCCTCCCCGCCCCCGGCGCCTGGCCCGGCGCAGGGCCAGCTCGGCGCACCGCAGGGCGTCATCGGCGTCGATGCGGTCCTCGCGGTCGGGCTCCAGCTCCGCCAGGCCGGCCCTGGCCGCGACGTACGCGGTCGTTCCCGGCAGCTCGTAGGGGTTGGCGAGGCTGGTCAGCAGGCGGGTCGCCATGATCTGGGCCTGGACGGCACCGCTGGCGGTGACCACGGCGAGCTTGTCGCCGTCGAGGCGGACGGGCAGGTCGCCCTCGTTGACGCCGTCCCGCAGGCGACGTGCGGCCTCGACGAGCACGGCCTCGCCGACCTCCCGGCCGTGGGCGTCGTTGACGCCTTCGACCCCGTCGAGGCAGAAGGCCATGACCACCCCGGGGGCGTGCCGCTGGGCGATGAACCGCAGCAGCTCCCTCCGGTTGGGCAGGGTGGTCAGCTGGTCGGCGAAGGACGCCTGGCGCAGGGACAGCTCCAGTTCCTTGCGCTCGCTGATGTCGCGGATGTGCGCGACGATCGCCCCCACCTCGGGACTGGTCCGCAGATCGGTCATCCGGATCTCGATGTGCCGCCACCCCCCGAAGCCGTCCCGCATCCGGGCCTCGCCGACGGCGAGGTCGTCGGCTTCGTCGCTCAGCGCGACCCGCACGACCCGGTCGTCCACCTGGTCCGCGTCGTCCGGATGGAACAGGGCAAACAGGGACCTGCCAACGACGTCCTGGTCGGACAGACCCAGCAACCGGGCGGCGGCGGGCGACTGCCACCGGACGACCTGATCGTCGTCCAGCACGAGCGTGACGTCGGTCGAACCGGCGAACAGCGACCGGAAGTGGGCCCGCTGTGCCGCCAGCCGTATGGCGTAGCGGCGGACGTCGAGGGCGGCCAGCCCCTCCCGCAACGCGACCAGCGCCACGCCGGCGATGCCCAGGACGATCGAGGTCGTGTCGAAGACGCGCTGCTGGAGGAAGTGGTATCCAGCGGCCAGGATCCCGCCGCCCAGCGGTATGGCCAGCACGGGATACATCGAGAAGCTGCCGTCATCCTCGATGGAGATCGTTTGGCTGGGTTGCTTGGCGATCTCCGTGGCGCCGATGCGGACCAGGCTCGGGCCGGATGCCAGCAACGTGCCCACCATGAAGAGCCACGGTGGCCGGGCCTGGAAATCCAGCGTGATGGTCAGCCCGGCCAACCCGGCAATCGAGATGACGACCCCGATGCCGGCCGTCAACCGGCGCCAGTGGTGTCTGGCGGCGCGTAGCCCGGCGATCGTCGCGATGCCGATCGCCACGCTGCTGGCCAGCGTCGCGGTGACCGCGGCCCCGAGCAGTTCCAGGTTGGTGAACACCAGCACCCAGATGGTGAACAGGACGCAGATGCCGATGCCCGCGCCGTCGAGCACCCAGCGCAGCCGGCCCAGCAGCGTCGGGGTGGTGCCCGGGAGGAGCATCAGCCCCGGCAGGAACGCGATCGCCGCGAGGAACACCATCACGTTCGGAATCTCGACCGGTAGCCGGACCTCCATCACCATGGCCGTCGGCGCGAGCAGTTCGGCGAAGCCCGACCCGACCGTGGCCACCGCCGTCAGCAGCGAGCCGAGGGCGAGGAAGGCGAGCGCCCAGCGGGGCTGCCTCCGGTCCGGGTCGGAGAAACTCGCCCTCGCGAGCTGGATCATCCGCGCCACCGGCCGGGCCGACGCGATCCAGACGGCCAGGCCGATGGTGAGCGCCGGACGTTCCGTACCGGTGAGCAGGCTCGTGAGGATCACCAGCCCGGCGGTCGGGGGCGCCAAGTCGAACGCCCGGGTCAGTCCTGCCCGGGCGTGCCGTTGTGCATTGCCGGGTGTGGCTGTCATATGGGTACCGTCCGCAGCTCTCGTTGCACGTGCAGGGGACACGTCGGGTGAGCACCGCTACTGAGGATTCACCGTTAGTAGCCAACGAGCCGAATGGCTCGGGGTGACGGTCTACCGGTTATAAATTTCGCTTAGATGCGCCTGAAATTCTCTCTCCTGGGCGCATTTCAGCAGGCAGCGCACCGTAAGCTTTCGACGGCCCGAAACTGGAGGTCAGATTTGTCCTATTCGCAGAATGCGAGGCGAGGGCACCCGGCCGGCGGTCATCGGCGGATTGCGATGCTCTCCGCCATTGTGGCGGTCGCCGCGATTACCGGCGGTGTGATGCTCGCCAGCGTCAGGGTGTTCGGCACCGATGGGGCGGGGACCGGCGGCCGAGGCTCCCCCATCATCGGCGCGCCGGCCGACGCGGTGGCGGCGATGCATCCGGCCCCCGGACAATCCGATTCCAGCGCGTCCGCCAGCCCCGACCCCGAGGCGATGATCGCGACGCAGCCCGCGCTGCCCGCGCCGTCCAGCGCGAAGCCCAGCCCGTCCAAGACGGCGGCCAGCCAGACCAAGACCACCACGGTCCAGACCGCCAACACGAGCATGGAGGACCAGGTGGTCGCTCTGGTCAATACCGAGCGGGCCACGGCCGGATGCTCGGCGGTGACGGTCGATTCCCGACTGACCACCGCGGCTCGGGGGCACTCCAGCGACATGGCGACCCGGGGCTACTTCTCCCACGACACCCCCGAGGGGGTGACCTTCAGCGCTCGCATCACCAAGGCCGGATACACGTGGTCAACCGCCGGAGAGAACATCGCCATGGGGCAGTCGACCGCCGCGGCGGTGATGAAGGCCTGGATGAACAGCTCCGGGCACAAGGCCAACATCCTGAACTGCAGTTTCCGGAACATCGGGGTCGGGCTGGCCTACAACTCCAGCAAGCGGCCCTACTGGACGCAGGACTTCGGGACCCTACGGTAGGTCTTCCCCGACCATCTCGATGATGTCGGTCGCCGGGCGGCGGGGCGTCGCGGGCGCCGGGGTGTGATCGGCGGCGATGCCGAATCTGATGGCGACCACGGGGTGGCCGACGCCGGACAGCAGGCGACGCAGCAGGCACCGGGTGAACGGCACCTCGACCGTCTCGCTCATCGGGGACGCCGACAGCCCCTCATCCGTCGCGGTCAGCAGCACGCAGGACAGCGCCTCTCCTGCGGCCAGCCAGTCGGGGGGTTCGTCCCCGTCGGTGAACAGCACCGCGTATCGGGCGGTCCGGTCGGCCAGGGACGGGGTGAATGCCGGGGGCTCGTTCGTTCCGGTGAAGTCCCGCACCGGCACCGGCCGGGCCCGCGTGGCGTCGATGCCGGAGAGGACGGTCCCGATCCCGTCGTGGGTCGAACCGTCCCGGTGGGTCCATGCCTCGATCTCCGCCCGGCAGACCGGATCGTTGAGCTCGATCGCGGTGGCCCGGCTGGCGGCGGTGGTCAGGCTGACCACGTCGGAGGCCGGGAGGAGATGCAGATGCGCCCGGTGGGCCTCGGCGGCCGTGCGGACGCGGTCCAGCGCGCGCTCGTCAACGGGGCGGTCGGCGAACGGGCGCCGATCGGTGCGTCGCACCGACAACACGGCGTTGAGCCGGACGGCGACCGGATCGGGCGGGCAGCCGCCGCTCACCCGGATACGGGCGAGCAGATCGGGGTCCCGCGGTTCGGGGAACCGCTCGACGTCCGCGTCGGCGCCGTGGGCCGCCAGCGAGGTCAGCGCATGGTGCAGGGCGATGCCGCAGCTGACCGTCAGGAGCCGGCCATCGGGGTCCACCGACCGCAACTGGCGCGCCCGGTCGGCCCGCAGCTCGGCGCCGTGTTCGGAGACCCGCCACCGCCACGGCTGGCTGTTGAAAATGGATGGTGCGGGCAGGGCAGCGACCGCCGCCTGCGCCAGGACACGCGTCTCCTGACGGGCGCGGACCGCAGTCCCCCGATCGGTGAACTGGATGGCGCCCATGGCCCCTCCTCGCGTACCGCAGCTCAGGCCCCACTGTGCCCGCCGAAAACCGTTGGAGTTCAGGGCCTTTCGGCCCGTTCCGTCCAGGTAGGCGACCCGTCGGCGAGCCACTCGAAGGCGGCGGGGCTGGGGTGACCGCGTGGCATTCCGGTGCGAGCTACCCTACCCCTACGGGTATAGTTTCGGGTGGATTCCACGGGGGAGGGCGATGGCCACGACGCAGCGGGACCAGCCGCTCCCGGCCGGGCACCGCATCGAGCTGGCCATCGGCGGGATGACCTGCGCATCGTGCGCCGCCAGGGTGGAGAAACGGCTCAACCGGCTGGACGGGGTGCGGGCGACGGTCAACTTCGCCACCGAGGTTGCCCAGGTCACCTGCCCGGATACGGTCACGGTCACGGACCTCGTGCACACGATCGAGGCGACGGGGTACACCGCGACGCCTCCCCGCCAGCCGGCCCTGCCGCACCAACCGGTCGAGCCCGCCGCGTCCGCGGCAGACCCCGAGCCGCCGGGAGACGATGCCACCGCGCGGGAACTGGCGCTGCGCCAGCGCCTGCTGATATCCGCGTTGCTGACCACCCCGGTGCTCCTGCTGGCCATGATCCCGGCCGGGCAGTTCCGCCACTGGCAGTGGCTGGCGCTGACCCTGGCCAGCCCGGTCGTCGTGTGGGGAGCCTGGCCGTTCCACCGGGCCGCTGCGGTCAACCTGCGCCACGGGGCCGCGACGATGGACACGTTGATCTCGCTGGGAGCGATCGTCTCGTACCTCTGGAGCCTGTACGCGCTGTTCCTCGGGACGGCCGGGGAACCCGGCATGCGGATGGCCCTGCGGCTCCTCGCGCCCCGTGGCTCGGCCGACGACCATATCTACCTGGAGGTCGGCACCGCCCTGACCACCTTCCTGCTGGCCGGCCGGTTCTTCGAGGCCCGGGCCAAGCGCCGGGCCGGCTCTGCCCTGCGGGCGTTGCTGGAACTGGGTGCCAAACACGCCACCGTGCTGCGCGACGGCGTCGAGCGGCGGGTGGACGTCGCCACGCTGATCGTCGGCGAACTGTTCATCGTGCGGCCGGGGGAGAAGATCGCCACCGACGGGACCGTCGTCGAGGGCACCAGTGCCGTGGACGCCAGCATGGTCACCGGGGAGAGCGTGCCGGTGGACGTCGGCCCGGGCAGCACCGTCATCGGCGCGACGGTCAACACCAGCGGTCGGTTGATCGTGCGGACCTCCCGGGTCGGGGCGGAGACCCAGCTGGCCCAGCTCACCCGGCTGGTGACCCAGGCCCAGGCCGGCAAGGCCCCCGTCCAGCGACTGGCCGACCGCATCGCCGGGGTGTTCGTCCCCGTCGTCCTGGTGGTGGCCCTCGGCGTGCTCGTCGGATGGCTGCTGCTGGGCGCCGGCTCGGCCGCCGCGATCACCGCGGGGGTCGCCGTGCTGATCGTCGCCTGCCCGTGCGCCCTGGGCCTGGCCACCCCGACGGCCCTGCTCGTCGGCACCGGTCGGGGGGCACAGCTGGGCATCGTCATCCGTGGCCCGGAAATCCTCGAATCGACCCGCACCATCGACACCGTCGTGCTGGACAAGACCGGTACGGTCACCACCGGCGTCATGGCGCTGGTCGATGTTCTGCCGGCGGCCGGCGTCGAACCCGACGAGCTGCTGCGGTACGCGGGTGCGATCGAGGCCGCCTCGGAACACCCGATCGCCACGGCCATCGCCACCGGGGCCACCGACCGGCTCGGTACCCCGCCGCCGGTGGCGGACTTCGTCGGCCTGCCCGGGCTGGGGGCCAGGGGCACCGTCGAGGGGCGGGCCGTGCTCGTCGGCCGCGTCCAGGCCTTCGCCGACGCCGGCATCGCCGTCCCGGCCGAGGTGACGACGGCCCTGGCGGCGGCGGCCGAGGCGGGCCGCACCGGGGTCGGCGTCGGGTGGGACGGCGCCGTTCGGGGTGTGCTGACCGTTTCCGACAGCCTCAAACCGACCTCGGCCGAAGCCGTGCGCCGGCTGCGCGGGCTGGGGCTGCGGCCCGTGCTGCTGACCGGCGATCACGCGGCCGTCGCTCGGGCCGTCGCCGGGACCGCCGGTATCGCCGAGGTCATCGCCGAGGTGCTGCCCGCCGACAAGGTCGCCGCGATCCACCGGCTTCAGAAGCAGGGTCGGGTGGTGGCCATGGTCGGCGACGGCGTCAACGACGCCGGGGCGCTGGCCGCCGCCGATCTCGGCATTGCCATGGGTACGGGTACGGACGCGGCCATCCAGGCCAGCGATCTGACCCTGGTCCGGGGCGATCTGGTCGCCGCGGCCGACGCCATCCGGCTGTCGCGGGCGACCCTGCGGACGATCCGGGGCAACCTCGTCTGGGCGTTCGCCTACAACATCGCCGCCATCCCGCTGGCCGCGGCCGGTCTGGTGACGCCGGTCCTTGCCGCCGCGGCGATGGCCTGTTCCAGCGTCTTCGTCGTCACCAACAGCCTGCGGCTGTTCCGGTTCGCGCCCGGCGGGTGAGCCGCCCCCGCCCGCTCGGGGCGGAGGAATACCCGGATCCTCGATACCGTTACTCCGTATACCGCAGGGGGTACTGAGTCGGAGGAGATGGGAACCATGAAACTGGCGCGTTGGATGAACCGCCCGGTCGGCCGGATCGCGCGGGTCGTCGTGGGGATCGCACTGATCGTCGCAGGGCTTGCCGCTGGCGGGGTGGGCGGCACCGTGCTGGTGGTGGTCGGGCTGGTACCCGTGGCTACCGGGGTCGCTGGCATCTGCCTGCTTGGGCCGTTGCTGGGGGGCTCGTTGCGGTGATCCCGCCCCGCCGCCCCGCCCGCTACCTCGCCGGCACGGTGACGAGGCGATCGAGCTCGGCACGGAGGTGCGTCGCGAGATCTTGGACGTCCGGGCAGGCGTCCGTGTCGGCGACGATCGTCACGGTGAGCGAACCGGCGTAGGACAGCGCCGCGAACGCCACCGTGACGTTGCCGGCCGTGCCGGAGACGGGCACCAGTTCCTCGATGGTCCGGCCGAGCAGGGCCAGCGGGCGGGCGGGGCCCCGCAGGGTGGTGACGAACATGCTCACCCGACGCTGGTGGGTGAAGAACCAGGTGGCGAGGCCGAGCGCGGACAGCCACCGGAACAGCGGCTCGACGACCGTGGCGGAGGCTCCGCGGACCCGGGCCCTGCGGGCCCTGGTGATCTCCGCGGTGCGGCGGAGCCGGGCCGCCGGGTCCGGGGCGTCCGGATCCTGGTCCCCGGTGGTCGGCAATGTGGCGAGTATCACGCCAATCTGGTTGTCCAGTTGCCTGGCTCGCCCCCGCAACCGGCCGGAGACCAGGACGGACGCCGTCAGCCGGTCGACGACCTCGCCCCGGTCGCGCAGCAGGGCGCCCAGGGCCCCCGTGACCGCGGTGAGGAGAACGTCGTTGACGGTTCCCCCCGCGGCCCGAGCGGCGGTCCGGGCGCTGGCCAGGTCGCATCTGGCCAGCGCCAGGGTGCGCCGGGGGCCGGTCGGCGTATTGAGCGAGCAGCGTCGGGTCCGGCTCAGCCGGAGGACACGCAGCTCGACGGCGGCGTGATAGAGCCGGGGGAGCAGCCTCCAGGCCCGCAGCGCGCCGAGCGCCCGTCCCCGCAGCGCCTCGGCCGCCAGGCTGAACCGTGAGGGCGCCGGGCGGGGAAACGTGCTGTCCGGGGTGTCCTCGGGGCACTCGGCCAGCTGCCCGCCGTCGACGAGGCAGGCCAGGACGGCCAGCGCACCCGTCCCGTCGGTGAGCACGTGGTGCAGGACCATCACCAGGGCCGGGCGGTCCTGCGGGCATCCGGTGACCAGGACGGCCGACCACGGCGGCCGATCCGCCGGCAACGGTGTGGTCACCAGCGCCGCGGCCAGATCCAGCAGGGCCCGCTCGCCGCCGGGGGAGGGACAGGCGATGGTGGTCACGTGATTGGTGATGTTGAAGGCCGGATCGTCGACCCAGACCGGGCGTCCGCATCCCAGCGGCACGCGCGTCAGCCGCTGGCGCAGCCGGGGCACCGCCGGGACACGCTCGGCGAAGACGCTCCGGAGCCGTTCCACCTCCAGCGGCGTCCCGGCCTCGAAACGCAGAACCGCCCCGACCTGAACCGGGCACGGCCCCCGGTCGTAGGTTAGGTGCATCAGGTCATTGGCACTGGCACGCTCGATCGGGGCGGTCAACGGGAGCGCTCCTGACCGGGGGCGGGCGCGTCCGGAGCCGCTCGCCGCAGGCGGAAGGTGTCCGCCGGATCGACCTGTTGCAGGATGCGGGTTCCGATCTCCCGCAGGGACCGCACCTGCGCGGCGGTCAGGGCGTCGATGACCAGGCGCCGAACGGTGTCGACATGGCCAGGGGCGGTCGCCGTGATCTTGGCAAGACCCTCGTCGGTCAGGATGGCGTTGGTGGACCGTCCATCCTCCGGGCAGGGCTCGCGGCGCACCCAGCCCCGGCTGCCGAGTCGCTTGACCACGTGGGACAGGCGCGACAGGGAACCGTTGGTCAGCTCCGCGAGATCGCTCATGCGCAGCATCCGGTCCGGGGCCTCGGACAGCCCGGCGAGGACCTGGTACTCGAACAGGCTGATGCCGGCATCGCGCTGGAGTTGGGCGTCCAGAGCCGTTGGCAGCTTGATGACGACTCCGACCAGCCGCAGCCAGGCATCGCGTTCCTGGGGGGCGAGCCAGCGCGGTTGCTGGGACGGCGAGGAGTCCCTGGTGGTGCTCGGCTCGTGAACCTGGCTCACGCTTTCAGTGTACGGGGATGTGAGTTGAAGCTTCATGTGATCAAGGTGACAGGAAGCTTGACGCTTCAAGTTCTGCTCCCTACGGTGAGTTGAAGGTTCAAGTCATCTTCCGTTGCGGATATGTGGCCGAAGGAGTGTATTCCCATGACCGCCGTCAAACTCGCCGTGATCTACTATTCGGCAACCGGCACGGTCCACGCCATGGCGACCCGGCTGGCGGACGGCGCCGAACGCGTCGGGGCCGAGGTGCGGCTGCGGCAGGTTGCCGAGCTGGCCCCGGCCGAGGCAATCGCGTCCAATCCGGCATGGAGCCGGCACGCCGACCGGACCCGGGGTGGGCCGGAGGCCACCGCCGCGGATGTCGTCTGGGCCGACGCCGTGCTGCTGGGAACGCCCACCCGGTTCGGCAACGTCGCCAGCCAGCTGAAGCAGTTCCTGGACACCCTCGGCCCCCAGTGGGCCCAGGGGCAGCTCGCCGACAAGGTCTACGCGGGCTTCACCGCCGCGCAGACCGCCCACGGGGGCCATGAAACAACCCTGTTAGCGCTGTACAACACCATGTACCACTTTGGAGGGATCATTGTCCCGCCCGGGTATACCGATCCGTTGAAGTTCGCCGACGGCAACCCCTACGGCGTGTCCCACGCCACCGGCCCGGACAACGCCGCCCCGCTGGCCCCCGCGCAGCACGCGGCCCTCGACCATCTGGCGCGGCGGGTGGTGCGCCTGGCGACGGCCCTGAGGGGGTAGCCGGACGGTGCCCGGGGCGGGCCCGGCGCCGGGCCCGCCCGCCGAATACCTAACGAGGCTTGACGACGATGAGCCGATCCCCCTTCAGCACCCGGTCGATCTTGTCGTAGCGCAGCAGCTCGGCGTCGCGGACCACCGCGAGGACCACCTCCCAGCACTCGCCCGGCTGGCAGCCGATCTCATCGGTGTGGACCGGCCGATCAACGAGATCGAGTCCCTGGCCATGGACGAGCAGGTCTCCGATGACCTCGCTGGCCGCGGGGCTGTGGGCCGACATGCCCAGCAGCCGGCCCGCCGCGTCCGAGGAGGTGATGACGCTGGTGGCGCCGCTCTGGCTGAGCAGCGGCGCGTTCTCGGCCTCGCGGACGGCGGCGGAGACGGGCACATCGGGATTGAGCTGGCGGATCGTCAACGTGATCAGCACAGCGGTGTCGTCGCGGTCCACCGCGACAATGACCCGGGCGGCCCGTTCCAGCCCCGCCTGGCGTAGCACGAGGGAGCGGGTGGCGTCGCCGACCACCGCGACAAGGCCGCCGGCCGTCGCCTCGTCGGCGGCCGAGTCGCTGGGGTCGATGACGACGACCTGGTCGTGGCGCACCCCGTTGGCCAGCAGCACGCCGATGGCGCTTCGCCCCTTGGTGCCGTACCCCACGACAACCGTGTGATCCTGCAACTTCGACCTCCAGTGGGACAGCCGCCACTGCTTGCGCGTCCGTGCCCCGAGCACTTCGAAGGTCGTGCCGACCAGCAGCGCAAGGAAGAACATTCGCAGCGGCATAATGACGATGATGTTCACGAGCCGTGCGCCTTCGGTCACCGGAACGATGTCGCCGTAGCCCGTGGTGGTCAAGCTCACCGTCGCGTAGTACGCGGCGTCGAGGATAGATACCTCTCCGTCGCTGGTGTCGCGGTATCCACCGCGATCGAGCAGAACGGCGGCGACCATAAGGACGATGATGGAGAGCGCATACCCGATGCGACTGATCATTTTCCGGAGCGGTCCCGGCTCACGGCGGGGCAACCGTACCGCGTGCGGACCCATGGGCTCGGTCACGACGTGCACTGTACGAGCTTGACCCGGGTGTGTCAGTCCCCATTCCCGCCCCGGCTTGAGGTACGGGTCGGTGCGGCGGGTCAGCACCACGGGTCGACAGTTGGAACCAACTCGGCCTCCCAGTCGAGAGCGGCCCGCTCCGTTTTGGTGCGCGGCCGGTGGATTGTCAGTACCGATGTGATCCGGATCCGGTCGCGGCGGCGCGGACGCCACGGCGACACGTTGAATATCCGGTTGATGCGGCCGACGTTGACCTCCCGGTGGGAGTTCCACGCCCGCGACTCGGTCGCGCTGGCGCCTTCGTCGGGGCGTACGTCGACGATGAGGGTGTCCACCCATGCGTCCACCTGCTCCAGATGGTTCGTGATTGGGAGAATGCCGTCGACTCCGCACGGGATGGCGATTCGAAGGCTGGTGTTTAGCTGGTGCGGTCCGCCTGGAGCGCACCGTCGAGCATGTGTTTGGAGATCTTGGCGAACGCGGGATCGGTGGAGTCACCGAGTTCGTGGGCGTGATCGGTCATCAGCCGCAGAAGCATACTCTGGAATCGCTGGAATCTGGGATCACCTGGACCAGCGCGATCCGGTGGGCCGTCGCGGCTGAGTGTATGACGGAAAAAGCCCCGTTTAAAATGTACATCCCGAAAGTGGGGTGTTGTTCCTGGAGGTGGTGTGATGGACGTCTGGTCCCGGGTGGTGGCCCTGCGTACCGAGATTATCGATCAGCTTGACGGGCTGCCGCCCGACCGCTGGGACGCGCCGACGCTGTGCCCCGGCTGGCGGGTTCGTGACGTCGTCGCGCACCTGATCCTGCCGGAACGCATGTCGTCGCTGGCGGGGCTCGTCGCCTTCGCCCGGACGGGGTTCAACATCGGGCGCTACCTGGAGGCCGACGCGGTCCGACGAGGGTCCGTACCGCTGGAGGAACTCATCGCCGCGTACCGGGAGTCCATCGGCCGGCGGACCCTGCCTCCTGGGCGCAGGCCCGAGCACCTGCTGGATGATCTGTTCATCCACGCTCAGGACATTCGCCGACCACTCGGGCTGCCCTGCTCCGGCGATGAGGCCCTGCTCACCCTGGTGGCCACGACCGTCGCGGCGGACCGGGGACTCCGGGCTCCGGGTCGGATCGCCGGCCTGCGACTGCGGGCACTGGACATCGACTGGTCCTCCGGCTCCGGGGACGAGGTCACGGGGCCGGCAGAGGCGCTCATCCTGGCGATGTCCGGTCGCGACGAGGTGCTGCCAGAACTGTCCGGATCCGGACTCGAGACGCTGGCGTCCCGGCTGTCCTGACGGATCAGGACCGGTCCGACCGGCGCAGACCACGGGTGCCCAGCCAGGCTCCGATCGCGACAATGGCGGCGAGTCCGACAACCTGGCCGCCCAGAATCATTCTGGTGAAATCGAACGCCGGATGCCACGAGACCTTGCCGTCGTTGACGACGAAGGCGCCGATCGGCCTGGACCGGGTCATCAGCCCGCTGCCCCCGCTGCCCTTGCCGCAACCGCCGCACTGGCAGGTCGCGCCGCTCGTCCGGGTCACCGGGACCAGGATGACATCGTCGGTGACGATGGGGTCGCCGATCACGGCACGGGAGGTCAGGGCGTCGCGGACCGCCGTCCAGATGCCGGGTGACTGCGATGCCTGCTCGTCTGCTCCGGTCATTTCCATCCACCGTCCTCGTATGCGCTGGAGATACTGGGGCCATTCTGCCCGGCCGCGGTGCCCGCCGCCCGGCGAACAGAGGATCAGCGTTCGGGGCGAATCGTCGGTCATCGCTGCCGTCGCGGTTCGGACGGCACCTCGTCGCCGCGCACCCGCCGCGTACCCGCCGCGCACCCGCCGCTCGCCGGCCGGGTCCGACCCCGGCCGGTGAACGTTGCACGGCTGGCCCGGGCCCGGCCGGATCGGGAACGTCGACGGCGGCGTCGCGGAGACCGCCTGAC
>JABDRL010000297.1 GCA_013041765.1 Dactylosporangium sp. | reverse complement strand
GTTCTCCTCCCAGACCTCGGCGACCGATCCGGCGCTGTCGACCCCGGCGGCACCGGCCGGCCCGGTGACGTTCTCCCACACCGCCACCCAGACCCCGGTGACGGCCAGTCGCCCTCCGGCTGCGGTGTCGTTCTCCGACACCCCAGCGGCGCAGACCGCGCCACGCCGCCCACCGGCCCCGGCGGCGGTGTCGTTCTCCGCCGCACCTCGACCGGGTTCAGCCGGAACCGCCCCCTCCTGCCCGGGACGACGGCCGACCGCCGCCCGGAAGCAGGCTCCCGCCGTCCCCTCAACGGGAACGACCTCGCCGACCCGACCGGCGGCCGTTCCCATCCCACGGACACCGGTCCCCCGGCCGTTCCCGCCGTCGCGCCGCCCACGCGGCGCCGTTGAAGGATCGGAGCGGTGACCCATGCGTCCTACCCCCGAGGCGCCGCTTCGCGCCAAGGTACCGGCCAATGTGGAGCGAAAGGATCGAGTCCTATTCGGACTGAGTGGTCACCAGTTGGCCATCGTGACCGTGACCGGGCTGCTGATCTACACCGCGTGGACCGCCCTGGCCGCCCTCGTGCACCCACTGGTCTTCGCGGTCGCCGCGCTGCCGGTGGCCGGGGTCGGCTTCATCCTCGCGGTCGGCCGGCGCGACGGGCTGAGCCTGGATACCTGGATCTGGGCGGCCGTGCGCCACCGCCGTAGCCCGCATCGCCTCGTCCCGGCCACCGAGCCAATCATTCCGGCCCCATCCTGGGTGGCCACGACCACTGGACCCGGTGACCGGCTGCCGCTGCCGGCCCCGTTACGGCTGCCCGCGACCGCCATCACCGGCGATGGGCTGATCGACCTCGGCGGGGAGGGCACCACAGCCCTGGTGTCAGCCTCCACGGTGGCGTTCGGGCTGCGCACTCCCGGTGAGCAGAATGCCCTGGTCGCGGGGTTCGCCCGCTGGCTGCAGTCCCTGGACGCCCCGACCCAGATCCTCGTGCGCGCCCAACCGGTGGACCTGACCGCCCTCGCGTGGCGAATCGGCGAGCAGGCCCCCAGCTTGCCGCATCCGGCCCTGGAAGCCGCCGCCCGCTCGCACGCCGAGTTCCTGGTCGCCCTCGCCGCCGAGCGGGAGTTGCTGCGCCGGCAGGTCACCGTCGCGGTGCGCAGCCCTCGCGGGGCCGGCCACAGCATGCACCGGGCCGCCGAGGCGGTACGGGCGCTGTCGGCCTGCGAGGTCACCGCCCGGGTCCTCGACCCGGCCGGCACCACCGCTGTGCTGGCCGGCTGCCTCAACCCGGCGGCTGGAACGACATCCCCGGGCTGGGGTCCCTCCCCGTTCCCGGATCCCCATGACCACCCGGAGGTGTGACCATGCGTCCGTTCGCCCGTTCCCGACTCCGTTCCCGTTCCGGCGAGGCCGTTCCCGCGGTACTGCCCGGTTCCCCGGACGCCGTCGAGGTCGCAGGCCGCAGCGTCCGGGTCGCCGACGATCACGTCGCGACCCTCGCCGTCACCGGCTACCCGGCCGAGGTCGGCGCCGGCTGGCTGGAACCACTGCTGGCGTACCCGGGACTGCTCGACGTCAGCCTGCACATCGAGCCGGTCCTACCAGCGGTCGCCAGCGAGCGGTTGCGCAAGCAGCGGGGCCGGTTCGAGTCCTCCCGCCGCTCCGAGGCCGCCCGAGGCCGCCTGGACGATCCGTTCCTGGAAGCGGCGGCGGCCGACGCGGCCGACCTGGCCGGGCGGGTCGCCCGGGGCGAGGCCCGGCTGTTTCGCCTCGGGGTGTACCTGACCATCCACGCACCCACCATTGAGGAACTGGCCGACCGGCTGACCGAGGTTCGCGCCCTGACCGCCTCGATGCTCCTGGATGTGGTCGAGGTGACCTGGCGGCAACTGCAGGGCTGGGTCACCAGCCTGCCCCTGGCCTTCGACAACCTCCGCGTGCGGCGGATCGTCGACACCGACGCCCTCGCCGCGAGCTTCCCGTTCACCTCCCCGGACCTGCCGGTCCCCACCGGTACCGGGATGGGGGTGCTGTTCGGCCTGAACCTGCACTCGCCCGGCGTGGTGGTCTGGGACCGCTGGGCCCAGGACAACTACAACGCCGTCATCCTCGCCCGGAGCGGTGCGGGCAAGTCGTATCTGGCGAAGCTGGATCTGCTGCGCAACTGCTACCTCGGGGTCCAGGCGTTCGTCCTCGACCCGGAAGACGAGTACCTCGCCCTCGCCCACGCGGTCGGGGCAACGATCATCCGCCCCGGCACCCCCGGGGTGCGGATCAACCCCCTCGACCTCAACCCCGGCGACGGCGACGACGCCCTGGTCCGCCGGGCCCTGTTCATGCAGACCTTCGTCACGGTGCTGACCTGCGGCGACTCTGGCGTCGGGGCGAATCCGGGACTGCCACCAGCCGAGGCGGCGGCCCTCGACATCGCGGTCCTGGCCGCCTACCGGGCCAAGGCCATCACCACCGACCCGCGCACCTGGCGGCGCCCCGCACCACTGCTCCGCGACGTCACCAAGGCCCTGACCGGCCTCGACGACGCCGGCCGGATGCTGGCCGCCAGATTGCATCCCTATGTGGAGGGCAGTTTCCGGGGCCTGTTCGACGGGCCGACCACCACCACACCGACCGGGCACCTGGTCGTCTACGCGATCAAGGATCTGCCCGACGAACTGAAGCCCGTGGGCACGCTGCTGATCCTGGACGCGATCTGGCGCACCGTCAGCACCAACAACCCCACCGACGGCCTGCGGCGCCTTGTGCTGGTCGACGAGGCGTGGCGGCTGCTGTCGGGCGGCCTGGGCGGGCAGTTCCTGTTCCGTCTCGCGAAGAGCGCCCGCAAGTACGCCGCAGGGCTGACCGTGGTCACTCAGGACGCCGCCGACGTCCTCGCCACGAGCGTCGGGCGGGCGGTCGTCTCCAACGCCGCCACCCAGGTCCTGCTCCGCCAGGCCCCGCAGGCCATCGACGCGGTCACCGAGGCGTTCGGACTCACCGACGGCGAACGGGCGTTCCTGCTGTCGGCCGGACGCGGCGACGCGCTCCTGGCATGCGGCAACGCCCGCATCGCCTTCCACGGTCTCGCCGACGGCGACCTAGAGGAATCCCTCGTCGTCACCGGGCCACCCACCAACTCGTGAAGGACCACGCATGATGGACCGATCCCTCTGGCTCATCCCGACCGAGAACCCCACCCCGGCGGCGGCGTGCGTTCCCGGCCGTGACGGTATCCCCGACTCGGTCATCGGCCACCTCCTGTGCGGCGACTGGGCCACCAGCGCCCCGAGCACCCTGGGGCGGCTGGCTCGCACCCACTGGTCGCTGCCGCTGGTCGCCGCCATGTTCGTGGTCGCGTTAGCCGTGGGGTGGCGGCTGCTGCGTCGCCGGAGTTGGCGAGCATGCGCGGCCCAGGCCCGGTGGTTGGAGATCGTCCCACCGGTCACCGCCACACCTGCGGCCACGATCGGGCTCTGGCGGCTGCTGGCGACGCTCCTGCCGGCCCCCAGACGCCTGACCGCGCGACCGTCCCGGCTGGTCTGGGAGGTCCACGCCGATCCCAAGGGCATGCGCTGCGGTCTCTGGCTGCCCCCCGGCGGCAACCCGACCGCCGTACTCCGGCTCCTGCACCGCGCCTGGCCCGGGGTCCGCGCCGAACAGGCTCGACCACCGGTCATCAACCCCGACCGGCCGTCGGCTGGTCTGACGCTGGCCTTCACCCGCCCGGAATGGCAACCGCTGATCGACGACCTGCCCACCGCGAACCGCTCCCGGCATCCCGAGGTGACCGAGCCGGAAACGGATCGGCTGCGGGCGGTGTTCGACGGGCTCGCCTCCGCCGGCCGTACCGGCGGCGGCCTGCTGCAGATTCACGTCTGTCGCGCACCCCGGCGGCGTCTGGCGGCGCTGCGGCGCGCCACCACGCGCCCCGACCGAGCCCGCCGCACCGGTGGGGGCTCTCTCCGGGTGGTCGGCTGGTTCGCCGACGCCCTGCGCTGGCTGATCATCGCCGCGCTGGATTTCCTCGCCCCCGGCCCCACCCTCCGGGCGGGCGACCCTCGCGACCCGTACGCGGCCGAACTGGCCAGGCAGGCCCGCACCAAGTACGCCGACGCCCCGCACCTGCTGGTCTGCGTCCGCGCGATCACCACCGGCGCGACCACGGCAGCGGCCCGCGCGGCGGCCGACGACGTCACCTCCGGATTCGGGCTGCTGACCGCCCACAGCCGGCGTCGACGCCTTCACCGGCCGGCCACGGCGGCGCGCTGGCGATGGGTACCCCAGCCGGCCATGACCCTGGTCGGGGTGGCCGAGACCGCCGCCCTCGCGGGGCTGCCGGCCGAGCCGGCGGCCTACGGGCTGCCGGCCGCCGCTTCCCGGCGCCGCCCGGCCAGCCGCGAGGTGTTCACCACCAACCGGCCCGCTGGCGAAACCTCCGCCGCGAATCCACCCACCGTCTGGAGCCCCGAGTGACCACCACCACAGACGAGCATCCGACGGCGCGATTGAACCTCCTGCCCGCCGAGACCCGCACCGGCCTGGGTGGAAAGATCATCGGGACCACCAACGCTGGCCAGCGCCTGCACGTCGGGATCAGCCTTCCCAACTGCCGTCACCACCTGCACCTGCTCGGCCCGACCGGCACCGGCAAGACCTCGCTGCTGCTGCGGATGATCCTCGACGACGCCGAGGCCGGACGGGGCGTGGCCGCGTTCGACCCGGCCAAGGGCGACCTGATCCGCGATCTCCTCGGCGTCCTGCCGGCCGACTGCGGCGACCGCCTGGTCATCATCGACCCGGACGAGACCGACGCGCCCCCGGCGATCAACCTGCTCGATCCAGCCACCCACGGCGGCAGCCCGCATGACGTCGCGTCGAGGGTCACCTCCGTCATGTCGAAGGTATGGGCCCGCTGGTGGGGCCACCGCACCGCCGACGTCTGCTACCACGCCCTGCTCACCCTGGCCAGCTTCTCCGGCTCGACCCTGGCGCAGTTGCCCCGGCTGCTGTCCGACAGCCGCTGGCGCGCGGGGCGGGTCCGGTCAGTGGTCGACCGCCTCGACCCCTGGGAGGGCGCCACGCTGGCCGAGTTCTGGGAGGGCTTCGACACCCTGCCGACCGGGCAGCGCTCGGCGCTGGTGGCCCCGCTGCTGTCCCGGCTGCGCCTGGTTCTCGCTCACCCCCTGGCGCAAGGGCTGTTCGGGGTGGCGGCCACGACCTTCTCGTTCGCCGACATCCTCGACGGCGGGATCCTCCTGGTGCGCCTACCCAAGGGGGTGGTCGGCGAGGACGGCACCCGCCTGATCGGCTCCCTGCTCCTGGCGGGGTTGTGGCAGGCCACCGCGGCCCGTGCCCGCGTTGACGAGTCCGAGCGCCTGGACGCCACCGTCGTCCTGGACGAATGCCACAATTTCCTCCATCTGCCCATCGGGATCGATGACGCGCTGGCCGAGGCCCGAGGACTACACACCAGCTTCGTGCTGGCGCACCAGTACCTGGGGCAGCTGACCGGCGAGATGGCCGAGGCGATCGATGCCAACGCCCGCAACAAGGTGTACTTCGCCCTCGCCCCGAAGGACGCCCTCGACCAGGCCCACCACGTACGCCCCTACCTCGACCACGGTGACCTGATCCGCCTTGGCGGATTCGAGGTGGTGCTCCGGTCGGTGGCGGCCGGACGGGTGGTACCGCCGGTCACCGCAGACACCCTCGCCCCACCCCGCCCGGTGCCGGGGCGGGCCGAGGCGCTGCGGAAGGCAGCCCGAGCACACACCGGGCTGTCCCAGGAGGTCCGGCGGAAGCTCCGCAGCCAGGCCCTGGTCGCCCCGGCCGATCCCGACGAAGCGGCCGAGTCGGAGTCCGCATTCGACAACCCCTCCCTGGCCTGGACGGGAGGCGACACCTTCACCTCAAGGGTCGAGAACTCACCCGAGAAATCAAACGAGAGTTCTGGTGGTGGTGAGCACCCGGGTGAGCACCCGGGTCTGTTCACCGGGGACCAGCACGTCGCGTCCGGAGAGGAGGAGCCGTGGACCGGCGGCGACTGATAGGAACTATCACCACCAGTGGAACATCTTCTCCCGCAGACCAGGTGCGGGTGACAGCGGCGGCGGTCTCCGCCGAACTGTCCAGGATCACCTCCCGGGATAAGCGGATCCTCCATCTTCTTGATCAACACGGGGTCTTCACCACCGAGCAACTCGGTGCCCTGACCTTCGACGCGAGCAACACGGCTCGTAACCGGTTGAATCTGCTGTGGACCCGAGGTGTGCTCGATCGGTTCCGCCATTGCCAGCGCCCCGGCTCACAGTCGTGGCGGTGGGTCATCGGCCCGTTGGGCGCGGCGATCGTCGCGGTTGGTCGCGGGCAGGCGCTACCGCGCCCGTCGGCGGTGCGCGACGCTGCCGCCCGCCTGGCCGCGTCCCCCCGCCTGCCGCACCGGTTGGCCGTCAACGGGTTCTTCGTCGCGCTGACCGCGTACACCCGTGCCCACGATGGGGCGCGATTGGTGCGCTGGTGGAACGAGGCGCGCTGCCGTGAGACGGTCGGAACGCTGGTGCGCCCCGACGGGCACGGGATATGGGCGCACGCCGGACACCGGGTGCCGTTCTGGCTTGAAATGGATCTCGGTACCGAAACGGTCGCCCGGGTGGCTGGCAAGCTCACCGGGTACGCCAACCTGACCGGTACGCGGCACGCGTACCCGGTGCTGTTCTGGTTTCCCAGTGCCACCCGTGAGGCGAACCTCCACGCGCACTGTGCCCGGGATGGCGTGCCGACCGGGCTCACGATCGCCACCGCCAGTGACGACACCAGCGACGTCAACGGCCCCGCCGGGGCGGTATGGCGCGTGGTCGGATCGGGGCGATCCGATCGGATCACCCTCACCGATCTTCCCGGGGGTTCGCCGTGACCCGGGTGGTCACCTGGTGCGTGGTCGCGATCCTGGCGATCATCGTGATCATCGCTGCCGTTGCCGGGGGGATCGGATCGGCGATCACCGGCGGGGGCGGTTCCGGAACGGGGTGCCGCGCCACCCTGACAACCCCGGGGGCGACCCCGGCCGGACTGTCCGACGAACAGGCCCGCAACGCTGGCGTGATCGTCGCGGTGGGGCAACGCCTGGGGGTTCCGGTACGCGGGTGGGTGATCGCGATCGCCACGGCCCTGCAAGAATCCGACTTGATCAACCGTACGGTGGCGACCGATCACGACTCGTTGGGCCTGTTCCAACAACGCCCGTCGCAAGGGTGGGGCACCCCGCAACAGGTCACCGATCCCACCTACGCGGCGACGACGTTCTACGAGCGCCTCGTACGGGTGCCGGGGTGGCTCACCCTGCCGCTGACCGAAGCGGCGCAAGCCGTACAAAAAAGCGCATATCCGGACGCGTACGCGAAACACGAGGTACGCGCGGCAACGATCGTCGCCGCGTACACCGGGGGCATCGTCTGCGACGGGGGCGCACCGGGCACCGGTTCGGCCAGCCTGCCACCCGGATTCACCCTGCCACCCGACACCCCGCCCGCCGTGGTCATGGCGATCGGGTGGGCGCTGGCACAGCTGGGCACCCCGTACACGTTCGGAGGCGATTGCACCGACCCCCACGGCGGCAATCCGACCCACCAGTGTGACTGCTCGTCGCTGGTGCAACAGTCTTACCGGACGGCCGGGATCACGATCCCCCGCGTCGCTGCCGATCAGGTGACCGCCGGTACCCCCGTTGCCGGGGTCGCCGATCTCCTGCCCGGGGACCTGATCTTCATTCCGGGCGCCAACGGCACCCTGGCGCGCCCCGGTCACGTCGGCATGGCGATCGGGTCGGGTCTGGTGATCCACGCCCCGCGAACCGGGGACGTCGTGAAGATCGCCGAGGTAGCGGGATTCGCGAATCAGGGTGCGACCATTCGCCGAATCGTATCGAGATAATCGCCCCACCTTTTCCCATCCGGGGCATGTTCATTTCCCGAACATTACGATGAAGTGAGATTACCAACAATCCCGCTATTGACATGACGCGTGGGCCGGGCACTTCGTCGTTGACGAGCCCATCACGCGTCCCCGTGGTTCCGGTTCATCGCTACCCATACGGATACACCACGGCAAGAAACACGGCTCACAGCGGGACACACAGCGGCCACAGACCACGGAATGCACGACTATCGCCGACCCGGAAACGAGGCATTGGGAATGCCGGAAACAATTGTTGGAAAGAGTCTTGGAATGGGGTGTTGACAATCCAACACGCAACGAGCGTCCATGGATGTGGGCGGAAAATACCGCCCACGGCGAACCCGCGAAACCCGCGCATCCGCGCGGGGTGGAAACGCTATTTCCATCACCATTCCCAACGGGAGGTAACGCGCCATGTCTACGACCACCACCGAAGCAATTATCCGCACCCTGACCGACCACGCCGACGGAATGACCACCCGCGAATTGGCGAAGGTCGCCGGGTTGGGACAGACCACCGTACAGAACGCCCTGGTTGACTTGGAAGCCGCCGGAACCGCACGGCGCACCCCCGGCGCGGCCAACGGCAAGCGCCGCAGCGCCGACATGTGGCGCCCGATCGTGGCCGGCCCCGACGTGACGACCGAGGCGATCACGGACCACACCGACCCCGCGACGGACCCCGCCGACGTCCCGGCTGGCCAGCCCGACGCCAGCGACACCCCGGCGGACACCAGCGACCCGACCGACAACGGCGACGAGGCGCCGGTCGCCCCGCGTCAGCCGGACCTGAAAGTTTTGATCATGGCTGGGGTGCTGGGCAACCACTCCGTCGGAGTCAGCGCGCACGAGGCGATCGCCGAGAGCGGCCTGGCCGTCAACGTCGCTGACACGATCCTGCTCGCCATGGAGGTGGTTGGTGCCGCCCGCCGGTTGCCGGTCGCCGACGGCGGTACCGAGTTGTGGGTACGCGGTGAGGGTGATCTCGCGACGGTGGATCCCGCCAACGCCCCGACGCACGTCACGTGCCCGACGTGCGGGCACACCCGGCCGATCCGGCGGGCCACGGCCGGGGCACGTCGCCAGACGACGCGAACCGGGCGTCCCGCCCCGGAGATCAACACCGACGGGTCCGAGCGCCTCGGCAAGAACGCCCTTCGCGGTCTGGTCGAGGCGTTCATGCGGGACCTGGGTACCGGTCACGACGTGGCCCCGGGCACCGTGGGCCGCGAGCTGCGTCGCAGCCCGGGAGCGGTGGGCAACGCCATGGACAAGTTGGAGGAGGCACGGGTGCTGCTGGTGACCAACGAGGCACCCAGGATGTTCGCCCTGTCGCCCAACGCCCCCGCCCCCACGGTAGCCGTGACCGCCCTTCTAGGCCGCCCGGTCATCACCGACGACGTCCCGGCCAGCGACGCGCCGGCCGACGACGTCCCGGCCAGCGACGCGCCGGTTGCCTGACAGCGTCACCCCACGCGGGGCCGAAGCGTCATCGCT
>JABDRL010000284.1 GCA_013041765.1 Dactylosporangium sp. | reverse complement strand
GTGTGGAGCCACCGCCACGACCCGCAGCGCAGACTCGTGACCATCCACGATGGTGGCCGATACCCAGTCGGTTCGGTGGTCCTTGTGGGTGTTTGGAGCCGTCCTTTGTCGGGTCTCCGCAGTTAAGCGGGAACTTGGTACGTCTCGACTACCGTCTGTGTCCTGTGTGGTGTGACGTTGTGTGATCGCTGGCGGGAGCGGAGGGTGGCGACTCGTGCTCGCCGTTGCTGGTTGGTGGGGTTGAGGTAGCCGAATGCGGCTCGGCTGTCGAGTTTCTGGATCCGGTTGACGCCTTCGCTGCCGGCGTTGGATGCGCCGGTGAGGACGGCGTTGAAGATCTCTTGTCGCCACTTCGTCAGGGTTTGCTGGAGACTGCGCGGTTCGGGGATGTGCTGGTTGGCCTCGCACCAGGCGTGGAAGGCGTCCCAGCGTTCGGTGGCCTCGGCCTCGGTCGGTTGCCGGCCGCCGCGGTTGGCCCGCGGGGCGAGGATGTCGCGGAGATCCTCCTTGGCGATCCAGGTCAGGGCGAGGTCGACCAGGTGGGCCTGGTCGGCGAGGACGTTCCAGAGCTTGTCGTGCTGGTCGTCGGTGAGATCTTCCAGATTGCGGAGCAGGAGGCGTTTGATCCCGTATTCGGGGTCGGTCTTTCGCACCCGGCGGCCGTAGTGCTCGCGGGTCAGCCGCTGCCGGACGGCGGTCACGGCGCGATTGGCCAGCTGCACCAGGTGAAACGGGTCGGCGCACAGCGCCGCGTGCGGCAGTACCACCCGGACGGCGGCGCGGAACGCCGCGCAGAGATCGGTGGATACCAGTTGAATGCCGGCGGGCCAGGCGGTTGGTTGGCGACGCAGCCACGTGATCACGTCGGCCTTGGTGCGCCCGGCGACGTGGCCGAGGATGCCCTGGGTGCCGGACAGGTCGGTGAAGCCGGTGTGCCAGCGGTCGGCCAGCGGGGTCGTCTGTCCGGTGGTGGGGTCCTGGCGCCAGCGGGGCCGGCCCCGGCGAACCTCGTCGATGCCCAGGACCCGGACCGGTGCGGGGTCGCAGTCCAGGGTCGGATCAACGTGGTCGGCGAAGGCCCGGTGGGCGGTATGCCACGATACGTGGTGACTGTTGGCGACCTCGGTGACGGTGCGGCCCTGCTCGGCAATCGCCCGGCCCAGCAGGCGCCGCAACCGGTTCGTGGTTCGCCGCCTGGGGGCGATCTCGGGCAGCGTCTCCACGAAGGTGCGCTGCGGGCAGCCCGGCGACGGACATACCAACCGCCGCTTGAGCCACACCACCGTCAATTGGCGATCACCGAACGTGACGTCTCGGACCGAAACTGGCATGGTCTCCTTCATGGAATGCGCCGTCATGCCGCAGATCGGACATGATGCCTGTGCGGCGTCGGTGCTCTCCACGTAGACGGTCAGGCCACCATTGGCTTCGTCGTCGACCTCCACCACCCGCATGCCGGGCAGCCCAAGCAGTCTCGTCGCCGTATCCTCGTACACGCGCCCGCGCTCTTTCCTGATCTGGTCTCCTTGGTAAGAACCATGATCATGGAAGTCGCGGGCGTTCCTGTGTCACGACACGGGTCGATCGAGCCGAATGCCCGCCACCCTCAGCGACGATCGGTCGCTACATCGAGTAGCCGACCAGTGCCACATTCCCGCCCAGCTGCGGAGACCCGCCAATGTCGCGAGCGGACCTCGCGGAAGCGGTAAACCTGTGGCTGTACGAGCAGACCGGCAAGACGTTCACGATGGACGCCAACCAGGTCGGCAAGTACGAGCGCGGCGAGAACCGCTGGCCCCACCGGCACTACCGGCAGGCCCTCTGCGCGGTCCTCAACGCCGCCCACCCCACCCAGCTCGGGTTCTATCCGGTGCGGACGCCCAGCGTCCATGGGGCGGCCGATGCGCTCCTGGCGCTGCCGGCCGTTGAAGAGCTTGCTGGCCGCGATGGCCTGGATGGCCCACTCGCCGCTGAGACAGGGCGTTCGGGTTTGTGCACCCCGGACCGTCGTCAGGTCGTGAAGTTGATCGCCGCGCTGGTTGCCGCAGCGGTGATGACTCCCGCCGAATCGGATGCCGTCTCCGTCTTCGGTGACGCGATCCGCTACGTCATCGATGATCCAGCGGTGCTCGTCGGCCATGAGACGATCGCCGACCGCCAACGCCCGTCGGCGTATTGCGACGCTCGGTCATCAGGCCATGGCCGCCACCCTGCTGGACCAGCCGGAGGCTGCCTGCTCGGCGTTGACGCGCTCGGCGAGTTGGGCGGTGGCCGACCGCTACGGCATGGGGCTGCGCCGCGCGGCCGGCGTTCGTGCCACCTTCCCCCCGGGCTGGTCGACCCTGCCGGCGGTGCGAGACCTCGATGACCAACTCAGTCTGGCCCCGGCGACCCGACCGGGAGATCACTGATGCGGTACGCACGAATCGGAGCCAGCGGCCTGGTCGTCTCCCGGATCGGGCTGGGAATGATGAGTTTCGGCGACCCCGGGTGGCGGTCGTGGATGCTCGACGAGACCGCCGCCGAGCCGATCGTGCGCCGCGCCGCCGAGTCGGGGGTCACGTTCTTCGACACCGGCAACCACTACTTCGCAGGACTCAGCGAGGAGATCACCGGTCGGGGCCTACGGAGGATCTTCACCAGGCGGGACGAGTACGTCATCGCCACGAAGGTCGGCGCGGTCCTCGGCCCCGCCCCGCACCAGCGGGGCCTGTCCCGCCGACACATCCTCACCGCCGTCGACGACTCGCTACGCCGGCTGGGCACCGACCACATCGACCTGTACCAGGTCCACCGGTTCGACCCAGCAACCCCGGTCGCTGAGACCGTCGGGGCACTGCACGACCTCGTCCACGCTGGGAAGGTTCGCTACCTGGGAGCCGGCAGCATGTACGCCTGGCAGCTGGCCAAACTCCAGCATGTCGCCCAACTGGCGGGCGGACCGGGATTCATCTCGATGCAGAACCACTACAACCTCGTCTACCGCGAGGAGGAGCGGGAGATGATCCCGTACTGCCGCGATGCCGGCCTCGGGGTCCTTCCGTGGAGCCCGCTGGCCCGGGGCCTGCTGACCGGCAGCCGCGCCCGGGACGGCCAACCCCACACGCCACGCGCGAACGGCGACCCCCACGCGGCCGAGTTGTACACCGCCGAGGACTTCGACACCGTCGACACGCTGACTGCCATGGCCGACAGCCTGGGATTGCCCCCGGCGACGGTGGCGCTCGCCTGGCTGGTGGCCAAGCCCGCCGTCACGGCGCCGATCCTCGGCGCCACCCACCCGCGTCACGTCGACCACGCCATCGCAGCCCTCGACGTCGCCCTCGATGACGAGCAGGTCCGATGTCTGGAAGCGCCCTATCGGCCGCATCCCGTGCGGGGACATCACTGACCGGCAACAACCAGTGGACCGTTGAGCCGCAGACCGCAGGATAGTTGACCCGGGCGTGGCGGGTCACCGAACCACCCCAGGTATTGGAGGTCCGGGCTGGACGCCGGGTCGGGGAGCGGCTGGCGGCCCTGGTGTCCGAGCGCACGGACACGCTGCGCCGGATGGACGACTTCCTCGGTGGGGGCGATCTGCACGACCTGGTTCGCCGGGAACTGCGGTCCGCCATCGCCCTGGTGCGCCAGGCGTCCTACACCGAGCCGGTCGGCCGCCAACTGCTCGGCGCCGTCGGGGAGCTGGCGCAGCTGGCCGGATGGGTCGCCAGCGATGCTGGCCGGTACGTCACCGCCGAGCGGTACTACCTGGGTGGGGTGTCCGCAGCGCACGCCGCCGGGGACGACCCCTTGGCGGCGAACCTGCTGTCGTCCCTGTCGTATCAGCTGGCCAATGTCGGTGATCGGCGGGAGGCGGTGCTTCTGGCCACCGCCGCTGCCAAGGGCGCCGGGTCGGCCGCCACCGCGACGACCCGGGCGCTGCTGACCGAGCGGGTGGCGTGGGCCCAGGCCCGCCTGGGCTGCCCGCAGGCCACGCTCCGGGCCCTCGGCGAGGTCGACGAGGCCTACGCCGACCGCAGTCCTTGAAGATCCCCCGATTCTCTGGAGGACCGGGCTACCTGGCTCCGGTCGGGGCCAGATCGGTGTCAGACGATGCTGACGGATCGAGATGCGTTTGCCTGTACGCGGCCTCGTGCTCGTCCGGGCTGAG
>JABDRL010000362.1 GCA_013041765.1 Dactylosporangium sp. | reverse complement strand
CCGCCCGGGACCGAGTCCCTGGCGGAGGCGGTGCCCACTGATGACCGGCTCAAGGTCGTTGGCCCGTCACGCGAGCTTCTGGACGACGGTCTCGACCTTGCTCCGCACGCTCTCCGGCAGCGGGGCGTATCCGAGCTGCTCCAGCACGGCCTGACCGTCGGTGCTGACGGTGTATCCGAGGAAGCTCTTGATCAGATCCACCGTGTCGGCCGGGCCGCCCTTGGTGCAGACGATCTCGTAGGCGACCAGGACGATCGGGTAGGCGCCCGCCTCGGTCGTCTGGTAATCGATCTTCAGTTTCAGGTCGTCTCCGGTGCCCGCGATCTCGGCGCCGGCGACGGCCTTGCCGGCCGATGTGCCCGTCAGCTCGGTGAACTCACCGGCCCCATTCTGGATCTTCGCGACACCCAGCGAGTTGACCTGGGCGTAGGACCATTCGACGTAGCCGATGGTGCCCGAGGCCCGCTTGACGGCGCCAGCGACACCGTCGGAACCCTTCTCCGCCTGGCCACCCGGAGCCTTCCAGACCTTGCCCTTGCCGAAGGTCCAGTCGCTCTCGGCGGCGGCACTCAGGTAGGCGGTGAAGTTGTCGGTCGTCCCCGAGGAATCGGACCGGTGAACGGCGAGGATCTTCGTTGAGGGCAGCTGGGCGTCGGGATTGTCGGCCTTGATGGTCGCGTCGTCCCAGGTGGTGATGGCACCAGCGAAGATCTTGGCTAGGGTCGACGGGGTGAGCTGGAGGTCCTTGACGCCGTCGAGGTTGTAGGCGACCGCGATCGGGCCGACCACCATGGGAAGGTTGACCGCCTCGCCACCGTCACACCGCTCGTTGGCCTTGGTCTTCTCCTCTCCGTCTTTCAGCGCCGAGTCGGATCCGGCGAAGTCGGCGGTACCGCCGATGAACGCCTGGATGCCGGCGCCGGAGCCGGTGCCCTGGTAGTTGATCTGTGCGTCGGTGCACTGCTGCTGGTATGCCTTGATCCACTCGTCCATGGCGTTCTTCTGGGCGGTGGATCCCTGTGCCGTCAATGTTCCGGTCGCGCAGTCGATCGTTGGGCCGCTCGCCGAACCGCTGTCGGCCGAGGACGACTCGGTGTTGTCCGAGCCGCAGGCGGCCAGTGCCAGCGCCGCGCTGAGGGCGACGCCTGCGATGATGCCGTTCCGCTTGAGGTTCACTGCATTCCCCTCGGGATGCCGTCTGTCCGTCCTGCCCACGACGGGCTGATCCGGAGTCGGTGGTCGGACCGACTACACAGGACGCTAGAAGCGAGAGGTTGTCACCTGCTCGACCCCAGTTGAACGGGAGATGAACACGCCAAGCATGAAACGTTGCGCGCGGAACGCCGCAAGGCGGCTAAAAGGTGAACGAGGTTCGGATAGTGGCTATACAGCGCGAGTGAAGCAGATATCAGTCGACCAGCGGGCGAATCCCAGCTTCGTATACAGCGCCATGGCCCGGGGATTGGCCTCGTCCACGTAGAGCATCGCTTGGTCGAGGCCGCGTCCTCGGAGGTACCGCAGGCCAGCGAGGGTCAGCGCGGTGCCGAGCCCGGTGGACGCCGCCGCCGGAGCGACGCCGAGGACATACACCTCGCCGATCGGGTCATGGGGATGGGGCGGAGTGTGGTCCGGAGGCGTCTGGTCGCGGGCGGTCCCGTGCACCTTGGTCCAGTGGAATCCGAGCAGCGCGCCGTCGGCGACGCGTTCGGCGAGGAGGAACCCCGCCGGGTCGAACCACGGCTCGGCCAGCCGGGCGTGCAGGTCGGCCCGCACCAACCGACCCTGGTCCGGGAGATCGGCGAAGGCCTCGGCGTTCAGGGCGAGCCAGGCGTCGTCGTCGGTTCCGGCTCGAAACGGCCGCAGGCGGACGCCGCTGGGGAACCTCGGCTCCGGCACGGGGGCGTACAACGAGCGGCGCAGCTGTAGCAGCGTCCGCTGCCGGGTGAACCCCATGGCGAGGGCCAGGGCACTGGCCGACGGATGGCCGCCGTGCGCCCACAGCCGCAGCCGACCCGCTGGGGCACGCCCCTCGCTGGCGACGTCCAGGGCCGCGTGGATGAGCGCCCGGCCGAGCCCGGCACGCCGGTGCGCCGGGTGGACGACCGCCTCGGCCGACGCGCCCGCAACGGGGTCGGTGACGTCAACGTGGGCATAGCCGATGAGGCGACCCCGGGGCGTTCGATCGGGATCATCCCGCTGCCGGTCGGCGTGGGCCAGGAGATGCACGGCCGGGGCCTCGCCCCCCTGCCGCAGGTGGAGCACGACATGCTCGGAGAGGGGATAGGCCCCGTCGGCATCTCCCGCGGCGGTGGCCAGAGCCAGCACCGCAGAACGGGCATCGGCATCAAGGAAGGTCTGCCGTCGCACTCGTCCAGCGGTGGTCATGACTCCACTGTATTTGGTCGTCGGCCGCTGGCGGACGGCTTCGACACGGGACTTCAGCGGCCCGCCGGGGCGTCGGCTGGGACTGCGGGTACGGGCGCCACGACGCGTTGCCCGGAGCCGGGAGCGGAGGATTCGGGGAGGCGGGTGTCGGATGTCGAGTCGTGCAGCGGCCGGGACGCGGTGATGGCGAACTTGTAGCCCACCTGGCGCACCGTCCCGATCATGGCCTCGTGCTCCGAGCCCAGCTTGGCCCGCAGCCGCCGGACGTGCACGTCGACCGTGCGGGTCCCACCGAAGTAGTCGTAGCCCCAGACCTCGCGGAGCAGCTGGTCCCTGGTGAACACCCGGCCAGGGTGCTGGGCGAGGAACTTGAGCAGCTCGAACTCCTTGTAGGTGAGATCGAGCGGCCGTCCCTTGACCTTCGCGGCGTAGGTGTCGGGATCGATGGTCAGATCGCCGGCCTTGATGAGGCTCCCCGCGGCCGCGGTCGTGGAGGTCAGCCGGCCGACGGCCAGTCGTAGCCGCGCCTCGACCTCTGCGGGACCGGCGGAGCAGAGCACGGCGTCGTCGATGCCCCAGTCGGCGTGGAGCGCGATCAGCCCCGCCTCGGTGACGACGGCCAGCAGCGGGACACCCAGCCCGGTCGCGTGCAGCATCCGGCAGGTCGACCTGGCATCGGCCAGCTCTGTCCGGGCGTCGAGCAGGACCACGTCCGGGCTCGGGCCGTTGAGCAGGGTCCGCACATCGCGGGGTGCCGTGCGCACGGCGTGTGGTAGGAGATCGAGGGCTGGGAGCACGGCCTGGCCGCTCTGTGCTCCCGTCAGTAGCAGAATCTCCATGCGTCACCTCCGTCTGCGTAGCGTGCCCGGGGCTGTGTGGCACGCTCGTCTCAAGGTGGACTGTGTGTCCTCCCGGCGTCACTGACGGGCGGGGATTCACCTGAGGATATCTGAATGATCATGTAATCCCTAGGGTCGTCTTCCCTCCGGGTTGGTTGTGTGCCCCACACTGGAGCGGTTCCGGCCAGGGGGTGGAGTGCTAGTCCGCGCTCGCTCTGGCACGATCGGTGCGTGCCTGCGACCCCCTCGGCGGAGAATGAACGACGTAACGAGCACCCGCGCCGGTCGGTAGGACGCCGAGCCGCGAGGCGCGACGTCGCCAGCGACCATTTCATGCACGGTGCTCCCGACCCGTGGGACGACGTGCCACGGCACCCAGAGCCACCACGGCGACGGTCGGGTGCCCCTGGCCCGGCGGGCGGCGGCGATCATCCCGGGCGAACCCGGGCGGAGGAACGCCGGCGCCCGCGTCGATCGGAAGTGCTCGGCGGCCCCGGACCCGCCGAGCCCGCAGAAGACGACGAGGCGCTGCCGGTCGCCCCGGTCCGCCGCTTCCTCTCTCTGGTGATCGCCGGGTTCTCCCTGCTCGCGGCCTCTGCTCTGGTCCTCGGCGCGCAGACCAACCGCTCCTCGCACGCCATCGTGGTCTTCGGCATGCAGATGCTGTTCGTCGTCGTCTGGGTCGCGGCCAGCCGCCCACCGGCCCCGAGGGTCGTCGCGGGCGTCGGGATGGTGGTCGCGCTGGGCACCGACATCGCGGCGGCCATGGTGCGGGAGGCCTCCCTGGAGCCCCTGGCCTACCTGATGGCCGCCGGGTTCGTCGTCGGGGTGATCGGCCAGCTCATTCGACCCGCCGGGCGGATCCGGGTCACCGAATCGCTGGGATCGTCCCTGGTGATCATCGTTGGGGTCGTCGCGTTCGCCACGCTGATCGAGCTGACCCGCCACGCCAAGGGCACCCAGGCGCTCTCGGCGTGCGTCGGTGCCGCTGGCGTCGCCGTCGCCGTCGCCCGGCTGGTGGACACCGTCGCCCCGGTGCCGAGGCTGGCCCCGCAGGTGCCCCGCGGCGGACTGGGCGTGGTTCTCGGGGCCATGGCGGGTACCGGCTTCGCGGCGATGGCTGGGTACTATCTGGCCGGTCTTGACACGAACAAGGCAGCTCTTGCCGGTCTGGCGACCGCCTTGATCGCGGTGATGGTCGACCTGTCCATCGGCTATGCCGAGGCGAGCCGTCACCTGGATGGGGAAGCATCGGTACTCTGGTTGGCCAGGCACATCCAAGGTCCGCTCGGAGCGATCGCTTTCGCGGCTCCGGTCGCGTACGCGGCAAGTGTCCTGCTGCTCGATCTGTTATGAGATCAGTGCCGGCGCAGTTGGGAGAACCGGAGTGGGGCGTGGACGGAAACTGGGGAGTATCGCCGCCGTCGTGGTGATTGTGGTTCTGGGCGGTCTGCTCGTGGCCGATCGTATCGCGGTCGGCGTCGCCGAGCACCGCGTTGCCGAGCAGGTGAAGACCGAACTCGTGGTGCGGGACATCACCACCGGGGGAACCCCCAGTGTCAATATCGCGGGATTTCCGTTCCTGACCCAGGTCATGGCCGGCGAATACGGAAAAATCAAGATTCGGATCGGGGAAGCCTCGGCGTCGGGCATCCGGTTCGACGCGATCGATCTCGCGGTCAGTACGGTCCGGGCGGACACCGCATCGTTGCTGCGCGGCTCGGGAACGGTGACGGCGGCGACCATAACCGGCACGGCCACGCTGGGATGGGACGCCGTTCAGCAGGCTCTGGAGATATCTGGGCTGCCGGCCATCGACCTCTCCACCGTGGAACTCTCGGTCACCGACAACGTCGTCAACCTGCGGATGCCGATCGTCGTGTACGGCAAGCAGCTGGTCCTCGTGGCCGACGGGACCCTCCAGGTGCAGGACGGCGTGATCCGGCTGGAGACGACCGAGGTGCGGGCCGAGGGCGACACCGTCGGGGCCGTCGCGCAGCGGGTCGTCGCCCGGTACGGCACGCTGCTCAATGTCGAGGTCAACGTGCCGGCCCTGCCGTATCGACTGACCATCAGGAGCGTCGAGACCAGGGCCGATGGCATCATCGTCATTGTCAGCGCCGACAACGTGGTTCTCGCGGGTTAGGGCGCGTTCTGTGGATCTGCTACCGGACCGCGCCAGCGTGGTCGACGAGACGCCCCCCCGCCGACGTCCCCGTCTCACCCGAGCGGGGTGGGCCGCCATCGTGCTGGTGGCCTGGACCCTGGCCGTCACGGGCTTCGCGGTTCGGGCCGTCCGGGACGGCCGGGCGACGGCTCCGGAACAGATGTCGCTGCCGCGGGCGTTGTCGGCCGCCGACCTGCTCGCCGGGGACCTCATGGCGGCCGTCGACGCGGCGCTGACGGTGGCGGTCATGGGTGAGTACCAGGAGGTCGGTTCCAGCTGCCGGATCACGGCGGTGCGTGCGGGCTCGCGGTATGAACGGCTGGTCACTGCCTATGTCGCTCCAGGCGCGGAGGCCGACCTGCTGTCGTTTCTGGCCAGCGGCCTGGCGGAACGCTATGAGACCCATCTGACCAGGTCTGCCGACGGGCCGGTGTTCACCGCGATCGACCGCAGTTTCGTGTCCCTGCGGGGGGTGTCCGAGCGGCCGGGGGAAGTCAAGATCATTATTGATACCGGTTGCCGGCCCGGCGGGTTTCCAGAGCCTGCCCGGCCCGGGGTCGACCAGGCGCCGAGCACACTCCGATCGGCCGCCACCGCCGCGTTCGCGGCGATCGGCCTGACTCCCGGGCACTGGGCGGCCGTGTCCGTTCCGTGCCGGACCGGCGGCACGACCTGGACGGTCCGGGCCTGGGCAGAGGGCCCGTCGGACGCCCTGCCCACGGCGTTGCGAGACCTCGGCAAGGACACCGTCGTGGTCGAGCAGCCCACGGCGGTGGCGTATCGGGCGGGAGACGCGGGAACGGCCGTGCGCGACGTGGATCATGTCGTGGTGGTCGCATCCACCGCGGTCTGTGTTGGTTGAATGGTGCGGTCCCTGTTCCCCGCGGGCCTCAGCGGATAGGCCGTAGGATTTGCCGTGATGGTCACTGAGATCGGATTCGTCAGCCTGCTGGTCGCCGGACTGGGCGGTCTCGCGGGCGCTCTGATCTATCTCGCGGTCCGGATTTCGAGAGGTCGTTGGTGAGTCAACTACAACCGCCGTGGGCCGGTGTGGCCCCTGCCGGCCGGTATCCGTTTGTCGAGACCCACGACTTGCGCACCGGGCCGGACCTGCACCCGGCGCTGCTGGGGATGCTGCCGCTGGTCGGGGTGTGGTGCGGCCGGGGGAAGGGCGGTTACCCGGCCACGCCCGACGACGAGGTGCAGTACGGAGCCGGAGAGTACGACTTCGCCCAGGAGGTGCGGTTCAGCCACGACGGCCGGCCGTTCCTGGGCTACGAGTCCCGGTCGTGGCTGCTGGACCCGGACGGGGCCGCGCTGCGCCCGCTGCTGCGGGAAGTGGGCTGGTGGCGTCCGGTGCTCGTGGACGGGGCGGCGACGGACGACCTGGAGGCACTGCTGACCTACCCGAACGGGGTTCAGGAGCTGTACCTCGGCACGGCGACCGGCACGACCCGCTTCGAACTGGCGACCGACGCGGTCGTGCGGACGTCGACCGCCGACCCGGTCAGCGCCGGACACCGGATGTACGGCATCGTTGACGGGGCCCTGCTGTACGCCTACGACCTGGCCGCGGCCGGGCAACCGCTGCAGTCGCACGTCTCGGCGCGCCTGGAACGGGTCGAGGGCTAGCGAGATCCGATCGGGGGCTCGTCCCCGGTCGGGAACCCCAGAAGTCTGACGATGCGGCCGGTCGCGGAGGATCCCTCGCGGGCGACGCCGTTCAGCGAACGGATCTCGACGGCACCCCGTACGGAGGACGTCAGCCAGGCTCCGTCCACCTTCATCAGGTCGTCCGGGCGAACCATGCGCTGCTCCGTCGTCCACCCCTCGGTCCCGGCCCGATCGAACAGCCACGCTGCGGTCGTCCCCGGCAGCACCCCGGTCGCCTCGGGGGGAACCGTGCACAGCACGTTCCGGTGCAGCCACACCAGGGTCGAGGTCGGAGCCTCCAGCGCGTAGCCGTCGGACGAGACCCACAGCACGTCGTCGGCGCCCTCCGACAGCCCCCACCGCTGGGTCGCCATGTTGATCGCGTACGACAGGGTCTTGGCTCCGGCCAGCAGCCACGGTGCGTCCACGCG
>JABDRL010000234.1 GCA_013041765.1 Dactylosporangium sp. | reverse complement strand
ACCAGCTGGCGCACCCGCGAGGAAGCCGAGAACGCGCTCTTCGAGTACATCGACGGCTTCTACAACCCCCGCCGGATCCAGAAGGAGCTGGGCTATCGCAGCCCCGACCAGTACGAGGCCGCCTACCGTCAGGGGGCCCTGGAATCGCCGGCATCACCCGCCAACGACCTGGCCCCGGCCGGAGCCAGGTAGCCCGACTCTCCAGGGAACCGGGGGACCTTCACGGCGCCCCCGTGGACAGCATCGTGTTTCTCGGCATGGCTGGTTTCGGAGTCTGGGCGGCGGTGCCCGGCCAACTGTGGGTCAAAGCCCTGGCCAGGTCATCCCCGTCACTCTGCTCGACTGCAGCCGTGCGCTACTTCGCCACCGCCTTGCGGCCCCCGCGTCGCTGAGGCCATCGACGCCGGGCTCCTCGGGATGATCGCCTCCCCGGCCGCAGCGGGCCGGGTCCGCCCCGGCTGGCACTGGTGCGCCGACAACAACTGCTACACCGGCAGATACCCCGGCGACCAGGCGTACCTGCGATGGCTCCACCGGTACGCCGACCGCGTCGAGCGGTGCGCGTTCGCCACCGCCCCTGACGTCGTCGCCGACGCCAGCGCCGCCCTGGCCAGGTCGCGGCCGATGCTCGAACGCATCCGGGCCATCGGATATCCGGCCGCCCTGGTATTCCAGGACGGCATCGAAAACCTGCCGATCCCCTGGGACGAGTTCGACGTCGTCTTCCTCGGCGGTTCCACCGCCTGGAAACTCGCCCCCCGCCGCCGACCTCGCAGCCGAGGCCCGGCGGTGGGGCGCACCCGTGCACCTCGGGCGGGTCAACAGCCTGCGCCGCCTGCGTCACGCCGCCCGGATCGGAGCCACGTCGGTCGACGGGACCCTCCTCGCGTTCGGCCCCGACCGGCACCTGCCCGGGCTGCCGCGCTGGCTACACCAGATCCAGCCGACACCAACCGTTGCGACCGCCCCGGCGGCACCCGACGACCCGCTGTAAGACAGGAAGCGCCGTGGCCGGCCGCCCGCGGTGTTGGTCCAACGGCCTCCGACGAAGTCCCGATGCCTCGGCGCCCGGCGGGCACAAGCCTGTCTCCCCGTCCGGGGCAGGGCGTCGCGAACCCAACCATGCCGCCTCCTCACGCGAAGGACCCCGCCATGCCCACCACTCCCACGACCGACACCTCACCCACCACGGTCTGGACCCCGGAGCGCATCCGCGCGCTGGGCACCGTCACGACCGTCCCCATCGCGGCGTCGATCTTCGGCCTGTCCAGGTCGGTGGCCTACGACCTCATCCACACCGGGCGGTTTCCCGTCCCGGTGCTGCGCTTCGGCCGCCGCTACCGCATTCCCGTCGCCGCGATTCTCGCCGCCCTGCACATCCGGGCCACCGACGCCCCGCCGCCGGGGCGACTTGACCCGTCGCCCGACCCACGCGTGGATCAACCACACGAAATCCGCAGCGGCCCCACCGCCGCACCACCCCACCCCCACGCGAGGAGTTGACCCCCACATGACGGACCGATCCGTCTACAAACAGTGCTCCTGCCGCGACGACCGCGGCGCCAGACTCGGCGCCCGCTGCCCGAGACTGCGCCGCCCGAGTGGATCGTGGCACCCCACCCACGGCTGGTGGAGCTACCAGATCGAACTGCCCCGCGACCACTCCGGCAAACGCCGACCCCTGCGCCGGGGCCACTACACCACCGCCGACGAGGCAGTCGCCGAACGCGGCCGGGTCCAGGAACTCCTCGCCCTGGCCGGCCACGACGCGAGGATCGCCACCCAGATCGGCGACCTCCTGGCGCAGGTGAGGGCCAACCAGCCGCTGCCGGGCCTGGCCACGATCGCCCGCCGGGTTCGTGCCGGGGTGCCCGCCAGCGCCAGCCGCACCGTCGCCGACTACCTCACCGAATGGCACGCCGGACGCCGCAACCTCGCCGCCGGCACCCACAACGTCTACGGCGGGCACCTCCGCAACTACCTCATCCCGCATCTGGGCGCCATCGCGCTCGACGGGTTGCGAGTGGCCCACATCGGGGCCATGTTCGACTGGATCTCAGACCGCAACACCCAGATCGAGATCGCCCGCTCCAGCCAGGACCCGGCCGTGCGGGCCACGGTCAAGGGGGTTCGGGTCGTGTCCGCCGCCACCATGCACCGCATCCGCGCCACCCTGCGCAAAGCATTGAACGACGCCATCCGCCGGTACCGGTACCTCGAGTACAACCCCGCGATCCATGTGGAACTGCCGTCCGGGAAGCGTCCCAGGGCGCGGGTCTGGACCAGGGCCGCCGTCAAGGCGTGGCGGGCCACCGGGGCGCGGCCCAGCGCGGTCATGGTCTGGACTCCTGCCCAGGCCGGGGCGTTCCTCGACTACGCCGAGGCCCACGACATCATCATGTATCCGATCTACGCGCTGATCCTGCACCGGGGCCTGCGCCGGGGTGAGGCCGTCGGTCTGCGCGAGGCCGACGTCGACCTCAAGGCGAAGATGGCCACCATCGCCCAGCAGATCACGACCGTCGCCTACAAACCAGTCACCAAGGGCGTCAAATCCGACGCCGGGGAACGCACCATCCCCCTGGACGCGGCCACCATCGCGATCCTGAAGGCATACCGCGCCCGCCGCGACCAGTGGCGACTGCTCTCCGGCGCGTCCTGGGCCAACACCGCCGGGCTGTTCTTCGTGACCCCCGACGGCACCCCATGGCATCCCGAGCAGGTCACCAACCGCTTCGAGATCCTCGTCCGCGACGCCGGGCTGCCCCCGATCCGGCTTCATGATCTTCGCCACTGCGCCGCGACCTACCTCAAGGCATCCGGCGCCGACATCAAGGACATTCAGGAGACCCTCGGCCACCATCACCTCCGACACCTACACCAGCGTCATCCTGGAAATGGAGGGCGAACACGCCAAGGCCGACGCCGCCGTCGACCTCATCCCCCGAACCGCCCGCAAGGCCAGCTGAACCAGACCACCCGCCGATACCACGACCGCCGGACCCGGACCATCGTCGCCCGGGCCCGGCCGTTGTCTTCGTCCACCAACCGACGACCAGCCGTGAGGCCCGTCCATGGCCGCTCCGGCCGCCGGCCAGCGAACAGCGGCCAGCGAACAGACCGGCGGAACCGGCCAGAGCGGCGGGACCGGGTCCCGGGGACGCGGAACGTGACCCGCGGGGCAGGGACGCTCCCGGGCCCGGTGGTACGGCAACGCCACCGGCCTGGCCAACGGGTGTGCCCCGCGGCGTGCGGAGGGTCGGATCGGATCACCACGGTCACCGGCCCACCGGGCCGGTGACCGTATCCGCGGCCCAGGGGGCCTTGGTTGGCAGCTCGAGGGTTGCTCGAGGGTCCACCACCAGCAAGATCCAGTGATGGTCCGATTACCGTTGGCGATGGTCGCCGGGGTGGCGCATCCGACGGATACCGGTGCCGACACGGGCGTTGAGCTGCGAAAACGCAGCATGAGGGGGAATCGGCTGGAACCTTCGCCAGGGACACAGGTACCCTGAAAATCACGGGCTGCTAGCTCAATGGCAGAGCTGCGGACTTTTAATCCGTAGGTTCAGGGTTCGAGTCCCTGGCGGCCCACATTTTCCCAGGTCACAGCCTTGATCATTGTCTTTTGTGGACGATCGTGGTGGCTCTGGTCGTCCCGATTGAGCCGACACGGAAACGGTGTCAGCCGCGCACTCACCAATCCAGCGATCTGATCCGTAGGCACTCAGGTTCCGCTCTCCCGAGTGAAGTAGGAGATCGACGGGAGACGGCAACGACCGTTGAGCGTGCCTCTTGGTCGTCTTCGCGGTTGCGTTGGCGGGGTTGACATGCTGTGGCCGGGCTACGGTCGTGCTCCCGGTCGGTAGGCGATGCCGTCGATCATGCAGCGGCATCTGGGGTCGATGAACGTGGTGGTCAGGGCCATCCGGGCCGGGCAACCGTCGGGGAAGTACTCCGGGAACACGGCGCGTGCGGCCTGGAAGTCGTCGAGGTCCTTGAGGTACAGGGTGATCATCACCATGTCGGACAGACTCACGCCGACCGTCGCCAGAGTCGCCGCAGCGGCCTGAAAGGCGCATCGCATCTGGTGGGCGACGTCGTCGCGCTCGTAGCCGCCAGCGTGGTGAGCGAGGTAGATCTGGTCGCCGGCGACGACGCAGGAGGGGCAGGTGTCGTCGCCGCAGTGCGACGGCATTCGGGTGACCACGCTGGTGACTCCGTCCACGGGGGTGCTGCTGCTCAGGTTCGGCCGCCGGCCGGGACGATGGGGCCGCCCGGTGGCGAATCCGGTCACGGCACCGTACCCGCCGGATACGACAGAATCGGCTTCGAACCGCGGTCGGCGCGTCGGTGTGCTCGCAGTGGTCGGGCAGCGACCTGGACGCCGGTCGATTCGGGTCAGATGAAGCCGAGCGCTTCGTCGTTGCCGACGTGGAGTATCGCGCGCAGAGCCTGGCGGTAGCTGGGACAGGGATTGCGGCAGTGGCCGGCTTCGTAGCGGCGGATGTGCTGCTCGTCGAGGCAGGTCACCTGGCCGGTGTGGTCGTAGACCCAGGCATTGACGGCCTCGGCCAGTTCCTGGCGGGACAACGACCGGTTGGGGGCTGCCGGTGAAGGTGCCCGAAGACGGGCCTGGCGGAGCAGGTTGTTGGGTTTCCGGCCCCGCTGCTGACCGTGTGAGGTGACGGCTGGGGGCAGCGGCAGATGGCCCACCCCGCCCAGGAACGAGTCGGGCGAAGAGACGCCGAGGTGTGGCTGTTCGGGGTCGGGGCGCCACTGGTCTGCGGGGACCAGCCCGGGTTCGAGCAGGTCAAAGCCCAGGAACATCTGCTGGATACTGGCACGGTCGCGCAGGCGCAGCGGGGTGGGTGAGTGCGCGTAGATCTCGGTGACGGTCGCAGCGGCCGTCTGGCCGGCGTCGTCCTGGGGAAGTGTCGCCGCTTCCTGTGGTGGGAGGTCGAGGCCGAGGTGTACCGGGCCGACGGCCGCCGCCAGAGACGGGCACACCCCACCGCCCCGGTCGTGGCCCAGGTGTCCGACATGGTCTCGGGCGGCGGGGATCGGCTGCGCGGTGCGCTTCGCGACTGGCCCGCCGATGGGTCCCCGGCCACGGCCGCGGCCATCGACGCGATCGACCAGGTTCGTCATGTCGTCGACGAGATGTTCGATGACGGCACCCCGGCACACGGTCGCCTGGGGCGGCTGGAGGAAAGCGTCGACCGGTATGCCCGTGACGCGCTCAGTCTCCCGCCGGCCACCATGCTCGGACACCTCGGGCTGGCGCTGGTCGACGCCCACCTACAGCTGTTGGAGGTCTTCCAGCCCACGATCCGCCGGGAGAACACGTCGCGGACCGCGGCCAGCCAGAAGGCCCCCTCCCCGCAGGGGACGCGGGTGGCGTCGGCCACCCACAACCGGTCCGGGGCCGTCGCGGTGAAGTCGCGGTTGACCCGGTCTGGGGCCGGCACAGCCTTCGGGTCTTGCACCGTCGAGCCGCCCTTCGGGCCCCGGCGCGGGAACGCCCCCTGCCAGCCCTGGCCGACCATCAGCCGCTCCACCCGCTTGCGGCCCACCCGAATCCCGTCGTGGCGCAGCTGCCGATGCACCCGATCGACCCCAAGGGTGCGCCCGGAATCGACCCAGATGTCGTAGATGTTGGACAGTAGCCCCAGATCGGCAACGTCCCGGTCGCCGGGGTCGGCCGCCCGCGCCAGCCACAGGTAGTAGTTGGACGAGGGAACCTCGAGCACCCGCAGCAGGAGTGCGACCGCGTACCGATCCTCGTGCACGAATCCTAGGATCGCCGCCGGGTCTGGCCGCACTCCACCGCGAGATACGCGCTCGCGGCCTTGAGGATCTCGTTGACCCGCCGCGGCTCGCCGACCTCCCGCCGCGGCTGCCGGTTCTCCTCCAGCATGGCCGTGGTGGGCAGATCGTCACGCTCGCCGCGGTCGGCGGCGTCCTGGCGGATCCAGCTGCGCAACGCCTCCGGGCGCACGTTGAGCTGCTCGGCCAGGCGCTTGATGACCGGTTTCGGGTCGGCGTCGCGGTACAGACGGACCGCCCGCTCACGCGGTTCGGGCGGGCACTTCTTCGGCGCTGCCATGGACGACCTCCACCTTGCCTATCGGCACGTGATCAGAGATCTCCAGGAAAACGGGGTGAACTCACATCGCACCAGCCGCCGGTCTGTGCCGATTCGATCGCGGCCATGACGATGGCGAGGCTGTGGAGGTTGTCGGCCAGGGCGGTCTCGGCGACCGGGCCGCCGTGACGCCATCGCTGGTACTGGGCGAGGATGTCGAGGTGGCCGTCGCGGCGGCTGGGGTCACCGGTGGTCTCTACCGGCTCGACGTGGGTGCCGCGCAGGATCCGTACCTGCCAGCCGTCGCATTCGATGGCGCCGTTGTCGCATTCGAGGCGGTAGTACTCGTGGTGCCAGCGCTGTTCGCGGCCGGCGCACAGCAGGCTCGCCTCGTAGGTGCCCAGGGTGCCGTCGGTGAACTCCAGCAGGCAGTGCACGAGGGCGTGGCCGACAAACGACGAGCCGGGCGGGTTGTGGGCGGAGGTCACGACGCGGGTGATGTCGGCTCCGGTGAGGTATCGCATCATGTCGAGGTGGTGGATGCTGCCTTCCAGGAGCATGGGGTGGACCATGGTGTGGGCATCGCCGACGTCCCAGGAGCCGGGTTGGCGGTAGTCGGCGGCGAACCGGGCGTGCACGGATCGGACCTGGCCCAGGTCGCCGGCGCGTAGCCGGTTGCGCAGGGTTTGGATGTGTGCCTCGTAGCGGTAGTTCTGGCAGACCACGGCCCGGTAGTCGGGTGGTAGGCCGCGGAGCAGCCGTAGATCGTCGAGATTGGTGGCGGCGGGTTTTTCGGTGATGACGTCTAGGCCGAGGCGGTGTGCTGTGGTGATCAGTTCGGCGTGGCTTTCGGGGCTGGTGAGGATCACGGCGACGGTGAGTTGCGGCAGGTGCGCCACGGCGTGTTCGAGGGTGGTGAAGGTCGCGACACCGTTGAGGTGGGTCGCCAGGGAAGCGCGGGCCGGTGCGTGGATGTCGGCGACCGCGACGACGGTGAGTACCCGCTGGCGGTGCAGGAACGGGACCCAGTATTCGTGTGCCCATTTGCCCGCGCCGACCACCACGGCCGGTAGGCGTTCGCTGGTGTTCATGCGGAGTCCCTTTCGCTTCGACGGCGGTGAGGTTGGTGGTCGTCGTTGGCCGGCTGGTTGCGTAGGTGCAGGGCGTGGTCGGGGCAGTCGTCAACGACCAGCACCGGGATGCCGCCATCGGGGAAGACCGGGCCACGGGCGGCGATGTGGTCGCCGGGGCGCAGCACGCCCTGCCATCCGCGCCGGGACACCAGGACCGGGCGGTCGCTGCCGGTGAGAGTGAGGTGGAACGGGTAGCCGTCACCGACCGTGGCGATGGTGCCATCCTGGTTGGCCAAGCCGGTGCTGGGTTGGTCGAACCACCAGGATTCGCGGATCGGTGCGGGGGCGGCGATCTCGGTGAGGTCGATCTGGACCGGGCCGACCCAGCCCACGTCGCGGCGGCGTGCCACCACGGTGCGGGTCTCGGACACATCCATGGCTCGTTGGGACAGCCGGGTGGCCAGGTAGTGGCGGCGGCGGGGGTCTGCGGTGTCCAGGTCGGCCAACGGCTGGTACCCGGTGCCCGCCGTGGTGAACGTGGCCAACCGTACGGGCGGTAGGAGGACGAGGTCGAGGTCGCGTGCGGTGCGGAGGTTCGTTGGGTGCAGCGACGCCGACCCGGTCAGGCCGAGCCGGCCGGTCGGCACCTGGCCGCTGGTGGCCTCGCCGACGAGCCTGGTGAGGACGTCCTGCGGGCAGCCGTGGCCGTGGCCGGCGGTCAGGGCCTTGGCCAGTGCGGCGACCGGGTCGAACACCGCGGTGATCCGGTCGCGGGCGACGGCCTGCAGGTGGGTGGTCGGCCACCACCGCACGCCCCGTGCGCCCAGGGGTGCGGTGAACCGGGCCGGGCCCCGGGCAACGACCGGGCCGATCTTGGTCATCGGGGATCCGTCGGGGGCCACCGTCCGTGGTGGGCCTGGTGCCTGGTCTGCGGGAATACCCCAGTCGCCGATCCGGGACGTTGGGGCGTAGTACAGGCAGCCCAGGACTTCGGTGGGGGTGTGCTGGTTGCCGGCGACGCAGAACAGGCTGCCGTCCTCAAGCCGCACGTACGTGTGGTCGTACAACGGCGGAGGCCCGGCGTGCGCCGCCTCGCCCGTCACTGCGGGCTCCGGTTGCGGTGGGCGGTGAGCAGGACCGCGTGCCGTGCCCGGTTTGGTGCGGCCCGCAGGTAGCCGGCGTATCCGGCGGCCCCGCTGGGGGTGCATGGCACCCGCCGCAGCGAGGTCGCCGCGGCGACGAGGTCGTCGTCGGCCACGCCCAGCACGCCCAGCCGGTCGTCATCGTAGGCCAGCAATCTGGATGCGTGCAGGGCGTTCCAGTTGCACAGTGGCTCGTTGACCGCCGTCTCCCGAAGGCCACCCGGGGCAAGTGGCGTGTGGCGTCCAGACCGCCAGGAGCTGAGCACGGAATTGTTGCCGTGGCTGGTCACGGCGGCGACCCGGCAGCCAGAGCCGAGGTGGTCGAGGGCGAGCAGGGCGGCCAGCGCGGTCGTGCCGTTGCCCAGCGGCACCCACAGGACCTCCGGCGGGGCACCCAGCATGCGGATGCGGTGGGCGATTCGTGCGGTCATCGCGTCGAGCAGGATGGTCTCGAACGGGCCGTCGGGGTTGCAGTCGGCCCAGCCGTACTCGACCGCGAGCCGACGGCTGCCGGCGACGGCGTCTTCGTAGGTGTCGCCGTAGCGGAGGACATCCGCACCGGTGCGGATGATCTCGTCGATCTGGGGGCTGGCGTACCGCACGGGTACGCAGATCACCGCCGCCAGACCGTGTTCTTGTGCGGCCAGGGCCAGGGCTAGGCCGTGGTTGCCGCACGACCCCACCGTCAGACATCGGGATCCCAGCCGTCTGGCCTGCCTGGCCGCCGCGATGGCCAGGTGGGTTTTGTGGCATCCCGCGGCGTTGTCGCCCTCGTCGATCAGCGCTGGCTGGTCGTTGACGGTCCCGGGCTCCTCCCGCGGCGTGCGGCGACGTTTGGCCGTCGGGTGTGGCGCCGGTCTGGTCCTCATAGGCGTCGACCTGTCGCACGGCCCGCGGCCAGGTTCGGCCCGGGGCGGGATGAGTCCGGGTCGTCGCTGGGCACGGGGCACGGGGTGGTGGCCCATTGCTGGGTGGACCAGTGCCTGCGGAAGGAGCTCCGGGTCGCGATGGTGACGTACCGGTCGTGGCCCGGCCAGGGGTCGAAGCCGGCGGCGGCCCGCACCGCGCCGGCGAGCAGGTCCAGCCCGGCCGCGGCGCTCAGTCCGACCGATCCGGCGGCCCGCGGGTTGATCTCGTAGAACACCGCCCGTCCGTCCGGGTCCACGATCGCCTGCAGGTTACCGATGCCGTCCCACCCCAGCGCGACGACCAGGTGTTCGGTCGCTGCCGCGAGGGCGCCGTCGAGGGCGAACACCTCGCCGCTCACGCACAGTCCTCCGCTGGTGGCCCGCCTGGTTCGGCAGGCAGCGGCCAGTAGCGTTCCCCGCCGGGCGAGGAGGTCAATGCTGACATCGGTTCCCGTGACAAGTTCCTGGACCACGAGTCCCTCCGGCCAGCCGCCGGGTCTTGACCGCAGTTGGGCGGCCATCGCCGGCAGGCAGAGCGTGGGGAGCGGTCCGTCGGCGGCGAGCCCCGGCCGGGTGCTGATTGCCCAGATGCCGCGGGAGCCGGCCAAGTCCCGCATCTTCAGCACCAGATCGGTGGTCGGATACCCGAGTTCGCCCGCCGCGTCGGCGAGTTGGTCGGCATCGGTGACCAGACGCGAGCGGGGCACGCTCAGTCCGGCGGCGCGCAGCGCGGCGATGGTGCGCCACTTGTCGCAGCCCAGTTCGACCAGGACGGCCGGCGGGCACAGCAGGCCGACGCCGGCTTGCGCGAACGCCGACCGGTGACCGGCCACGATGCGGGCATCGGCGTCCGACCAGGGCATGACCACCGCGACCCGGTGGGCCACCGCCAGCCGCAGCAGCGCGTGCGGGTACTCGGGGGCGTCGCTGTCGGGCACGGCCTCGACGGTGTCCAGCCCGGGCGGTGGTTCGACGGCCGACCCACCCGGCCAGGCACCCCCGATCCAGGTGACCACACCGGTATCGCGCAGGCGACCCATCGTGTCCGACGTGACCGGGTGCAGCGCATCGGTGACAAGAATCCGCATCTCCGTTTCCTCCAACATTTCCGGGGGCGGGTAGGGCGTTCATCGACACACGAGGTGACCTGTACCCGCCTCTTGCGGGCGAGCGCGCACCACGCGGGTGGCGGCGTGTGCTCACCGCGAGGGGCGGGCGCTGACCGCGGCGGGCGTCGACTTGCCCGTTTTCGGGGCAACGGCCCGCTTGAGGAGGGCCGCCGTTGGCCGCGTAGCATGCCGGCATGCAGCGGATGCTTGTCACGGGCGGAGCCGGGTTCATCGGTGCGAACTTCGCGCTGGACACGCTCCGGCGTTATCCGGACGCGCAGGTCACGGTCCTGGACGCGTTGACCTACGCCGGCAACCGCGCCAGCCTCAACGCCGTGGCCGATCAGATCCGGTTCGTCCACGGCGACATCTGCGAGGCCGACCTCGTCGACCGGCTGGTCAGCGAATGTGACACGGTGGTGCATTTCGCCGCCGAATCGCATGTCGACAATTCCATCCACGACCCGTCGCCGTTCATCCGCAGCAACATCATCGGGACGTTCACGCTCCTGGAGGCCGTCCGCCGCCGCGAGCGGCGCCTGCACCACATCTCCACCGACGAGGTGTTCGGGGACCTGCCGATCGACTCGGTGGATCAGTTCACTGAGCAGACCCCCTACGACCCGTCCAGCCCCTACTCGGCGAGCAAGGCCGGTTCCGACATGCTGGTGCGGGCCTGGGTGCGCTCCTACGGGGTGGCCGCGACCCTGTCCAACTGCGCCAACAACTACGGCCCGTTCCAGCATGTGGAGAAGTTCATTCCCCGGCAGGTGACCAACCTGCTGCGTGGACAACGGCCGAAGTTGTATGGGGCGGGGGTCAACGTCCGGGAATGCACCCATATCGATGATCACAACGACGCCGTCCACCGGATCATCACCGATGGGCGGATCGGTCACACCTACCTGGTCGGTTCCGGTGACGAGCGCAGCAACAAGCAGATCGTCGAACTCATCCTCGACCTGATGGG
>JABDRL010000356.1 GCA_013041765.1 Dactylosporangium sp. | reverse complement strand
CCGCCCGGGCGGTCCGACCACGGCGCTCCCCCAACGCTCGACCGTCCCCGTTCCTGCTGGTGCCGGCCCTGGCCGGGATGGCGTTGCTGCTGACGCCGCTGGCGGCGCTGGTGCTGCGGGCGCCCTGGGCGTCGCTGGCCGACCATCTGGCGGCCCCGGAGGTCCTGGCGGCCCTGCGGCTGTCGCTGCTGACAGCGACCGTGGCCAGCGCCCTCTGCCTGGTCCTCGGCGTCCCCCTGGCCTGGTTGCTCGCCCGCACCCGCTTTCCCGGCCAGCGGGTGGTGCGGGCGGTGGTCACGGTCCCGCTGGTCCTGCCCCCGGTGGTCGGGGGCGTGGCGCTGCTGCTGGTCTTCGGCCGCAACGGGCTCGCCGGGCGGTGGCTGGACGCGACGTTCGGCATCTGCCTGCCGTTCACCACCTCCGGCGTGGTCCTGGCCGAGACGTTCGTCGCCCTGCCGTTTCTCGTGGTGAGCGTCGAGGGCGCGCTGCGGGGAGCGGATGCCCGCTACGAAGAGGCCGCCACGACCCTGGGCGCGGACCGCTGGACGGTCTTCCGGCGGGTCACCCTGCCCATGATCGCACCGGGCGTCGCGGCCGGCGCCGTCCTGTGCTGGGCCCGGGCGCTCGGGGAGTTCGGGGCGACCATCACCTTCGCCGGCAACTATCCCGGACGGACCCAGACCATGCCGCTGGCGGTCTACCTGGCCATGGAACGGGATCTGGACGCGGCGATCCTGCTCAGCGTCGTGCTGCTGATCGTCTCCGTCGCCGTCCTCGCCGGGCTGCGCTCCCGCTGGGTTCCCCAGCCGTGACCGCGCCTCTGCTGGACGCCCAGCTCATCGTGTGCCTGCCGGCCTTCCGGCTGGACCTGCGACTGGCCGTGGCGGCCGGCGAGACGGTCGCGGTCCTCGGTCCCAACGGGGCCGGCAAGACCACGGCGCTGCGGGCCCTCGCCGGCCTGCTGGCGCTGGACGCCGGCCACCTGGACCTGGCCGGTCGCCGGCTCGACGACCCGGCGACCGGGTGGTTCGTCCCGGCCCGGCACCGCGGCGTCGGGTTCGTCTTCGCAGATCACCTGCTGTTTCCGTACCTGTCCGCCCTCGACAACGTCGCGTTCGGGCTCCGCTGCCAGGGGCGCCCGCGCCGCGAGGCCCGCACCCGCGCCCTGGGCTTCCTCGACCGGGTCGGGCTGGCGGACCTGTCCCGCCGCCGGCCGGGCGAGCTGTCCCGGGGCCAGTCCCAGCGGGTGGCCCTGGCCCGGGCGCTGGCGATCGAACCGCCACTGCTGCTGCTGGACGAGCCGCTGGCCTCCCTCGACCCGGGAACCCGGGAGGAGATCCGGGCAGGCCTGCGCGCCTATCTCTCGGACCACACCGGGGCGACCGTGCTGGTCACCCACGATCCCCTCGATGCGAGCGCGCTGGCCGACCGCTCGGTGTTCGTCGATGCCGGCCGGGTCGCTCAGCCGGACCGGCGCCGCCAGGCCCGGGCGACGTGGACGTGCTCGGAGGCGGTGTAGCCGTCGGTCCGGCCGGCGAAGTAGCGCGTCTGGAGGTCGGCGGGGCTCAGCTCCAGGTCCAGGTCCCAGCCGAGGGCGGCCAGCTCGCCGGCGAGGCTGGACGGGTCGAACCCGGTCACCGCCGGCTCGCCGGCCCGCTGGGTGATCGCTTGGGTGCTCCGCATCCGCGGTGCGACCCGCTGCGGGTCGAACGCGTCCAGGTCGTAGTAGTCGAACACCACCGCGCTGCCGGCCGCGCTGGCCCCGGCCAGGGATCGCAGCGTGCCGAGGACGGTCTCCCTCGGCAGGTAGTAGGTCACCCCGAGCCAGCTGGTGAACGCCGAAACGCTCGGGTCGAAGGAGGACTGGCGCAGCGCCTCCGCGACGGACCGCGTTGCGAAGTCGATCGGGACGTAGTGCAGGTGCTCCGGGTCGGCCCAGCCCAGCTCGACCAGACGCCGCCGCTTGAACGCCTGGGTGGCCGGGTGGTCCAGCTCGAACACCCGCAGGAACCGCAGGAGCTCGGTCTCGCGGAACGCGAAGGTCTCCAGCCCGGCCCCGAGCAGGACGTACTGCCCGAGGCCCCCGGCGATGGCCGCTCGCAGGCTGTCCTCGGCGAAGCGGGAACGGCTCAGGGTGGTGGGCGCGGTCAGCCGCATGACCGCCGCGAGCGCGGTCGCCTCGTCTGGACCGGTCGCGGCGGTGTCCGGGTCGTAGGCGCCCAGCAACGCGGCCATGTTCCCGCCGAAGAAGGCCAGCATCTCCGGCGTGAAGAACCGGGAGGCCAGCGTGTCGTTGAAGATCGGGTCTGTAGCGTTGATCGCGTGGTACGCCCGGACGTACGCGGTCACCAGCGCGGTAGCACTTTCCTTGCCAGCCTGCACGGCAGCGGCCCCCTCGGCACGGTTCGTTGAGATCCACGTTCCCGAGAAAGCCTAACCACTTAATTCGATTATATTAACATTTACCAATTTTTTTCGCAATAGTCCATAAGGACCTTTTCTCAACCGAAACCCGGCTGGTGCCCCACCTGCCGGGGCAGAGCGGGCACACGGTGCCCCACCGGCTGCCTGGGGTGTCGGCGACCCACTACGGTGGCGGCATGCCGGAACTTGTGTACCCTCCCGTCATCGCCGCGGCCAGACTCGCGTTTCGCGCGCTCGACTTCCGCATCACGGTCGAGGGCGCCGAGCACCTCCCGACGACCGGCGGAGCCGTGCTGGCCAGCAACCACGTCGGCTACCTCGACTTCTTCTTCGCGGGTCTCGGCGCCCGGCCGTCGAAGCGGCTGGTGCGGTTCATGTGCAAACAGGCGGTCTTCGGGCATTGGCTTGGTGGCCCGCTGATGCGCGGTATGCGCCACATCCCGGTGGACCGCCACTCCGGCATCGGCTCCTACAAGGCCGCGCTCCAGGCACTGAAAGCCGGCGAGGTCGTCGGCGTGTTCCCGGAGGCGACCATCAGCCAGTCGCTCACGGTCAAGGAATTCAAGAGCGGCGCGGCCCGCATGTCGGCCGCCGCGGGAGTTCCGCTGGTCCCCGTCGCGGTCTGGGGCGGCCACCGGCTCTGGACCAAGGGACACCCCCGCACCCTGACCAGGCGCCACCTGCCGATCTCCATCCTGGTCGGAGAGCCCCTGCGCCCCGGCCGCAAGGATGACCACACGGCCGTGACGGCCGAACTGCGGGCCCGCGTCGCCGCTCTGGTCGACCGGGCGCAGCGCGGGTACCCGGACACCCCCTCCGGTCCGGAGGACACCTGGTGGCTGCCGGCCCACCTCGGGGGCAGCGCCCCGGCCCCGGAACCCGCCCAGTCTCCGACCCGTGGCGACGAGTAGCGCGCCGGCTCCGGGCCCCGCGGCCCTCTCGAACCGCTCGCCTACCCGGCCGCCGGGTAGGACATGATCGATCCCCCGGGTGACGCCCCGATGCCGACATACTCATTGACGGCAAAGGGGGCGAGCCCCGGATCGGTTTCCCGGTCGGCCCCGGTCTTCGCGTCGAGCACCACGGGACCGTTGGTCTTCGTCGTGCCGTACACCGCACCGTGCCAGACGGTGGTCACCTCGGGGATCTCCCGCTTGTCCCGCTCCTCGGAGATCTCCCACAGCCAGCCCTTCGACGTCTGGTCAAACGCCCCGATCCACTCGCGCTCCATGCAGACGGTGGTCGAGATCCCGTCGTAACGGCACTGGACGTACTCGACCCAGTCGCCGAAGACCACGGTGCCGGTGGCCGCGTCGAAGACCCTGGTCCGGGTGCTGAGGGTTCTGTCCTTCACGCTGTTCGTCACGACCCGGTTGGCGCCGGCGGGGAAAATCCTGACGCTGTAGGACACCTCGTCGAGTGCCCACCGCTTCGTGCCGTCGGCCAGCGCGAGCCCGGTGATCTGCACATCGGCGACCTCCGACGGGTCCGGGGTCAGCGTCCCGACGACCACGCCGGCCGCGACCGCTCCGGCGGGAAAGTCCTCGTTGTGCCAGACCTCCTTGCGCTTCTCCAGATCGACCACATGGGTCCCGACGGCGCTGGCCCGAAGAACCAGGAGGGAACCCTCGACACCGACGATGAACGAGTACGTGTCCTTCAGGTCCTCCGCCTCGACGGCCGGCAGGTCGATCATCATGTCCCACGCCCGCTTGCCGGTCTTCGTCGAGACAGCGACCAGCTCGATGCCGGCGGTCGCCTTGGCCGTCCCCTCGCCGGGCATCTTGACGGTGAACGGGACCAGGAGCAGACGCTCACCGCCGACCGTCGCCAGGACCGGGCGTCCAGCCACTCCGTCCGAGCCCTTCCAGGGTGAGTCGCGGTCCGGCCGGATTGTCGAGGTGACCTCGCCGGTCTCCGTTTCGATGATCTCCAGCTGGCTGGCTCCGGCGGCGTAGAGCGTTGTCCCGTCGAGCAGCATCGACGCGACCGACAGCGTCCGATTGACCATCGTCGACTGATAGGGCTCCTCGACCGGGGCCGAGACCGCCCCTCCGGCGTCGAACTTCACCGGCGGATCGTAGGCCTTCCGATCGGGCTTCGAACCCTGGTCCGCCGCGGCCCCGCTGCCCTGCGGATCGACCATCCGCACATCTGGCTTGTCCCCGCCGCAGCCGCTGACCAGCAGGGTCAGCACCGCAGCCGTGGCCCCGAGGACCCGCAGCCTACCCATCTGATACATATCCGTTCTCCCCGTCCAGCCAGAGCCATGGGTGGAGACCAGCGGCGTCGCCCAACCACCCGGTCAAACAATATTCTTCGATGTACTGCCGTCGAAAGGCCCGGGGCACCGTTCCCGGGGTGCGCTCGCCGCCGCCGGCCCGGGTGGCCGCCGGCCGGCGGCCACCCACGTGGATACGCCCGGCCTACCCGGCGACCGGATAGGCCATGCCCACCGGGTCGCCCGCCCCGGTGGCAGGATCGTCCACCATCGCGATCCCGAGGTACTCGTTGACGGCGAACGGCGCGAGCCCGGGGTTGGTCTCCCGGTCCGCCCCGGTCTTCGCGTCGATGACCACGGGCCCGTTGTCCTTGGTCTTGGCGTACACCGCGCCGTGCCAGATCGCGGTGATCATTGGAATCTCCCGCTCGTCCTTGGTGCCGTCGATCTCCCACAGCCAGCCCTTGGAGGTCTGGTCGAACGCCCCCATCCACTTGTCCACCACCACACACACGGTGACCGATGCCTGGTCGTACCGGCAGTCGATACCCAGGACCGAGCGGGCGAAGACCTGCGCGCCGGTGGCCGGGTCGAGCACCCAGGTCATGGACTTGTGGGTCAGGCCGGTATCGCCGTCCACCGCGACCAGACCTTCCCCGGCTGGCATGATCTTGACAAGGTGGGACAGCTCCTTGAACACCCACCGCTTGCCGCCGTCGGCCGCGGCCAGCCCGACCACCTGCTTGTCGGCGGCCCCTTCCCGGTCGGGC
>JABDRL010000354.1 GCA_013041765.1 Dactylosporangium sp. | reverse complement strand
AATGCTCCCCGCACGCTCCCCAGACCCGAAAACGGCCCGCCATCTGATCTTGATGGCAGGCCGCTAACCTGGGAAAACATCGGGTGGGCGATACTGGGATCGAACCAGTGACCTCTTCGGTGTGAACACGGTCCTCCACAATGGTCTGACCTGCCGGAATGTCATTCCGGCAGGTCAGACCTGCTTCCATTAGGGACTGTTGGCGTTGATTCAGTGCGGTTGACGTCCGTTGGCGGTCCCGGTTTCGCTCCCCGCTGATCGGCTGGGTGCGGGGAGCACCACGACGATCACCAGCCGTCCAGGCGCCCCAACCCCACGGCGTCGCTCCCCCGCAGCCACCCCACCAGGGAAAACACTCCGCCGGGCGGGAGTATGCACGACCGACGGTCCCACCTTACGACGCTCAAGGCAGAACCGATCACGCACGAAGAGCCAGCGAGCCGATCATGCACTCGACGAACCGGGGAGCACTCCGAACGCGACGACCAATCCGAGGCCCTGTGCACCAAGGCACCGCCCCCTCGACAACACGACGGCAACCACGGCCAGACACCTCCCACACACGCCAAACGCTCGTCATCGCGGCTTTATGAGAGCAAGTTGATCTTGGTTGGCGGCGGGGTCAGTTGCAGACGACAGCTGCTCCGATACACTTGCTTCAGTTGGAGCAGTTGGAGCAGTTGGAGCAGTTTAGGAGGTCGGTCGTGACAGACCTGCTGATGCGTGATGCCGCCGCTCTTCACCGTGCCCTGGCCAAGCCCGGCAGCGAAGTAAACGTGGCCCTGTCACGGGAAACGGCCGAGCTGGTGTCCCGGCTGGTCGATGCCCGCACTCGCGGCGAGGAGATCCTCATCTCCCCGGCGAATGTCGAGGTCAGCCCAACCGAGGCAGCGGTTCTGCTAGCTATGTCACGTCCTCAGGTCCGTAAGCTGATGGACCGCGGCCTGCTGGAATTCCGCAAGGTCGGCACACACCACCGCATCCGTGTCTCCTCGATCAAGGTGTTCCTCGAAGCGGAGCGTGGGCGACGCCGCGAGGCGATGGCCGAACTGGCCGCAGTACAGAACGAACTCGGCCTGACTGGATGAGCAGCGCAGCCGGCGACACCGATCTGATCCGGGTCGTCCTCGCCGATGCGAACGTGCTCTACTCCCGGGTCCTCCGTGACTACCTGCTCTACGCGGCCGACCAGGAGATCCTCGTCATCGCCTGGAGTCCCCAGATCCTGGCCGAGGTCACCGAGCACCTCATGAAAAACGTCGAAGGCTTCGACCACACGGCCGCGCAGCGGCTGGTGAGCGCCATGAACCGTGCCTTCCCCTATGCCGAGGTAGAACCCTCCGCAGAGCACTGGCGCACGCTGTCCGAGATGCCGCTCCCCGACGAAGACGACCGCCATGTCCTGGCCGCAGCCCTCGCCGCGGAGGCAACGGTCCTGTGCACCTCGAACACCAAGGACTTCCCAGCCGATCTCGTCGAGGCTCTCGGCCTCGAGGTGCTCACTCCGGACCAGTTGCTCAGTCAATTCGTGGTCGACTACGAACCGCAGATGCTCGCCGTTCATCGGACAGCGGTCGCCTCACTCAAGGGCGCCACTGACGCCTCGACCATCGCGGCCCTGCGCAGAGCCAGCGCCCCGACGACGGCCGCGCTGATCGCACAACTGCTCGGAGCCGGATGATCGGCCCTGCCTCACACGCCGCCCGGGGCAAGCCGAGATCAAGGATGAGTGACGTCAGCGCGAGTCCGTCAGACGCCACCCGTGTGAGAGGGCGGTTCGTAGGCTTTTCGACGGTATTGGGTTTGGCTTCGGGTTAGGCGCCCTGCTCGTGGGTGGTGTTGGCGGTTCCTTCCGGACATGGCGCGGCCCACGGGTGGTGTTGGCGGCGGCGCCGAAACGCTCGGGGACGGACGGGCCGGAGCGGACATGTCCGCTCCGACTGCTGGGTCTGGCCGGCAGGCATCTCTTGCGGTGATTGCCCGGATTTTCCTGTTTCGCCGTCGCCCGTCGCCCGATGGTGGCAGGTATGGGTGCCCGTTTGGGGTTGGTTCTGAGTCAGGTGCCCTGCTCACGGATTGTGCCGGCGGCGCCGTTCGGGTGGGCAAGGGTGAACAGACCCGGTTCGGGCTCGGCCAGGATCTGGCGGGCGACCAGGCGTTTGAGCCTGGCGCGCATCTTCTCGACGTTCTTGGCGCTGGCGTCGGTGTCGAGCGCGAGGCAGACGTCTTTGGCGCGGATGGCGCTGGTGGCAGCGGTGAACACGGCCAGGACCTGCTGATAGGGGCCGCTGGTGACGGTCGCGTCGAGGGCCGCGGCAGCGGCCTCGGCTTCACCGGCCATCCGCAGCAGGGTCGTGCGGGTGATGGCGAGTTCGTTGAACTCGGTTTCGATCCCGGCCAGCTGTCCGGTGAGCGCGGCGATCTGCTCTCGCAGGGTGGTGGCGGCGGTCTCGCGTTCGGCGATCAGGTCCGCACGGCCTTGTCCCATCGTATCTGCACCGGGATCCCCCGTCAGCGGCTGGCCAAGCTGATCGCGGAACTCGCCCAAGTGGCTGGATCAGCAGGAGTCACGGCTGCGCGAGCGCCGTGGAGGCGAGCGGCGTCGCGCCGCGGGTGCCGGCCCCGACCATGACCTGCCCCTCACCGACCGGGTCATCGTCACGCTGGTCATTCTGCGGTTTCAGTTGCCGCACGCCGCTGTGGCCGTGTTCTACCAGGTCGACCGGGCCACCATCACCCGTGCCGTGGGTGAGATCCGTCCCCTGCTGGCAGCCCGGGGCTTCGCCGTGCCCGGCAAGCCCGAACCGCGGCTGAAGGTCCTGGCCGACGTGTTCGCCTACGCCGCTTCCGAGGGCGTCACCCTGCGCATCGACGGTACCGAGGTCCAGGTTCGCCGCCCCAAGGCCAACCGGCCCGGACGTCGAGCCTTCGTCTCCGGCGAGAAGAAGCAGAACACCATCAAACCCACCGTGATCAGCGACGAACGGGGCCGGATGCTGTGGTGCGGAGCGATCCGCCCCGGACGCATGCACGACGTCACCGCGATGCGCAGCGAAGGCATCGAAGACCTCCTTCGCCAATACCCGAAGGTGAAAGCGAAGGTCGACTCCGGCTACCAGGGCCTGGCCCGCGACTTCCCCGACCAGGTCACCGCCCCACCGAAGAAACCCAAGAAGGACGCCACCGACACCGAACGCGCCGCCTGGGACCTGGCCCGCCACGAACAATCCTCACAACGGATCTGCGTCGAACACGCCATCGCCGAACCGAAACAGTGGCGGACCCTCCAGCGCTACATCGGACGCCGCGAACACTTCGCAGACACCGTGTGCGCCATCGCCGGACTCGTCTCCGACCGCTGCGCCACCCGGTAGCCAACCAGAGCCGAACAGCCCAGACGAACACGGGCAGACCCTAATCGCGCACCAAGTCGTTACGAAAATCTGCTCCCCTCGACGCTGCAAGAGCAACCACGCTCAGTCACCTCCCGGAGATGCAACATGTTCGTCGTCGCGGCAGAAGAGTATGTGCGCTGAGAGAACTGGGGGCATACCGGCTGCGGTTCAGATGCGACGGCTGTGACCTGCACCAGCGATCGAGTCGGACGGGTCAGATGGCAGCGGAGATGGTTGATCACGACGACGACTCGAGCTCGACACCGGAGCTATCTGGGCTCTGGCTCTGGTGGTACTCGATGGCTTCGGGAAGCTCCTGGAACTGCAGGAGTTCGCCAGCGAGTTGTTGGAGCAGATCGCGGGCCTGGGCCGGGGTCGCGCGGAAGAACTCGCGGCGGTGGTTGACCTTGTTGACTCGATGCTCGTCGAGGAGTTGGTGCATTTGCGTCTCGATACCGACCGCATCCTTGGAGAAAAACAAGGCGTGTACGTCGAACCGAAACGGCACAGACGCGTCGCCCAGTTCACGGATCCGGTCCGTCGGCTCCAGCCGCCTCGTCAGCCCGATTTTGACCACGTCTGGTCCGAACGCGCCGATGTTCGAGATAACGTACACATACCCGGCACGCACGTTGGCCGCCCGGTAGTCCACGTCGGCGATAGTCTTGTCGACCTCTGACAATTGAGCACGCAATCGCTCGGCGCCCTCGATGTCGCTGCGGGCCTCCAATGCGCTCAGGGCGTTCAAGTAGTGCTGACGTTCCTTTTCCAGGCGCTCGCGTTCGCGACGCATCTCTTCTTGGACCTTGCGTTCCTCGCGTAGGCGCTCGCGTTCGGCGCGTTCCTTTTCTTTTTCTTTCGCGAGGGTCTCCAAATAGTCTGCGGTCAGCTCCAACTCCCGGATCCGCAGTCCATGGTATGTCGGGGCGACACGGATCGACATCGTCGCCCCGAGCCGGGCGATGGTGTGTGCGACCTTCACCAGCCGGTCTTTGGCCGTTGCAATCTTGTACGGCTTGAGACCACGTACCAGGTTGTCCGCCTCAGCGTTGTACGCGCGCAGCATGAGTTTCGAGTATTCGCGGACCATCTTGCGGCCCTCAGTCGCCGAACCGTTGACCGTCCAGCCCGTCGCAGCCTCGATCGCCCCGCCGTCTCGCCGGGCCATTGCCTTGATCTCGTCCTTGAGCCTCGCCAGCTCAGTCCGATAGGCCACCGAGTCCTCCAGCGGGTGGTGATACTCGTAGATCCCCGCTTCCTGCAGTACCGCGTCTTCCCGGGTGGTAACCACCTGCTGGCGCAGCTGGGCCAGTTCCGTCTCTAGCTTGGTGCGCTCCTGACGGGCCCACCGACGCAGATCGTCTACCCCGCGGACCACGTCCACCCGTTCGCGTAGCGCCTGCAACTCGCGGTTCAACCGAGTCGCTTCCTCTCCGGCCCGTCGGCGAAGCTGCTCGATCTCCCGAACGACTTCGGCACGTTCCGCCCGCGCACTTGCCACGTCCACGTCCACGAGCCGGTTCAACTCCTCGCGCAGCCGCTGCACCTCGGCCGCTTGCTCCCGTACGGCTGCCCGGGCACCAAACAACGGGACCTTCACCGAAGGCTCCCCTTGCCCACCCGACAACGTCGCGGGCCCGGCATCGCCTCCAGCCGGAACCACGCGTGCCGGCCCGACGTCCGAGCCGCGACCGGACCCAGCGGCCATCGGCGCCGGTATGGCCGAACGCGAGTTCGGCAATCGATGCGGGGTCCACTGCCGACCGTCCCAGTAACGCAGCATCCGTGCGTCCTCAGGATCGGGGTACCAGTCCGCAGGAACAGCAGACAACCTCATGTCCTCTCGCTGCCGCTGGGGTGGCTCCCGACACTCAATCGCGTGCCTTTTGCCCCAGTCTGATCTATGCCGCTGGCTCCGGGGTCTACGGCTTCAGGATTCGGAAAGCAAGGCGTTATGGAGACCCTCCCACACTGCGCCTAGGTCTCCTCACTTCACTCACCCATTCGGTGTCCTCGAGCCGGTTTCCCGCAGCCCGTCACCGGGACCAGGAGAGCTTCGCGCGGGACGCGAACCGTCGCTGCGGAGCGGGAACCGCGACGTTCGTCCTCGCGGCATGCCCGGAGGCGTAAAGAACGATCTTCTGTCCCCACCGATTCTTCTTGATATTTTCGGTCCGGATGCGAGGACTCGTCATGGTTGGGGATCGTCGTCGCAAGCCAGTTCGGCGGCGTAGCGGCTCCAATCGGTGCCTGCCTCGTGGATCCAGCGGACTGCGGTGGTCGGCGCGAAGTTGAGCAGGTCGGCGAGGATTCCGGCGGGCACGGGCGCCATCAGGACTCGCCGAGGAGCAGTTCCCATTCCTTTTCCAGGGCCTGGAGGGTCATTCAAAACCCGGGTACCAGGCCCTGAGGATCTCCAGGCCGGTCACGGTGCGTAGCACGTCGGGGAAGTCGGTCATGATCCGGTGGTAGCCGGTCTTGAGGATCTTCCAGTTCTTCAGGTGGACGATCGCTCGTTCGACGGCGGCGCGGAGTCGGTTGTGGGAGTAGTCGCCGGCCTTACGGACGTCGGTCAGTTCCCCTTTGGGTGGTTTGCGAGCGGGAATGGGCCGAGACGTGGGCCGAATCCCACCAGGTCGGGGCGGCTACCTGGGCCCGCTACCGCTCCCACCTCGACCTGCACATCCTGCCGAAATTCGGAGACCTACCCCTGTCCGCCATCACGAGAATGGCGGTGAAATCGTGGGTCAAGGACCTCGGACAATCGCACGCTCCGTCCACGGTCGGCACGGTCCTTGGACTGCTGTCGACCGTGCTCAACGAGGCCGTCGACGACCACCGCATCGTCATGAACCCCTGCCGGCGCATCCGCACCGGCGTCGTCTCCCACCGCCCCGAACGCCCCTGGGCCACCCCGCAGCAGATCCTCGCCATCGCCAACCGCGTCGACCCGACCGACCGCATCATGGTCATCACCGCCGCCTATACCGGCATGCGCTGGGGCGAAGTCGTCGGCCTGCGCCGCCCCAACTGCCACCTCGACGACGCCCGGATCGTCATCGACGCCAATACCGGAGCGTTGCACGAAGTCGCCGGGATCCTCGCCCTCGGCCCGCCGAAAACCCCAGCAGCCATCCGCACAATCCGTATCCCACCATTCCTGGTCGCCATGCTGCGCAAACACCTCGACAGCCACGACCACGAACATGTATTCACCGGCCGCGACGGCGGACTACACCGCCGCTTCAATTTCGCCCGCCGATCTTGGCGACCGGCCGCCGACGGCAACCCCCGCAAACACATCCCGCCGATCGTCACCGGCATGCACTTCCATGACCTGCGCCACTCCCACAAGACCTGGATGATCGAAGACGAAATCCCCGAAGTCGCCCAAGCCAAACGCCTCGGCCACCGCCTCGGCGGCGTCCGCGGCATCTACAGCCACGTCACCCCGACGATGGAGCAGCGCATCGTCGACGCGCTGCAGGTCCGCTGGCAGACCAGCACCAGCCCGCAGATCAGGGACGTTACCGCGCCGCCGCCTGCCACGCCCGACGGTCAACCCGCGCGGTCGGGTGACCCGTCCCACCCGCATCCCACCCCTGGCGATGCCGACCCGCACCCCGGCGCGGCACCCAAGGCGGCATGACCCCAGGTGAACTCAGATGAGTCCGGGAAGCGGTCAGCGGGGAGCAGAACTTCCGGATACAGAAGTTCGCCATCGCGGGGAGCAGAAATGCTCCCCAGATGCTCCCCACAAAGATCCACAACAGCGAAAACCCGCTACCAGAGATCCGGTAGCGGGCGATCTGACCTGCAAATATTCAGTGTGGGCGATACTGGGATCGAACCAGTGACCTCTTCGGTGTGAAAAATGTAGCGGCGTTAGATCGCATTGATGCGAACAACTTTCAAATGGGTTAAAGTGCAGGTCAGAGCACGGACCTATCGTGGGTCTCGGTATTTCTCCATTGGCTCCCATGGGGCAGTGTCCACGGTCAAATCACGGTCAAATGATCTCAGGAGAATGCGATGGGCTTCTCTCGGAAACGTGTCGGCATGGACGGCAAGTCGCGGTACACGGCCTACTACAAAGATGCCCGTGGCAAGGAACGGTCCGCCGGCACCTTCGGCAACAGGAAAGCCGCGGACCGCGCGTGGCAGAAGAAGGAGGTGGATCTGGCCTCAGGCAAGATCGGGGACCCGCGTCGCGGACGCCAGACCTTCTACCGGTACGTCACCGAGGAATGGTTTCCCAACCATCAGCTGGCTGCGACCACCCGCCAGACCTATACCTACCTGCTGGACCGCTACATCCTGCCGGAACTCGGTCCGATGCGGATGGTCGACATCCTGCCGTGCCACGTCCGTGAGTGGACCATCAAGCTCCAGCAGGAGGGTGCGAACCCGCCGACCATCCAGCGCTGCAAGGTCATCGTCGACGCGATCTTCACGACCGCCCTCAACGACCAGATCACGTTCCTGCACGCGGGGAAGGGCGTGAAGACACCACCCGTCGCCGCCAAGACGCGCCGGATCATCACTCCGGATCAGTTCGACTCGATCTACTGCGAACTCCCAGACAATGACATGCGGCTGCTCGTCGAAACCGACATCGAGTCGGGTCTGCGCTGGGGCGAACTCACCGAGCTACGACCCAGGGACTTCGCCTTCCCAACGCGCATGCTCACCGTCTCCCGGGCGGTCGTCGAGCTGAATCCAAAGTTCCACCCGGACGGTGGACGATTCCTGGTCAAGGACTACCCGAAGGACGAGGAATGGCGACAGTTCCGCGTCGCCGACCATCTCGTGGACAAACTCACCGACCACATCAAGACGCTGGGCCTCGGCCCGGAGGATCTGCTGTTCGGGTTTCGTCAGGGGGACGGGCCGCGGCGACGGATCCCGGATGTGCTGCCAGACCCAGCGACACTCGGCCGGACGGAACCGAACGAGAAAGGCCGCACGTACCCGCATGGGACACCGACCGCCTACGCGGCGGGCCGGTGCCGCTGCCGGTACTGCAAAGATGCCGTCGCCGCCTACCGGGCACAGCGTCGCTCGGAGGGAAGAGACCAACCGCGAACACCACGAACTGTGGATACCGATGGCCATGTGGGACGCGACTGGTTCCGCCGCAACGTCTGGTTGAAGGCGCTGGCCGGCGCTGGTCTGGGCTTTCATGTGACACCCCACGGCCTGCGCCACGCGCACGCATCGTGGTTGCTGGCCGGGGGAGCGGACCTTCAGGTCGTCAAGGAACGACTCGGCCACGGCAGCATCACGACTACCCAGAAGTACCTGCACACCCTGCCCGGCACCGAGGACGCCGCCGTGAACGCCCTGGCGCGGATTCGGGGTGGGGGCGGAGGACACCGTCGGTGAGCGACAATGGTTCAACCCACCACTGTGGTGCCTGGTTATTCCGGAGGGCGTCGAGTTGTGGTGACAGATCGCATTGACATCAATACGATTCATCGTCGATGGGGCAGTCTATCGGCGGGGCGTGTGGCATGGGTGCCATGGATGATGCGGCGGATGCTCTCCGCGTCTATGCCTACCAGATCGCGCGAATCCGCTCAGTGATCGAGACGGTGAGATCGTCGGCCCGTGGTGATCGAGCGGCGTTCCAGGCGACCATCGGTAGCTGCGACCATCCCCGGTACCTGCAGACGATCCACCTGATGCTGGAGGCCGAGCGGCGACTGGCGGAGGCGATCGAGGAACTCGCCCGCATGATCGCGAAGTCGGGTGAGCTGCTCGTCGACATCCAAGGCGGGACGAGCGCCGAAGCGTCCGCGGGCGGCGATCTCGGGGCTGGGCCCCCCGGAAGCCCACCGGGCGCCGTCCGGGTGGAACCCGCCGCGCGTGCTGGCGGCGACGCCGATGCTGGCCTCGGCGATGGCTCGCGCGGTGGTACCGGGAAGCCCCATACGGTGGCGGGGTTCGACCCGCGACCGTGTCTGGACCAGCTGCCCGTCTTCAGCCGCGACCGCCGCGGGCGCACCAAGACACACGGGATGTGGATCGATGAACACGGGGTTGCCCACGACCTGCTCAGCGGCGAACACGATGGTATGCATGTCCAGGTCAACAAGCGTGCCGTGCGATTGGGCCGGATTCCACCGGGGGCGAAGATGTTCTCGGGCAGCGACATCGAGTTGAAATTCGCGATGGGGATGCGCCAGACTTGGGAACGAACAGGAACCATCCGTAACGAGATTATTGTCATCAACAAGCCAGAAGGCCCGTGTCAGGGCGAATTGGGTTGTGATGCGTTGTTGCCGTACTACCTGCCGCCCGGAGGCACCCTGACGGTGTACTGGCCAGGCGGCAATCACAGGACCTACCGGGGAGCGGTGGACCAATGACCTTCAGCGCGAGGGCGTACTACCTCGGCGGGCACCGAGACCA
>JABDRL010000093.1 GCA_013041765.1 Dactylosporangium sp. | reverse complement strand
CACGGACAGGTCCATGGCTCCGGAGTGATCTACAACCCGGCCTGCGAGACCGCGTCCCAGCCCTCGACATCGTGCGGCTTGCGGATGGCCGGGCCGATGTAGTTGCTGCTGGGACGGACCAGCCGGCCGAGGCGCTTCTGCTCCAGGACGTGCGCGCTCCAACCAGCGACCCGGGCGCAGGTGAACATCGGAGTGAACATGTGTGACGGCACGTCGGCGAAGTCGAGCAGCACCGCCGACCAGAACTCGACGTTGGTGGCGATGACCCGATCGGGCTTGCGGTGGGACAGCTCCTCCAGCGCCGCCTGCTCCAGCGCCTCCGCGACCTCGACGCGCGGCGCGCCGAGCTCCTTCGCCGTCCGCCGCAGGACCCTGGCCCGGGGATCCTCCGCCCGGTAGATCCGGTGGCCGAAGCCCATCAGCCGCTCGCCTCGGTCGAGGGAGCCCTTGACGTAGCCGACGGCGTCCCCGGTGCGTTCCACCTCGCTGAGCATGTGCAGCACGCGGGAGGGTGCCCCGCCGTGGAGCGGGCCGGACAGGGAACCGATGGCACTGGAGATGCAGGCCGCGGCGTCCGCCCCGGTCGACGCGACGACTCGGGCGGTGAACGTGGAAGCGTTCATGCCGTGCTCGGCCGCGGTGATGAAGTACGCGTCCACCGCCTTGACGTGCCGGGGGTCCGGGTCGCCCCGCCAGCGCTTCATGAAGCGTTCGACGATGGTGCTCGCCGTGTCGATCTCCTTCTGCGGTACCGCCGGGAGGCCCAGGCCCCGGCCAGCCTGGGCGACGAAGGAGAGCGCCGTGACGCTGACCCGCGCGAGGTCCTCGCGGGACTGCGTGTCGGAGATGTCGAACAGCGGGTGGAGGCCCCAGTACGGGGCGAGCATGGCCACGGCCGACTGGACGTCGACTCGGACATCACCGGAGTGAACGGGCAAAGGGAATGGCTCTGCGGGGGGCAGCCCCGGGCCGAATTTTCCGTCGACGAGGAGCGCCCAGACATTACCGAAGGACACTTGGTTGATGAGGTCTTCGATATCGACCCCACGGTATCGCAGCGCGTTGCCCTCTCGGTCGGGCTCGGCGATCTCGGACTGGAAGGCGACAACACCTTCAAGACCGGGTTTGAAATCGGACATCTCGCTTCTCCCGAATCTCGGCGTCGCGGGGACGCGTTCACCTATTGTCAGTCAATCGGCGTGCCACACGGAGCTGATCGGCAGTACTGGCGACTCTGGGCAGTACTGGCTGGCCCTCGACGGGGCCTCAGATCATGTCGCTGGCGACATTCGCGCGGTCGTTGGGCGAACGGGGCGCCGAGGATGTGCGTGCCATCCTCACGCATGTGCGGGTGTATGCGAAAGGATATGGGCGTGACTCCCAGCACAATGATATACGTTGGGAGATCGAAGAATGTGGACCAGTCGTCGTCAATCGTCTCCTTTGCGGTCGGCAAATGGCTGAAGGGTGGAAGGAGACCGAACATTCCCGGTGACAGTTTCGCTTCGGTCCGCGACCGAGGTTTGCGACCGAGGTTTGCGACCCAGGACTGCGGCGTCCGCGGGCGGCTCGCTGGCCAGCCATGTTCCGCTCGGCATTCCGGAGAGCCGGTGAGGTATGCCGATCTTTGTATCGAACGATAGTGTCCCCAGTATGGATACCGCCGTGCAGCTCGCCAAGGCCTCTTCGGGCATTCAATGGACCATTGCGACCGACGACCAGGAAGCGGTGGTCGTGGAGGTCGGCGGTGGGGTCCGGACGTACGCCGCTGGCGGGGTCGAGGTCGTTGACGGCTACTCGGAGGCGGAGCTGTGTCCCAGCGCCGCCGGGCAGATCCTCGCTCCCTGGCCGAACCGGATCCGCGACGGGCGCTACGCCTTTGGCGGCCCGCACCAGCTGACCCTGACCGAACCGGACCGCAACAACGCCATCCACGGTCTGGTCTGCTGGACCAGGTGGCGGCAGGTGGACCGGGCACCCGACCGGATCGTGGTCGAGCACGATCTCGTCCCCCAGCCGGGGTACCCCTGGCCGCTGCGCCTGCGGACCGCCTGGTCGGTCGGGGCCGGAGGGCTGCGGGCCGACCATGAGGTGACCAACCTCGGCGTCGAGGCCTGCCCGTTCGGGCTCGCCTCCCACCCGTACCTGATCGTGCCGGACGTTGCCGTGGACGACCTGACCCTGTCGGTGCCCGCCGGCAGCCGCCTGCTGTCGGACAGCCGTGGGCTGCCGATCGGCGCGGCCAAGGTCGCCGGTGGGGAATACGACTTCCGGGCCGGCCGCAAGATCGGCGCATGCCGGCTCGATGTCGCGTTCGGCGATGTCGAGCAGGACGAGGACGGGCGCTCGGCCGCGACGATCGTCGGCCCGGACGGCGGCGGCGTGTGCGTGTGGGCCGACGCGTCGTTCGGCTGGTGGCAGGTGTACACGGGGGACACGTTGCCGCCGACCCGGAACCGGCGCTCCGTCGCGCTGGAACCCATGACCTGCCCCCCGGATGCCTTCCGGTCCGGACGCGATCTTGTGGTACTCAACCCGGGAGACGTCTGGCGAGGCAGCTGGGGGATTCGTCGCGTGCTCGGGTGAACGGCCCCGAATCCGGTCGGCCGCTGCGGCTACGCTGGCAGCCGTATATGCCCGGATGGGGGGTGAGCAGTTCGTGATTTTCAAGGCGGTACAGGACGGCCGGCCGTATCCGGACCACGGCCTGACGATGAAGGCCTGGGCCGGGATCCCACCTCGTCCGATCCGGTTGGACCAGCTGGTGACCACGAAGCGGGAACTGGCCCTCGACCGGCTGCTCGCTGAGGACTCGACGTTCTACGGTGACCTGTTTCCGCATGTCGTCGAGTGGCACGGATGCCTCTACCTGGAGGACGGGTTGCATCGGGCGCTGCGGGCAGCCCTCCAACAGCGCACATCGATCCATGCCAGGGTGCTGGCGATGTACGAGGACGCGGGAGCGTCGTGACGGGGCCAAGGCCGTGCGGGGTTTCGCCCCTGGCCGTTCCATAACGATCTGGATACGTGGAGGGGTGCTCGGGGCGCCGGGCGGACCGGTGCGGTCGAGTTGTTCGATGGCTCGGCCATCGGCCGGATCGAGTGCCCCGGGCACACGCGTCGACGGACCATGGCCGGACGGTGTGTCGAGGATGACCGAACGGTCTGCCGGAAGGCTTCCGGATCGGGCATTTCGCAATGAAAGCGCTGCTGCTCTGCCCAGGCGGCGCAGGTTGCGGGTGTCGCATCGCGCCGGGCATCGTGGTTATTGTCCCCGCGTGGCTGTGCTTGGATGTTGCCTGCGGGGATGTACCTGAACGGACACAACATTTCTCTGTGTAGTTCAGTTGTGACGGAATGCACTCTGGTCGTTTGCCCGATGGCATGGGGCAATGAGCTTAGTCACAGTACTTAACCCTAAGTGAGTGCATGGCCAGCAACAATCGACGCGGGCGGAGGTGACGGTGGCTACCGTCGCGCTCAAGGATGTCACGAAGGTGTTCCCCGATGGGACGGTGGCTGTCGACCGGACCAACCTAGATGTGGCGTCTGGCGAGTTCATGGTGCTGCTGGGCCCGTCGGGCTGCGGCAAATCCACCATGTTGCGCATGATCGCGGGACTTGAAGACCCGACATCCGGGGCGGTCCTGCTTGATGGAGAAACGGCGAATGACCTGCCTCCCCGCGAGCGGGGCGTTGCCATGGTGTTCCAGGATTTCGCGTTGTATCCCCACATGTCGGTTGGGGACAACATTGGCTTTCCGCTGAAACTCTCCGGTGTCGAGCCTGGCCCCCGGGCCGATCAGGTCGGGGAGGTCGCCAGCGCGCTGGGCATCGGCGATGTGCTGCCCCGCAGGCCGAAGCAGCTTTCCGGCGGCCAGCGGCAGCGGGTCGCGATGGGGCGGGCCATCGTGCGCCGGCCGAGGCTGTTCCTGATGGACGAGCCGCTATCCAACCTTGACAGTGGCCTGCGGGCCGAGCTGCGGGCTGAAATCAGCGGACTTGTACATGAAATGGGTGTTACGACGGTCTATGTCACCCACGATCAGGCAGAAGCCCTGACCATGGCCGACCGGGTCGCCATCATGCGTAAGGGTGTGCTACAGGATGTCGGCACCCCGACGGAGGTGTACGGACGGCCGGCAACCCTCTACGTCGCGGCCTTCCTCGGCAGCCCGCGGATGAACCTGCTGGAATCACAGGTCTACGTGCACCTCGACCGGCACGTCGCCCTGCACATCGGCGACCAGACGTTGTACCTGCCGTGGAACGACCTCAGGTCGCGTGCGGTGGCCCACTACCACGGCGAGCGGATCGTGGTGGGGATGCGGGCCGAGGCCCTGACCCCGGTGACCCCGGACACCCAGGGCGACGTCCTGCGCGGTCGCATCCGCTACCTCGAACACCACGGTCATGAAAGCCTCGCGTTTCTCGACATCGGCGCGACGGCCATCGTGGTGGACGAGATGGGCTCCGCGCCCATCAGCTCCGGGATCAACACCAACGGCCTCCGCAAGTTCTTCAGCCGTCTCGGCACGGCCGGTCGCGTGCCGCAGGACACCGGGCCCAACGACAACCGGTCCACCCGACCGGGGACGTCGGCCCAGCATGTGCTCAGCGAGCCGGGCCGGCACCACCGGCGACCGGCTGAACTCGCGGTTCGGCTCGCGCCGTACCCGGCGGTCACCAACGGTCACCCGCTGACAGTGTCGATCAGGATGGACCAGTTGCACTTCTTCGACGAACGCGGGCAGCGCATCGACGTCGGCTGGCGGTGATGTCCCGCGGCCCGCGGGCTGTCCTCAGCGGGTGTTGGTCAGGGCCGTCGCGGGCGTCGTACCGTCGGCGTCCGCGACCTGCTCAACGCGGGGGACGGCGGGCAGGGTGAACCAGAAGCGGCTGCCGCCCCCGGGATTCGCCTCAACCCCGATGTGGCCTCCGTGCCGTTCCGCGATGCGCTTGCAGATGGCCAGACCGAGTCCGGTCCCCGGGTAGCCTTCTGCGGCTCGGTCACGGTGGAAGGCCGCGAAGACCGCCTGGTGCTTCTCCGGGGGGATACCGATGCCCCGGTCGGCCACCTCGATGCGCCAGCCGTCCGGCTCGCGGCGCGCGCCGATGGAGACCTGCGCGGTGTCCCCGTGCCGGACGTACTTGATCGCATTGCCGAGCAGATTGTCCAGCAGCCGCCGCAGCGTTGCCAGATCGCCGTGGATGGTGGGCAGCGGGCCCAGATCGATGTTGGGCCGGCCATCCCCGAGGTGCGCGGTGTGCTCGGAGACGACTTCCGTGAACAGATCGTGCAGGTCGATCGGTTGCGGTCGCAGCGGAGCGTTTTCCGCCCGCGCGAAGTCCAGGAGATCGTCGATGAGCCGGGTCATCCTCCGGGTTCCCGAACCGATGCGGTCGAGAAAACCCCGGCAGGTCGGGTCCAGGTCCTCGGCGGCGATCTCGGAGAGGAGATCGGCGTACGCGGCGACGTTGGTCAGGGGCGTTCTCAGGTCATGCGCCGTGACCGCGAGGAACCCGGCCAGCTCCGACTCCCGGTCGCGCAGCTGGGCCTCGGCGGCCTCCCGCCGCGCGATGTCGGCCCGCAGGGCCGCCGTGCTCTGCTCGACCCTGGCCAGGGCCCGCTCCCTGGAGGTCGACAGCAGCCAGGCGACGGCGGCGAGCACGATGGTGATCAGCAGGCCCCCGGCGAACGTCGCCTCATCGGTGTAGGCCGCCGGCCCGGTGACCAGGGGGCCGGTCGTGGTGACCGTCAGGAGCCAGCTGCGGGTGGCGACGGTGAGGTCAACGCGGCGGCCCGGGGCATCGGTTCCCGATTCGCTTCCCGCCACCGGTACGGGGCTCGTGGGGTCGGTGACGTCGCTGACGACGACGCGGGTGGTGTCGTCCGCGGAGCGTTGCAGCGCCTGCGCGAGGACGGGATCGATGCGCAGGGTCAGCAGGACCCAGCCGCGAAATGCCGCGGCGTCGGGAGTCGCGGGACCGGCATAGACCGGTCCGGCCAGGACGATGGCGGGGCTGGTCTGCGCTTCGCCGGCGCTGGCGAACGGCAGCGGGAGACTCGCGGTGATCTGCCCGCTGCTTCGCGCGGCGGCCATCGCCGAGGCCGCCTCCGCCCGATCGGCGGCCTGCCGATCGGGCGTGGCCGGGTCCAGGCCCGGGACGACCGCCGGCCAGTCGGCGGGGGTGTCGACCATCCGGCCGTACTGGAAGGTCCCGGATGCGGCGATGAACAGGACCGCCGAGGCTCCGGGGAGCCGCTCGTGGCGCATCCGAGACGTGATCATGGTGAAGTCCTGCGCCGTGAGGTCCGACTGCGCCGCGGTGGCGACGGACAGGTCCTGGAGCGCGTCGATGTAGCGGCGCACCTCCGCGGCGAGTGCGGTCCGGGTGTCCTGGGCCCGTTGGACCAGGGCGGTTTCGGCGTGCCGGTGCTCGGCATCGCGGAAGACCGATGCCGTGAGCCCAGCGGCGCTGGTGCCGATGAGCAGCACGAGAAGCGCTGGTGCGAGGCTCCGCCACCACCTGCGCCAGTGTCGCCGAATCTGGTTGGGGCTCACCTCGCACTGATCGGCGGAACCTCCGCCCACCTGAGAGGATGCGTCGGCGACCCGGCTCAGGACCTGTTCGGGGAACCTATCTCAGCCACGGTGCCCGCCGCACGAGGGCGGTGCCGGACCACCAGCCGCCGAGGCCCCAGGTGCGGCCCGCGTCGCTCAGGGCGAGCCCGAGCAGCAGGGCCAGGTAGATCAAGTGATCATCGACGAGGATGTTGTTGGTGGGCGGCAGGACGACCGACCACATCATCACCACCAGGATCCCGCCGGCAACCGCCGCGACCCGCAGGCCGATACCGGCCATCAGGGAGACCCCCAGGGCAAGGATTGTGATCATGAAGAGCCAGTCGGTGAAGGCCGCGCCAGCGATCGAGTGGTAGAAGTCCGAGAGCGGCCCCTTTGTGCCGAATTTGAGGAATCCCTGGGTGGGGCTGCCGCCATCGATCCAGGCGTTTTTCCGCTCGGTCGCGTGGCCGAGGCCGAAGGTCTTGTCGAGAAAGGCCCACAGGAAGAGCCAGCCGAGCAGGATCCGGGCGGCGGCGAAGGGGTATCTGGCGAGGGCGCCGTCCGTGGTGGGGCGGGGTGAGGTCGGGGTCGGAGTATTCATGGCCGCCTTCCTTGCCATTGATTGGAAGGATTCCAGTTTGCTTCGCCAATGGTGGGGCGACAAGGAAGGGCGGACCCGGATTCTGCGGGGTGGGGCGGTCGTGGGGCTGCGGTCGCCGAAGCCACCGCTGCCCCACGGCGGATGGATCAGGCGGAGACGGACGGCAGGGCCGAGGTCGCCGCCGCGATCGCCTCGTCGGACAGTTCGTGATCGATCAGGTCTCCGGCGAGGTAGGCCCCGTAGGACGCCAGGTCGAGGTGGCCGTGGCCGGAGAGCGCGATGAGGATCACCTTCGCCTCACCGGTCTCCTTGCAGCGCAACGCCTCCTCGACGCCGGCGGCCAGGGCATGGGTGGACTCGGGGGCCGGAACGATGCCCTCGGCGTGGGCGAAGCGCATACCCGCCTCGAAGCACTCCCGCTGGGTCTTCGCCACGGCCTCGACGAGCCCGAGTTCCTTGACGTGGGAGAGCAGCGGCGCCATGCCGTGATAGCGCAGGCCACCAGCGTGGATGGAGGCCGGGACGAAGGTGTGGCCGAGGGTGTGCATCTTCATCAGCGGCGTCATGCCGGCCACGTCGCCGAAGTCGTAGGCGTACGCGCCCTTCGTGAGCGAGGGGCAGGCCGCCGGTTCGACAGCCCGGACAGTCGGGTCCATCCGGCCGGCCAGTTTCTCCCGGAGGAAGGGGAAGGACAGGCCGGAGAAGTTCGATCCGCCGCCGGTGCAGCCGACGATCAGGTCCGGGGTTTCGCCGACCTTGGCCAGCTGGAGCAGCGCCTCCTCGCCGATCACGGTCTGATGCAGCAGCACGTGGTTGAGCACGCTGCCGAGGGCGTAGTTCGTGTCGGAGTTCTGCGCGGCCACCTCGACGGCCTCGCTGATGGCGATGCCGAGCGAGCCCGGGGAGTCGGGGTGCTCGGCAAGGACCTTCCGCCCGGAGTCGGTCAGCGGGGACGGTGACGGATGGATCAGGGCGCCGAACATTTCAATCATGATCTTGCGGTACGGCTTCTGGTCGTAGCTGGCTCGAACCTGCCAGACCTCGCACTCGAGCCCGAACTGGGCGCAGGAGAACGCCAGCGCTGTGCCCCACTGGCCGGCTCCGGTCTCCGTCGTCACCCGCCGCATGCCGGCCTGCGCGTTGTAGTACGCCTGCGGCACCGCGGTGTTGGGCTTGTGCGACCCTGCTGGAGAGACTCCTTCATGTTTGTAGTAGATCCGGGCGGGGGTCCCCAGCGCCCGCTCCAGGCGGTGTGCCCGATACAGCGGGGAGGGCCGCCAGAGGGCGTAGACATCCAGCACCGCCTCGGGGATGTCGACGTACCGCTCGGTCGTCACCTCCTGCTCGATGAGCGTCATGGGAAACAGCGACGACAGATCGTCGGGGCCGACCGGTTGCCGGGTTCCGGGATGCAACGGGGGCGGCGGCAGCTGTGGCAGATCGGCCAGCAGGTTGTACCAGCGTCGAGGGATCTCGGATTCGGCAAGGGTGATCTTGGTTGGAGACCGGTCGGCAGCCATCACACATGCTCCTTCGGGGTGCTCGGCACCGGTCGCCCTTCGGCCGGTCGGCGAGCCCAGGCCAGACGCTAACCGGATGGCGCGCCGCACAACACCCGTCGGCCAGGTCCGCTCACCAGTCGATCGCCGCCTGGAGCGGACACCGCTAGACCGACCCCATGGCGTAGTCGACGAGCTGGGTCAGGGACATCGACCGGCCAGCGGACCAGGCCGAAACCACGGCCGGGTCGCTCCGGCGGGACTGGACGGCGCTGACATCGCGCTCGTGCACGGCCGACTCCAGCGGCGTCAACCGGAGCACCTGGCTCTCCGCGAAGGCCTCGACGGCGCCGAACAACCGGGCGGCCAGGGACAGCCGTCCCTGGAGAACGGCGACACTGCCCAGCCCGGCCAGCGAGCGGATCATGGCTGTCCGGTCCTCCTCGGTCTGGCTGAGGGTGAGACTCCCGCGGTAGCGGGCCGCCGCGGTCACGTGGTCGCCGACCCGGACCGCCAGCCGCCCGAGGTGGTACAGCGACTGGGCGACCCCCCAGCTGTTGCCGAGTTCCTCGAAGCGGGAGAGTCCCTCGTTCAACCGGCTGAGCGCCAGATCGTGCTTCCCCCGAGCCATCATCGTCAGACCCTGGTGATGCAGCGAGATCGCGTTGCCCCAGGTGTGCTCCAGCCGCTGGAAGAGGCCCCGGCTCTCCTCGAACAGCGCCATCGCCCGGTCCGGGTCGTCGAGGTACAGGGCGGCGTACCCGAGATGGTCGAGGGACCAGGCGATCCCCTCCTGGTCGTCCAGCTCGCGGTACAGGCCGAGGCTCTCGGAGAACAGCGCGATGGCCTGGGAGTCGTTCCCCGAGGCCTGGAGCTGGCCGCCCACGCCGTGGAGAGCCTCCGCGATACCCCGCTTGTCGTCGATGACCCGGCACAACCGCAGGCTCTCGGTGAACGCCGCGAGTGCCTGCGCGGGATCGCTCTGGTCCTGGGCGATCCAGCCCGCACCGTTGAGAGCCTGCGCCCGGTGCCGGACCTCGTGCGGCCCCTCCAGCGCGAGGGCGAGCTTGATCCACCGCCAGCCCTCGGTCTGGTGCGCGCGGACGTGCCAGAACCGCCACAGTGCCGCGACCATGCGCAGGGCCTGGCCGCAATCGTGGTGCTGAATGTGGTGGTCGGTGACGGCTCGGACGTTGTTGTGCTCGGCTTCCAGCCGGTCGAGCCACGCCTCCTGCTCCCGGCCGGTCAGGTGCTGGCTGGCCGTTTCGGCGAGGCGGAGATAGTACGCGGCGTACCGCTGCCGAACGGCGGTGGCTTCGTCCCGCTCGATGAGCCGTTCGAGGGCGAACTCCCGGATGGTCTCGAAGAAGACCGAGTACCGCTCCCCGTCAACGCGTTGCTCCTGCCGCAGGAGGTTCTTGTCGGCGAGCGCCTCCAGGCCGTCGAGGACGGGCATGGGCAGGTCACCATCGGCGTTCGCGACGGTCTCCGCGGCCTCGGGCAGGCATCCGCCGATGAATACCGCGAGCCGCGCGAACAGCGCCTGCTCGCCGTCGTCGAGGAGGCGATGGCTCCAGTCGATCGTCCCGCGCAGGGTCTGCTGGCGCTCCGGGAGATCCCGTGGCCCGCCGGTGAGCAGTGCCAGGCGCGAATCCAATCGCCCCAGCAGGGCCTGCGGCGCGAGCAGCTTGACCCGCGCCGCGACGAGTTCGATCGCGAGCGGGATCCCCTCCAGCCGCGCGCAGACCGCGGCGATGTCCGCGGCATTCGCCTCGGTGACCTGGAAGGTCCGGTCGGCGGCCTGGGCCCGCTCGACGAATAGTTCAATCGCGGGGTAACCCGTCGCGGTGTGCGCGGTGACGACGCGACCGGGAGCCGGCAGCGCCAGGGGCGGCACCGAGCAGAGATGCTCGCCCCGGATGTGCAGCGGCTGGCGGCTGGTGGCCAGAACCTTGAGCGTCGGGCAGGCCGTGAGCAGCCGCGCGATTTCCGGCGCGGCGGTCAGCATGTGTTCGACGTTGTCGAGGACCAGCAGCAGCTTGCGGCTGTCCAGATAGTCGATCAGGCAGTCGAGCAGCCGTTGGGCCGCCGATTCCTTGACTCCGAGGGCCTTGGCGATCGTCGGGATGACCAGGGCGGGGTCACTGATGGGGCCGAAGGCGACGGCAAAGACCCCATGCGGAAACGACGCCGTGAGGTCGGTCGCGATCTGGACGCTGAGGCGGGTCTTGCCGATGCCTGGCGGGCCGACCAGGGTGACGAGCCGGATCTCGCGGTCGGTGAGCAGGTGGCGGACGGCCGTCGTCTCCTCCGCGCGCCCGATCAGCCTGGTCAGCGGGGTAGCCAGATTGGTCGGCACCGTCGGCGGGGTCCGGGCGAGGGCGAGAAACGACTGCCGCTCGTCGGGCAGCGTCAGCAGGCACTGGGCGAGGCGCTCGGCAAGGTCCCGGGACGGGCGACGCTCGTCGGCCTCAATTTTACGGACCGTGACGACAGAGTAGCCAATGCGATGAGCTAGGTCACGTTGTGTGAGGTCCGCGAGGCGGCGCAGGCGTCTGACCAGATAGCCAAACGAAGCGTCATCACTCACCGTTCCCCCAGTTGGCAGTCGTCGTGATACCCGAGCGTTCCACGTTGTATCGCTAAATGTAGCGGTATCTGTATCACCGAGCGTCTTCAACGAGCATCGAGCCGATGCTACGGTGACGCAACACCGGCGAGTTTCCCCCATATTGCCGGTTACCGCCACTGTTCACAGGTCGTGAACGGGAGAGGTTTTTTGTCGTGATCTCCGGCCGATGCCACCGTCGGGCCACGGTGGTGCGGCCTCAGGGCACGCTGTGCCCTCGACGTGGCGGTTGGCGGTGCCTTGCCGAACCGGAGGTGTCACCCCGACTTCCGGCAACGCCAGAAGGCAACCGCCGACCGCTACGTACAGTCCCCCTCTGGGACGGGCGACAGACCCCGGCTACGACGCGGGGGCGTCGCCGGGGTCGGGTTGCTCCGCCAGGAACCGTTCAAGCTCTGCGGCCAGCTCGTCCGCCGTCGGCAGGGGGCCGGCCACCGGCGCCGCGGAAGCGGATGGGGGAGCTTGGTGCGTTTGCGCGTCGTACTGCTGCTCCAGCGCCCGGACCAGCGTCGTGGCCTCCTCCGCCTGGGCCACTTGTTGATCAACCTTGGTGTTGACCATGCTTGAGGCGGCGTGCAGCGCGTCCACCGGAAGCACCAGACCGGAACTCTCGGCGATCGATCGCAGCACCCGTTCGGCGGCGGCGGGGTACTCCGACTGGGCGAGATAGTGCGGAACGTGCACCACGAAGCCGAGCGCGTCCCGACCACGTTGCCCGAGGCGGTACTCCAGCAGATTGCCGACGCTGCCGGGAACCTGGATGCGTTGCGCCCAGGGCTCGTTGCCCTCGATGAGGTCCTGGTGTGTCGCGTGCGCCGTGACACCGATCGGACGGGTGTGCGGCACCGCCATCGGGATGGCGTTGAGGCCGATGGTCAGCCGCACTCCCAGCCGCTCGACAATCGTGATGACGGCCTCGACGAACCGTTCCCATTGCAGGTCCGGCTCCGGTCCGGACAGCAGGAGATAGGGCGTGCCCCCCGCATCGTGCAGCACCCGGAGCGCGAGCCGGGGTGCCTCGTAGTGCTCCCAGCGGTCGGTGTGGAAGACCATGGCGGGCCGTCGGGTCCGGTAGTCGAACAGCTGGTCGATGTCGAAGACGGCGATGGTGTGGCTCTCCGTGTCCGCGACGAGATGGTCAAGTGCGATGCGGCCGACGTGACCGGCGTCGACGAAACCGGTCAGGGCCTGGACGAGGACCGGGCGGTCGAGCGTGGGAAGTCCCTCGGCGAACTCGTACAGCGAGCGCGGGTCGAGCATCGTCGCGAACCTCCTCTGATCGGACCCTTCCGGGCAATCCTGCCGGAGCCAGGGACCTGGCGCACATACCTCTGCGGAAAAGACTTGTCCCAGGGACGCGATCGTGTGACCTATCGAGCAATATGGTTCCATGGCGGGAGCCGGTGTGCCTGACTAGAGGGATCGGTATTCGATGTGCGGAGGCGCAATGAAGCGGAACTGGGCATGCGTCGACGGCAACGAGGCCGCGGCGCGCGTTGCGCACGCGACCAGCGAGGTTATCGCGATCTACCCGATCACTCCGGCCTCGCCGATGGGCGAACTCGCCGACGCCTGGAGCGCGGCGGGCCGGACGAACCTCTGGGGGGCGGTCCCCGAGGTGGTCGAGATGCAGTCCGAGGCCGGTGCCGCCGGCGCGTTGCACGGTGCGGCGATCAAGGGCGCGCTCGCGGTCACGTTCACCTCCTCGCAGGGCCTGCTGCTGATGCTGCCCAACATGTACAAGATCGCCGGCGAGCTGACCCCGTCGGTGATCCATGTTGCGGCCCGGACCCTGGCCACGCATGCGTTGAGCATCTTCGGCGACCACAGCGACGTCATGTCGGCCCGGATGACCGGTTGGGCCATGCTGTGTTCCTCCTCGGTGCAGGAGGCGCACGACTTCGCGCTGGTCGCCCACGCCGCGACGGTGCGGTCGCGGGTGCCGTTCCTGCACTTCTTCGATGGCTTCCGCACCTCCCACGAGATTGACAAGATCAGCTTGCTGGCCGAGGAGGACCTGCGTGCCCTGATGCGTCCGGACGATGTCCTGGCCCACCAGATGCGTGGCCTGACCCCGGACGCCCCGGTGCTGCGGGGCTCGGCGCAGAACCCGGACACGTTCTTCCAGGCCCGCGAGGCGGGCAACGCCTTCTACGCGGCGCTCCCGGGAATCGTCACGGAGGTCTTCGACGACCTCGCCGACCGGACCGGGCGGCGGTACTCCCTGGTCGAGTACGAGGGCGCGGCCGACGCCGAACGGGTCGTGGTCCTCATGGGGTCGGGCGTCGGTGCGGTCCAAGAGACCGTCGAGGAACTGAACCGGCGCGGGGAGAAGGTCGGTCTGGTCAAGATTCGGCTGTACCGGCCCTTCCCGCACGAGCAGTTCGTGGCCGCGTTGCCGGCCTCGGTCCGCTCGGTCGCCATCCTCGACCGGGCCAAGGAGCCCGGTGCGCAGGCGGAGCCGCTGCATCTGGACGTGCTGGCCGCCCTGACCGGGGCCGGCCGCACCGGGCTGACCCTGATCGGTGGGCGCTACGGACTGTCCAGCAAAGAATTCACGCCCGCGATGGTCAAGGGCGTGTTCGACGAGTTGTCGGCGGCCGAGCCGAAGGCCCGCTTCACCGTCGGCATCGTTGACGACGTCACGCACCTGTCGCTGGCACCCGACCCCACCTTCGAGGTGCCGACCGACGCGGTCTCCGCGGTGTTCTTCGGCCTGGGATCCGACGGCACCGTCGGCGCGAACAGGAACTCAGTCAAGATCATTGGCGAGGGGACGGACGACTACGCTCAGGGGTACTTCGTCTACGACTCGCGCAAGTCCGGCGCGGTGACCACCTCCCACCTGCGCTTCGGACACAGCGAGATCCGCTCGACGTATCTGATCCAGCAGGCCGACTTCGTCGCCGTGCACCAGTTCGGCCTGCTGGAGAAGATGCAGGTCCTGGAGTTCGCGAAGCCGGGAGGGACGTTCCTGCTGAACTCCCCGTACCCGGCCGACGAGGTGCTGGCGCACCTGCCGGTCGAGGTGCAGGAGCAGCTCATCGAGAAGCGCCTGCGGTTCTTCGTGATCGACGCCTTCAAACTGGCCAAGGACGTCGGTCTCGGCACCCGCATCAACACCGTGATGCAGCCCTGCTTCTTCCACCTGTCGGGAGTGCTTCCCGAACGGGAGGTGGCCCAGAAGATCAAGCAGGCGGTGGAGGAGGCCTACGGCAAGCGCGGACGCGTGGTCGTCGAACGCAACTTCGCCGCCATCGACCGCGCGATCGCCGAACTCGTGGAGGTCGAACTGCCCGACGCCGTCGCGGGGGAGCTGCGCCGGATGCCGCCCCTGCCCGACCACGCGCCGGACTTCGTCCGCACGGTCACCGCGCGAATGCTCGCGGGCGAGGGCGACCTGCTGCCGGTCAGTGCGATGCCGGTGGACGGGACCTGGCCGACCGACACCGCCCGATGGGAGAAACGGGCGATCGCCCAGGAGATCCCCATCTGGGATCCGAGCATCTGCATCGACTGCGGCAAGTGCGCGATGACGTGCCCGCACACCGCCATCCGGATCAAGGTGTTCCCCGAGGGACAGCTCGAAGGCGCCCCGGAGGGCTTCCAGTCCAAGAAGTACAACGCCAGGGACCTGCCCGGCCACCGGCTCACCGTGCAGGTGGCCCCGGACGACTGCACCGGTTGCGGGATCTGCGTCGACGTCTGCCCGGCCCGCAGCAAGGCCGAGGTGAAACACAAGTCCATCAACATGGAGCCGGCCGCCGACCACCGGGACACCGAGCGGCCGAACTTCGACTTCTTCCTCGGCATCCCCGAGATCGACCGCAGCCTCGTGCGGCACGACACGGTCAAGGGCGTCGCCCAGTTGCAGCCGCTGTTCGAGTTCTCCGGAGCCTGCGCCGGCTGCGGGGAGACGCCGTACCTCAAGACCCTCACCCAGCTCTTCGGCGACCGGCTGGTGATCGCCAACGCCACGGGCTGCTCGTCCATCTACGGCGGCAACCTGCCCACGACGCCCTACGCCAAGAACGCCGACGGCCGCGGCCCGGCCTGGGTCAACTCGCTGTTCGAGGACAACGCGGAGTTCGGCGTCGGCCTGCGGCTGGGCTGGGAACGGCACAACGCCGACGCGCGGCGCTACCTCGCGGAACTGCGCGGAACGCTCGGCGCCGACCTCGTCGGGGAGCTGCTCGGGGCCGACCAGACGACCGAGGCGGGGGTGGCGGCGCAGCGCGAGCGCGTGGTGCGGCTCAAGGCGGCGCTCGCCAGCCTCGGCAGCGACTCGTCGCCGGCGAGGTGGCTGCTCCCCCTCGCGGACGAGCTGGTGGAGAAGAGCATCTGGATCATCGGTGGTGACGGCTGGGCCTACGACATCGGCTACGGCGGCCTCGACCACGTCCTGGGCTCCGGGCGCAACGTCAACATCCTGGTCCTGGACACCGAGGTGTACTCCAACACCGGTGGCCAGGCATCCAAGGCGACCCCGCGAGGGGCGGTGGCGAAGTTCGCCGCATCGGGCAAGGGCAGGGCCAAGAAGGACCTCGGTGTCATCGCCCAGGCCTACGGGGACGTGTACGTCGCGCAGATCGCCATCGGGGCCAACGAGCAGCAGACGGTGCGCGCACTGCTGGAGGCCCAGGCCTGGCCGGGGCCATCGCTGGTGCTCGCGTACAGCACCTGCATCGCCCACGGCATCGAGATGGCGACGTCCATGAGCCACATGAAGGACGCGGTGGCCAGCGGCTACTGGCCGCTGTACCGGTTCCGGCCCAGCGGCGAGGAGGGTGGCCGCCCGCTGCGGCTGGATTCCAAGAAGCCCAGGATCCCGGTCAAGACGTTCACGGGGGCCGAGACCCGCTTCTCGATGCTGGCCCGCGTCGACCCCGAACGGGCCGAGCGCCTGGCCGCGCTGTCCCAGGCCGACGCCGACGAGCGGTGGCGGTACTACTCGCAACTGGCCGGGCTGGAACGCACGGTGCCGCATGAGGAGATCACCCCGGACGACCCGACCGACGGTAACGCGACCGAGGCAACACTCGCCGCCCGGAGCGCGGAGCAGGAGGACCAGCCATGACCGACCTCACGTCGACCTATCTCGGCCTCACCCTGACCGGGCCGGTGATCGCCTCGGCCGGCCCGCACACCGGCCGGGTGGAGACCCTGCTCCGGCTGGAGGCCGCGGGTGCCTCCGCCGCCGTCCTGCCCTCGCTGTTCGAGGAGGAGGTCGTCAACGAGGAACTGTCCCTGTACGAGGCCCTGGAGCAGGGCACGGACTCCTTCGCGGAGTCGCTGGACTACTTCCCCCACACCGATTTCTACGACATCGGTCCGCAGCGGCACGTGCGTCTGGTGGAAGAGGCCAAGCAGACGCTGTCGATCCCCGTGATCGCCAGCGTCAACGCGTCCCAGTCCGGTTCGTGGAAGCGCTATGCGACGATGATGGCCGATGCCGGAGCGGACGCCATCGAACTCAACATCTACGCGATGGCAGTGGATCCCGCTCGCGGCGCCGCCGATGTCGAGGCGTCCTACCTGGACATCATCCGAGAGGTCCGCGGTGTGGTGAGCGTGCCCCTGGCGGTCAAGCTGTCGCCCTACTTCTCCTCCCTGCCGCACTTCGCCGCCGAGGCCGTGGACGCCGGGGCGGACGGGCTGGTCCTGTTCAACCGCTTCTACCAGCCCGATCTGGACCTGCGCACCCTCGACGTCAAGCCGACGGTGGAGCTTTCCACGCCGTCCGACTTGCGGCTGCCCCTGCGGTGGCTGGCGATCCTGCGCCCCCAGCTGCGCGGCACGTCCCTGGCCGCGACGTCCGGGGTGCACAGCGCGAAGGACGTGGTCAAGACGCTCCTCGTCGGCGCGGACGTGGCCTGCATGACATCCGCCCTGCTGCGCCACGGACCGGAACACATCCGCACCGTTCTCGACGGATTGTCGGCCTGGCTGGCGGAGAACGAGTACGAGTCGGTGTCGCTGTTGCGCGGCAGCGTCAGCTCGGCCGGGGCGGAGGACCCGGCAGCCTTCGAACGGGCCAACTATGTGCGGGTCCTGTCCAGCTACGAGCCCGCTCCCAATGTCTGAGGCGTTGGTCTACACCAGCCGTGGGATCATGGCCGCGGAATCCGGCTGGTGTAGACCGCGACCCGATCACCCCTGCCGCCCCGTCCTCCTCGTTTCGCATGCTTGAATGATTGCCATGGATGCCACAATGGTCATGGCGATCTCGGTAGCCGCGATCCTGGGCGCGACGGTGCCGCTGATCGTGAGCACGCTGGTGAGGTCGGCGTCCCCTCCGCGCGATGATGCGAGACTCGCCCGGATCGAGCGTCAGCAGCAGGCCATCCTGGAGCATCTCGGAATCGCCATGCCAGAACCCGACCTGCCCGAGGTGGTGGAACACCTGACGTGGGGTCGGAAGATCCGAGCCATCCAGGCGTACCGGGAGGCGACCGGACTCGGGCTCAAGGAGTCGAAAGCGGCCGTCGAGGAGATCGCCCGCCAGTACGGCAGGTAGGCGTGGGTATCCGGACGGCGGGGACCTGCCCGCCCACGAGCTGGCAGCGCGAGAGGGCGCGGCCTCCTCCTAGTGGCCGGAGAACCGGCCACCAGCCGGATACGCGGCCGTTCGGGGATTCGTAGCGTGCCTGGCATGGTGATTGACGATGCGTGCACCGAGCAACCGGCCGGTGCACCCGGCCCGGCCCCGGACGGGCCCGCTCGGGACGAGGCCGGGGGGCAGGCCATCCGGGTGCGTGGGCTACGCAAGTGCTACGGCCGGGTCGAGGCGGTGCGCGGGCTCGACCTGACGGTGCGACGCGGCGAGATCGCGGCACTTCTCGGGCCGAACGGCGCGGGCAAGACGACCACGGTGGAGATCCTGGAAGGCCACCGAAGCCGGACCAGCGGGGACGTCCAGGTCCTTGGGGCGGACCCGCGGCGTCCCACCCGGGAGTGGCGGGCCCGCATCGGGCTGGTCCTGCAAAGCACCCAGATGCCAGCCGAACTCACGGTCGGCGAGCTCGTCGCCCGTTTCGCCGCGTTCTATCCCTCGCCCCGTGACGTGGACGAGACCATCGAACTGGTCGGGCTGACCGCCAAGCGCCGGGCCCGGGCGGGTCGGCTCTCCGGCGGCCAGCAGCGCCGGCTGGACGTTGCGCTCGCGCTGGTCGGAGACCCGGAGCTGGTGTTCCTCGACGAGCCGACAACCGGCTTTGACCCGCAGGCCCGGCGCCAGGCGTGGTCCATGATCGACACGCTCAGGACGCTGTCCAAGACGGTGCTCCTGACAACGCACTACCTGGACGAGGCGGAGGCGCTGGCCGACCGGATCGCGGTGGTCGTCGATGGCCGGATCGCGGCCGAGGGAACGCCCGCCACGCTCGGCGGGCGCGATTCCGCACCGTGCGAGGTCCGGTTCTGCCGGCCCGAAAGGCTCGATCCGGCGGTGCTGGACCTGGTCGCAGCCAGTGCGGAGGGCTCCCTCACCGTGGTCGGTGGGGTGGTCACCCTGCGGACCGCTGATCCAGCCGGGGTCCTCGGGCCGCTGCTGGACTGGGCCCGGGCACACGGCACCGAGTTGCCCGGCCTGGAGGTCCGCCGCCCCTCGCTGGAAGACGTCTACCTTGCCATCACCGGTGGGCTCGGGGCCCGCCGCTCCGCACGTCGGCTGGAGGATTCCCGATGAGCGCCGTCAGGGTGCTGCGGCGCGAGGTCGGCTGCGCCAGCAGAGTCATGCTCCGTAGCCCGCAGACGCTGTTCCTGGTCGTGGCCCTGCCCGTGCTGTACCTGGTCATATTTGGTGCCATTTTCAGTGGTGAAGAGGTCAACGACGTTCCCGGGCGGTCCTGGAACCTCAGCGTTTCCGTGATCATGACTGCTTCGGTCGTGGTCATCGGGGTCGTCTCCGCCACGTTCCAGAGTCTCACCATGACCCTGGCGCAGGACCGGGAACGCGGCGTGCTCAAACGCCTCCGCAGCACCCCGCTGCCGAGCTGGGTCTTCTTCACCGCCCAGGTGCTCACCGCGCTGCTGGTGTCGGTGGCGCTCGCGGTACTCGTCACCGGCTGCGGTGCGCTCGCCTTCGACGTTGCGCTCCCCGGACGGCGGACCCCGGCGGCGCTGGTCACCCTGATCGTCGGAGCGCTGAGTTGCAGCCTGGTGGCGCTGCCGTTCAGCGTACTGGTCAGGAGGTCCGCCGCGGCGCTTCCCCTGGCGTTCGGCGTGAGCCTCGGGCTGTTCTTCCTCTCGGGGAACTTCTTCCCGGGCAAGGCCCTCCCGGACCCCGTGGCCTCGGTCGCGGACATCTTCCCGGTCCGGCACTTCTTCGTCGCCATGCTCACCGCGTTCGATCCGCACACGACCGGCGCCGGGTTCGAATGGGACAACCTGGCGGTACTCGGGGGCTGGGCGGTTGCCGGTGCGCTGCTGGCACTCCGGTGGTTCCGCTGGGCCCCCACCGGGGACCGGTAGCATCGCCCGGTCGCCGCTATTCGGGCAGCACCCCGGTCCCGGCCGCGAGCACCGCCAACCCGATCCGGTTGGCGGTGCCGGTCTTGGCGATGAGACTGGACACGTGCGTCTTGACGGTGGTCACCCCGAGATGCAGCCGGGCCGCGATTTCCCTGTTGGACAGTCCGGAACCCACAAGGGCCAGGACCTCCAGCTCCCGCTGGGTCAGGTCGGCGGGCAGGCCCGGTGAACGGCCCGCGCCGCCGCCGTGCGCCCGCACGGCCTGCTCGACCACCCGGTGCAGCACCGTCGCGGTGAACGGGCTCTCTCCGCGGGCCGCCCTCCGGACCCCGTCGAGCAGTTCCGCCGGCGCGGCGTCCTTGACCAGGAAGCCGCACGCGCCCGCGGCCAGCGCCGGGTACAGGTGATCGTCATCGTCGAAGGTGGTGAGCACCACGATCCGGGCCGACGGGCGGGCGGCGAGGATCCGAACGGTCGCGGCGATACCGTCCACCCCGGGCATGTGCAGATCCATCAGGACCACGTCGGGCAGCAACCGGTCGGCGAGCCGGACAGCCTGCTGCCCGTTCTCGGCCTCCCCGACGACCTCGAGGTCCGGGGCGGACTCGCACAGCATTCGCAGCCCCGCCCGAACCAGCTTCTGATCATCGACGAGCAGTACCCGGATCACGGTCGAGCGTCCTCCGGATGCGTCCCGTCGGCGGGGAACCCGGTGGGGAGTTCGGCGGTGAGTTCCCACCCGACATCGACCGGTCCGGCGCGAAACCGGCCGCCGAGACGTTCCACCCGCTCCCGCATCCCGATCAACCCGAACCCCTCACCTGCCGTAGCGGCCGTGGACGCTGGCGACGCGGAGTCGCGGCGGCCACCGTCGTCAACGATACGCAGGCGCGCCTCGCCGGAATCGGCGACGTGGGCCGAGAGCCGGGCGTGGGCCGACGGCCCGGCGTGCCTGGCGACGTTCGCCAGTCCCTCCTGGACCAGCCGCAGCACGGTGCGGGCCCGGAGCTGGTCCAGCCGCACCAGCTCGGGATCGACCGACGTCTCGACGGTGACGCCGATGGTGCGGTAGCGCTCGGCAACGGCAGCCAGGGCGGCCGGCAGCCCCCCGGGCTCGACGATGGGCACCTCGGCGTCGTGGGGGGCCTGAGCCGGGTCCCGCATCACGGCCACCAGGCGCCGCAGGTCCGCCAGCGCGGCGGTGCCAGAGACGTGCAGGTCGTCGAGGACCTCAGCGACGCGGGGATCCCCGCCCGCCGCTACGTGCCGCGCCACGCCCACCCGCAGCACCATGGCCGAGACATGATGCGCCACCAGATCATGCAGTTCCCTGGCGATCGCGGTGCGCTCGGCGATCGTGGCCGCCTGGATCCGCGCGGCATGGTGGCGGCGCTCCTCCTCGGCCCGCTGCCTGGTCTGCCCCGCCAGCGTCCGGGTAGCCCGGATGTACGCCCCCAGCAGGACGGGGACGGCGACGGTGATCGCGATTCGGTAGAGCAGCGACGGCAGCGCTCCGGGCAGATCCGTGCCGGTGTGGCGGGTGTACACCGCGGCCAGAACAATCATGTCGACCGCCACCGACGGCCACGGGCGGCGAACCGCCAGTTCGAACAGGGCGTAGACGGCGAGGTACTTCACGAAGGCCGCCGGGCCGTGCTCGAACGTGCCGAACAGGTCCGCGACGAGCAGCAGGGCCGCCTGAGCCACCGCCGTGAACAGCGGCAAGATACCGCCAAGGAGGCCGATCGCGACAGCCGCGAGCGCGAATCCCCAGTCGAGCCACGGCGAGCGGCTGCCGGCCTGAAACAGCGTGAGGTACCCGACGGCGACCGCGAGCAGGACGACCAGGCGCGGGACGACGTTCGGTCGGTCGATCACCCGCTCTGACCATGACACCGGCATCTGATGATCGTCTCACGGCGGCGAAAAGTGGGACGGTATGCGCATACCTCGCCGATCCCCGGACCCCGGCACCACCGAGCGACCGTTGGCATGGACACGAGCCGCGGAAGCAGGCAGGATGGCACCGCGACCGCCCCTGTCACCGTGTATAGCCTCATTGACCTGCGAAAACGAGCGCTGGGTCGGTCGGGTCCGGGCCTCCGTCCACGAGCCGGACCGGAGCCGGACCGGAATCGGACCGAGGGAGGTGTTCTGGCTGGATCCCGAGGTGGCCGATGCGCTCGACGCCTACGTCCGGGCCCGGGGACACCGCCTGCTGCGCACGGCGTACCTCCTCACCGGCAACACCCAGATCGCCGAGGACCTGGTCCAGAACGCGCTGGCGTCGGTCCTGGCGTCGTGGCACCGGTTGCCTGACGTCGCCAACCTGGACGCCTATGTCTACACGGCGCTGGTGAACGCCCGCCGCCGCTGGTGGCGCCGGCGCTGGCACGGTGAGATCCCCACCGGGCGGCTTCCCGACCTCCCCGCCGCGGAGGACCAGACGGCACGGTTCGACCGGCACGAGGACGAACCCGCTGCCGAAGGCACTCGGTACGCCGGTGCCGCCGGTGCCGCCGACCTGCCGCCACTGCTGGTTGGCTCGGCCATGGCACCGCCACAGCTGCACCTTCGAGCCGGGGCCGGTGGCCTCACCGGTGACGTCCAGGTACCGCTTCGACCACACGCTGCGGATGGTGCCGTCGGCGCGGACGACCCACCGCTGGTTGCCGTGGCCGCGACAGGGGTACAGGATGATCTTGGCGCCCCTGGTTCGAACCGCCCTCTGAACGCTCAGGCATCTGCCATCAATCGTGATTGCGCCTCGACCCGTGATGGTCCAGCGCTGGTCGGCGCAGTCCTGGATGGTGACGCTCGTCGTGGCGTCGGTCGTGGCGTCGGTCGTGGCGTCGGGCGCGGGGGCCAGGCATCGACCTGATCCAACCCCTTGGATGAGGGCGCTGGTGGCGGCGCCGGCCGAGGCCAGCGAGATACCGCCATAGGCCACAGTGGCAATCGCGACCGTGCCGAGCGCGACCGCCGCCGCGCGGCGCGTCCGGCGTCGTTGTCGTTGGGAGGTATTCACGGATCCTTCTTTCCGGCGCGTCGTCTGGCCCGCGGCCACCCACACCGCAGCGTGGGCCGCGGGCGCGGGCCCTCCCGTCCCGCACCGGGCGGGACGGGGTACCCGCGCACTGGTGTCGAGCCGATGAGCGTCGCGAAAGGTTGCCCGACCCCGAAAGATCGCTGGCAGGATCGCAAACAGCGTGTCGGGCGAGCGCGATGGCGTGGCTCACCCGGTCGACCAGGGACGACTTCGGCGGGCGGAGCCGGGCTACCAGACAGACCCCTCCGGCGGCTGGTCCGCGGCGGCCGACGCGAGCAGAGCGCCGAGCGTGTGCAGCGCGGCCAGTGCCCGCGCGGTGGGGAGCGACAGGCACGCTGGGTCCGCGGCCGTCCCCACGTTGAGGAGGGTCACGGGATCCCAGGGCGGCGCTGGCTGCGACAGATGGGCGACGAGCGGATTGAGTTCGCGGTCGAAGATGACGTCGGCCAGGCCCGGTACGTCCTCAACGGCCACGGGAGCGGACCGGTGGTAGCCTGTCTCGCCCGCCCGGTACCCCGGTCTCGGCCCGGTCGCGGTGCAGTGGGCCCGGTCGCACCACCTGGGGTGCTCCAGCTCCTCCATCCGATGTCTCCTTGTCGTCCACCCGCCTGGCCCCGAACAGCGCACCAGACATCCGATAACCGCCGAATAGGGATTATTCGGAAGACAGGGTACGCCCAGCCGCTCCGGCCCGCCGGAAGGCAGTCGCCGGTCGCAGGTCGCCGTGAAGCGCGCAGCGGTGACCAGGCCTTCACCGGTCAGCGGTGGTGGAGGGCCGCTTCGGTGCGGGTGGTGTGTGGGGAGCCGATGCGCCGGTAGGTCGCCAGTGCCCGACGCAGGCGCGCGATGCCCTCGCCGTGGCGATCGTCACGGAACGCGCAGGCACCGGTGCCTTCCAGGGCATGGGCTTCGTGTGCGGGCGTGCCGATGGCGCGGGCGATGCCGAGTGCGGCCGTGAACCGCTGGCGCGCGGCGGATGGTGCGGCGGGAGCGAGGAGCGACTCGCCGATGTGGTTGAGGGGCTCGGCCTCGCCATCGGGATCTTCGGCGTCGCGGAACAGATCGATGGCCTGTTCAAATATGGTCAAAGCGGCCGTATAGTCGCCGATGGCGTGCCGTACGAGGGCGAGGGTGTCGAGGGCGTTGGCCTGGCCCAGCCGGCTGCCGAGCTGCGGGTACAGCTGGAGGGCCTGCTCGGCGGCGGCCGCGGCCGGGTGGTCCCCCGCCAGGCTGCGGGAGGGATGCGCTGGCGGGCCGCGGCACAGCTCGCGGCGGCGACGAGGTTGGACTGTTCGCCGGCAGGTGCGGGCACGGGCCGGCCGCTGCGGAGGATGGCCTCGTGCAGCGCCCGCATCCATGCCACCGTCAGCGGCTCGGTCTCCGGACGCTTCTCGGCGTCTGCCCACCCAGCGAGCGCATCCTGGTATGCCCCGCGTCGTCCGGCCACACCCAGAGACATTGATTGTTCACGATTTTACAAGGGTTCTGCCCGCCCCAGCACGCAACCCTGGTGACATGCGCCATCCGGGGCGGGAATGCCAGGGTGGCAGACCAGAAATATCAAGGTGCGTCAATGCTGCAATGCATCGTCATGGTGGGTATGTCGGATGCCGGACGCGGCCTGGCCGCGAACCACCTGAAGCGCCTCGGCTGGGTCGTGACCGACGAGCTGCCAACGGATCTCGTACCGAAGGTCGCCGCACTCGCCGGAACACCGCACTCGCGGATCAAACGGGTGGTACTGGTCGTCGGCCCCGGTGCCGGCCGGAGCGATGTGCTGCCCATGTTCGCGGCACTGCGGTCCACCCCGGACAAGGTACGCATCCTGTTCCTGGACGCCTCGACCGACGTCCTGGTGTCGCTACCGGAGGACCCAGCGCTGGTTCCCGCCCGTCCCTCGCTGGGCCATCAAGCTCCAGTCCCTGACCCGGCGGCATCCGGCGGTACAGGACTGCGTACTCGGCTACGTCGCCGCCGACGGGTTCTTCAGCCGGCTGGAGCACCTGCTCACCCACCCGCTACCCGCCCGGGCCGGGCAGGACATGGCCCGCATGACCGTGGCGGTGGGGTGCACGGCAGACCGGCAGCGGCCGGTCGCCAGCGCCGAGCGGATCGGCAGGTCTCTGCGCGAACTGGGCTACCAGGCGAGTCAGGCGACCACGCCGTCGATCTCGACGGTCTGGACGGAGGCCGCGGGGAACGCCAGGCTGATGCTCTTGCCGTTGAGGTAGGTGTCGGTGCGCTGGGTGTAGCGGTCGGAGCCGGCCGGGACGGT
>JABDRL010000085.1 GCA_013041765.1 Dactylosporangium sp. | reverse complement strand
CCACCACACCAGGCACCAGCCTGCGAGGAGCAGAACATGTCCGTCGACATGGGAACCACAGCGAAGATCCACGCCGACGTCGAGGCACCCGATCGGATCGTCTTCGGCCTGACCGCCCGGCAGATCGCGATCATCAGCGTGGCCGGCGCGATCGCCTGGCTGATCTTCAACACCGCCGGCACCCGGCTGCCGCTGCCGGTCACCGGGATCCTGCTGGTACCCCTGGTCGCCGTCACCGCCGCCCTGGCCCTCGGCCGCCGCGACGGGCTCACCCTCGACGCCTGGCTATGGGCGGCGGCCTGCTACCGCAGCACCCCCCGCCACACCGCCCCGGTCAGCCACCCGCCCAGGTCGGCCGCCACCGCCCGCCTGCCGACCTGGGCACCCGAGGTGCATGCCACCGACGAGCGCGGCCCGCTGCCAGTGCCATCACCGCTGCGGCTGCCCGCCCACGCCATCGCCGGCAACGGGGTCATCACCCTCGACGGTGGGCAGGCCGCCGCCCTGGTCGCAGCAACCACCATCAACATCAACCTGCGGACCACGGAGGAGCAGGCCGCCCTCATCAACGGCTACGCCCGGTGGCTCAACAGCCTGACCGGGCCGGTGCAGATCGTCGTCTCCGCCCAGCGGGTGGACCTGTCCGCCCACGCGAGCCGGGTCGCCGAGGCCGCCGAGGCCCTGGCGCACCCGGCCCTGGCCGACGCCGCATGCGACTACGCCGACTTCCTCGACCAGATCGCCGAGCACCGCGACCCGCTGTGGCGAACGATCACGATCGTGCACACCGCCACCGGCGACGCGCAGTCCGCGGGTACCGAGGCGCTGCGACGCGCCGAACACACCGCCGCCGCGTTGGCCGCCCTGGGCGCCCAGACCCGGGTCCTCGACGGGCCGTGCGCCCTGGCGGTGCTCACCGCGGCGGTCGACCCCTACACCGGCGTCGACGCCTCCTGGCCCAGGGCCATCCCCACCACCCCGATCACCACCTACCAGGAGTGATCCGTCATGCCCCGACTCACCAAGCCCCGCCGTGGCCGGCACGACCGCGACCGGCGGCCCGCCACCGCCGGCAGCACGACCACCGATCTGACCACGGCGACCGGACCCTCCAGCGTCCAGGCCGCACCCCGACACCTGAGTATCGGCGAGGGCTCCACCACCACCCTAGCCATCACCGGATACCCGCCCGAGGTCGGACTGGCCTGGCCGGAGGTGCTGCTGTCCTGGCCCGGCCGCCTGGACTTCGTCGAACACATCGAGCCACTCCCCGCGGCCCTGGCCGCCACCCGCCTGCGCCGCCAGCGCGCCCGCCTGGAATCGGCCCGACGCCTGGACGCCGACAAGGGCCGGTTGGGTGATCCGGCCACCGACGCGGCAGCCGAAGACGCCGCCGACCTGGCCGACCGGATCGCCCGCGGCGCCACCCGCCTGCACCGGGTCGGGCACTACCTCACCATCCACGCCCCGGCGCAGGCCGACCTCGCCGACGCCGTCGCCCAGGTCCGCGGGGCAGCCGCCTCGGTGCTGCTGGACACCCAGACCGCCACCTGGCGGCAACTGCCCGGCTGGCTGTCCACGCTGCCCCTCGGTTACGACGGGCTGCGCATGCGACGGATCTTCGACACCGACGCCCTGGCCTGCGCCTTCCCCCTGGCCTCCGCCGACCTGCCCGCACCCCTGCCCGGCGACGGCCTACCGGCCGGAGGTGTCCTCTACGGGCTGAACACCGCCAGCAACGGGGTCGTCTGGTGGGACCGCTGGGCCCAGGAAAACCACAACAGCGTGGTGCTGGCCCGATCCGGGGCCGGCAAGTCCTACCTGGTCAAACTCGACATCCTCCGCTCCCTCTACGATCGCGTCCAGGTCGCCGTCATCGACCCCGAAGACGAATACCTGCGCCTGGCTGACGCCGTCGGCGGCACCGCCCTCCCCCTGGGTGCCCCCGGCATCCGCATCAACCCCCTCGACCTGCCACCCGGCGACCGACGCCCCGACGCCCTGACCCGCCGGATCCTGTTCTGCCACACCCTCATCAGCGTGCTACTCGGCGGGCAACCCCCACCAGCCGAACGCGCCACCCTCGACAAGGCCATCCTCGCGACCTACACCGCGGCGGGCATCACCAACGACCCGGCCACCTGGGCACGACCCGCACCACTGCTGCGGGACCTGACCACGACCCTCCAACACCCTCAACAGCCGGCCGCGGCCCAGACCCTCGCCGCCCGCCTGTCCCCCTGGACCGACGGGTCGTTCAAGGACCTCTTCGACGGCCCCACCACCTACCGGCCCACCGGACACCTGGTCGTCTGGTCCACCCGACAGCTGGCCGACGAACTGCGCGCCCCCGGCATGCTCATCGCCCTGGACGCCATCTGGCGCGACGTCGACGTCCCCACCCCCGGCCGAACAGGCGGCCTCGGCGCTCGTCGTCTCGTCGTCGTCGACGAAGCCTGGACACTGCTCCGCGAGGGCGAAGGCGCGAAGTTCCTGTTCCGGATGGCCAAAGCCGCCCGCAAACGCCGCGCCGGACTGGCGGTCATCACCCAGGACGCCGCCGACCTGCTCGGCTGCGACCTCGGCCAGGCCGTGGTCGCCAACGCCGCCACCCAGATATTGATGCGCCAGGCCCCACAGGCCATCGACGCCATCACCACCACATTCGCCCTCACCGCCGGCGAAGCCCGCACACTCCTGGCCGCCGGACGCGGAGAAGCCCTCCTCCTCGCCGGCTCACACCGGGTCAGCTTCCACATTGTCGCATCCGCGCAAGAACACCAGCTCTGCGCCGGAATAGCTGATCTTATTGATGATAGTGATGATTGACAGGTATTCGCGATGACCCCTACCCCTACCGTGCCGCGATCACCGCTGGTCGACCGCGCCGACGACCTCATCGCCTGGATCGGTGACCGGCCGTGGCTGGCCGTCGTGGTCGGCATCCTCACCGCCGCCGGCACCGTGCTCCGCAGCGCGGTGCAGCGCTGGCGGCACCACCGACTCCAGCGCCACGCCCACCAGGTCACCATCACCCCACCACCCGAGGTCGACCCCGCCGGGGTCCACGCCTGGTGGGCCAACCTCGCAGAACTCCTCGCACCCCGACCCCGCCGCCGGATCCTGTACGGCACCCCGCACGTGGCCATGGAGTACCGCTGGACCGGCCGGCAGCTGACCATCGCGATCTGGGTCCCCGGCACCGTCCCCGCCGGGCCCGTCGCCGCCGCCGTCCAAGCTGCCTGGCCCGCAGCCACGGCCACCATCAGCCGCGCCACCACCCCGATCCCCACCGACACCAGGGTTGCGGTCGGCGGCGCGCTCGCCCCAGCGATGCCCGCCTGGTACCCGCTGAACACCGACCACGACACCGACCCCCTGCGCCCCCTGATCGCCGCCGGCACCGGCCTACACGCCAACGAGTCCGCCTGCGTGCAGATCCTGGCCCGACCAGCCACCCCCCGGCAGGTGGCCCGGCTGCGACACGGCGCAACGTCGCTGAAGACCGGCCGACCCGCAGGTCACGGCGTCCTCGACCCGACCTGGCTGCTCCGCGGGATCCTCAACGTCACCGAGGAGCTTTTTTCGACCGGTCGGGCGTCGTCGCACCACACCAGGGGCCACGGCCCCCAGCCCCACGGGGACCCGCTGCGCGACCGCGACGCCCGCCCCGCCCTGGACAAGACCATCGGCCCGCAGTGGCAGGTCGCCATCCGCTACGCCGCGGCCACCAACACCACCAGAACCAGCGGCGACGGCCCATCGGAGGCGACCTGGCGACGAGTGACCACCCTCGCCGAGGGACTGGCCGCCGCATTCGGCGCCCACACCGGCCGCAACCGCCTCCGCCGGCTGAAACTCGCCAACCCCCTGCCGGTACTCGCGGCCCGACCCCTGTACTCGGGGTTTCTTTTGTCAGCGGCTGAGTTGGCGACCATCGCAGCCTTGCCTACCGACCTCGCCGTCGCCGGCCTCGACCGAGCACGCGCCAAGTGCGTGCCAGCCCCCATCAGCGTCCCCACCGGCGGATACGGCATCAAGGTCCTCGGCCGCGCCGAAGCCGGCCGCCACAGCGTCGGCCTGTCGGTGGCCGACGCCCGCCAACACCTGCAGATCATCGGCTCCACCGGGTCGGGCAAGTCCACCGAACTGTGCCACCTCGCCCTCGACGACATCCGGGCCGGCCGGGGCTTGGTCGTCATCGACCCCAAAGGCGACCTCGTCACCGACATCCTCGACCGACTCCCCGCCAGACTGGCCGACCGGATCGTGCTCATCGACCCCGACCAACCCGACGGCGCCCGCCTCAACCCCCTCGCCGGCTTCGACGACGACCTCACCGTCGACAACGTCGTCTCCATCTTCGCCAAGATCTTCCAACGGCATTGGGGACCCCGCATCGACGACGTGCTGCGCATGGCCTGCCTGACGATCATGCGACACGCCAATGCGAACCTCACCCTGGTCCCGCCGCTGCTCAACGACAAGCAGTTCCGCGCCCCCTACACCGTCGACCTCGACGACCCGGAGGGCTTGAAGGGCTTCTGGCAGTGGTACGAAACCAGCCCCCTCGCACTGCGGGCCCAGGTCATCGCCCCGGTCCTGGCCCGACTCCGGTCGTTTCTCACCCGGGGCTTCGTCCGCCGCACCATCGGCACCCCCCACTCCAGCTTCGACATGGGCCGCGTGCTCGACGGCGGGATTCTCCTGGCTCGGCTACCGAAGGGCCAGATCGGTGAGGAGACCTCCAAGCTCATGGGCTCGTTCGTCCTGGCCAGCGTCTGGCAGGCCGCCACCGCCCGGGCCAGAATCCCCGAAGCCCAGCGCCGCGACGCCAGCATCATCGTCGACGAAGCGCACAACGTCCTCAACCTCGCCGGCAGCGTCTCCGACATGCTCGCCGAGGCCCGCGGCTACCACCTGTCGATGGTCCTGGCACACCAGAACCTCACCCAGGTCCCCCGCGACACCCAACTAGCCATCTCCGCCAACGCCCGCAACAAGATCTTCTTCACCTGCTCGCCCGAAGACGCCCACCAGTTGGCTCGCCACACCCTCCCCGAACTCGACGAACACGACCTGACCCACCTCGACGCCTACACCGCCGCCGCCCGCCTCGTCGTCGACAACCGCCAAACCGCCGCCTTCACCATGACCACCCGACCACCCCGCGACCCGATCGGCGAAACCACCGCCATCCGCCAAGCCGTCGCCCGCCCCGCGCCCAGGAAACCCACCGGCACCGAGCAGCGGACGCGACGGAGCACAGCGGGCAAGCCTCGTAACACTCAGTAATGGTCAGTAATGATCTTAGGCTCCGCGAACTACCGGATCTGCCGAGAGTCGGACGTTGTAGTTGATCTACATTATCGAGAGTCACGAGATCGCAGCTCGCCAGAATGGGTCGAAGGTAATGCACCACGTCAACGGTTGTTTTCGACGAGGATGACCATGTCATGGCTGTCCCAGCACGATTGGTGCAGGTCGATAGTTCGTGGCCGGTCAGATTCGATGCCAGAGCACGGGCTCGGTCATGGTGATGAGGCTGCGACCTTGTCCGTCGATCAGATGGCAATGGATATGAGTCCGGTATGGAGACCAACGATCAGCGCATTGTTGACAGCCGTGCAACTGGCGGCAGCCGTGTACACGTAGACCAGGTTGCCGGTGGTGGGGTTCCAGAGTCGGATGGTCTGGTCGTTGCTGGTGGAGGCCAGCATGGTCCGTCCCTCGACCGTCACCGCGCACACCCCGGTGACCGGGCCGGTGTGGCCTTCCAGGATGGCGTGTTCGGTGCGGGGGCTGGTGGCCGCCCATCGGGCCCGGTACCGCGCGGGGTGGGTGGGGGCGACCGGGTGATCCAGGTGATCGAGGATCGTGGTGATGCTGAACCGTTCGACACGTTCGGTGGGTGTGGCCTCCACGGCGCGGGGGGTCAGGCGCAGCATCCGCGCCCGGGCCTTCCCCGCGGGGGTGGTGGCCTGGTCGGCCAATGAGGTCAGCCGTCATCGTCTACTTACTGTAGGCGGATTGCGGGGTAACTCCCAATACCCGAAGGAGCAGTGAACGGCTCGCTCTCTGGGCAACCGAAACCGTCCTCATTGAGAAGGTGAAAGAATCGTCGGGAACAAAAAGGCTCATAGAACCCCAGCCACCATACTCCAATTCCAAACCATGCAACCGACCTTGATGGACGGTCTTAGACCGTTTTGATCCATATGCAGCAGCCAGGAGTTCCGCTTCCGGCTCACTGAGCACTTCCCTTACGGCATTACGAAAACGATCCGCACTACCCAACACTGACTTGCATTCCTGGCATCGCTCAGGCTTCTTTGCGACCTGAGCTACAGCCTCGATAGCTGCAACGAAGGAAATCAGTGCCATAGACGAATGTTCACGACATAGGCTCGCTCCTTCTTGGTGGACGAGTACAGCATGTAGGAGTTTTGTATTTTCGTTGAGAGTAGCCTCGGCTCGTGGGAGCCACGTCGGAACCTCAACTGGCGCCCCGGCAAATGGCAAGCTGGGATTCGTTTTCTTCCACGAGGTTCCGAGAAGTGGGCCTTCTGAGTTGGCGAATTTTGTCTTCGGATCGCGAGGCCCTTCTCGCAGTCGCCAATCAGCATCCCACGACAATGACAGTAGAGCTGTTATACGGCGTAAGCGCTGCAGTGCAAGTGAATGACCGTCTTTTTCCCAATCAAAACACGACACTCTCCCGTGGAGTTCTAGTGGCCAGTGGAAAAACGAATTGACGTGCAGGCCGACTGGCGGCATGTTCACGAGCACCTCATCTGCAACCCCACTCTGAAATGGCGTAAATGTTAGATCTCCAATAGTTACAGCTTCAGCGAGACGTTGCCCACCGCCTATAGTCGGTATTTGTGATCTCTGGGAAATGATTGCCATCCATTCAAAGGAATCACGGTTCCCTAGCTTTGCGACTCCGGCAGCAATACATTGTCTCCATGCATCGTCGTTCAACGTAGATAAAGCGCCTAATCCCGCGACGAAGAAGCGGAGCTGCGCATTCTCACTAACAACCCAGAGTCGCGAAAGCTCGGCGCCGTCGGGTGTGTTGAGTTTCCACTCATCAACCCTCAGCCCGTTGATGTTTCTTGTCTGACTACTGTGACCATAGTCGAACTTTGATCGTGCAGATTCAAGTACGCGGTGAATCAACTCATCCTTTTTATTGTCTGAAACTGGCACGACTTCGTAGCCGGCCAATGGTGCTACCCAATCAGGTTGCCATAATTCTGTGTTTCCATGGCTTATCTCACTCATGATGCAATTATAAAGCAAGCCTAAGGCGGTTTTGGAGATTTTACAGCATATTGGTTGCCGGGAAATAGCAGTGGCCCGTCTCGTTGGCGTGCCGCTTCTTGCGCCTCAGTAGATCATCAAGCCGAATGCGGTCGTCGAGGACTGCCATAAAGTCCTGACCATCCATCGTAATAAACGGGGTCGAGTCGCTATACTCGTCGAGCGCATCCTTTGTAAAGCCATTCACGCTGATATACAGACCTAGCGCATTCTTGCCTTTGCGCTCGATCTTCGCCTTGAAAATATCCAGGTGACCGCGACCCATGGCCGTCTTCCACCACCGAGCCTCAAGCACATAGTCGTCAGTGTCGAAACTGAAGGCTCCGTCGATCTGCTCACGGTCGAGCGAGTAAGCAGCTCGCGGCTCCAGATCGAAGAGTCCAAACATCTGGTTTATAAACTTCTCAAAATCGAAACCACGTGCTTGGTGGTCTGTTGCAGAGTGCATCATAAGGAACGCGTCTCGGAGACTGGCTAGCTGTTCGGCGAACGCTCTCGTCTTCTCAGCCTGTGCGGCCATGTCCTCAAGCTGCTTGGTGTATGCTTCGTGCTCGTCAACGATCTCCTGATGACGTTCGGTCCAGCGTCTCAGTTCGGCAACAGCGGCTTCTGCGATCGGAACAAACCTTTCTTTGTCTGGCTGAGCTTCGAGGTTTGGGAAGCGATCCATCCTGGCAACATTGAGCATGACTGTAACTGTAAGAGCCTGATACTTGTGTTCATTCGCCATCAGGCGCGCTACGATATTGTCCGCTGAATCGCGCTTGGTTTCACTTTCCAGGCCGATCCCACTCAGGAGCTCCGGAGCACTGTCAAACAAGCCTCGGACATACCTTATCCACGGCTTCTTGTTCCAATAGACTACGGCAAGCGCTTCCGCAAGCGCATTGTATGCTTCTGGCGCGATCTTCTTGGTTGCGCGGGGCGTTGTCACTTGTGTGGCCTCCGGTCCATGTACCTCATCTCCAGGGCATTGGCAGCCGATGCCGTCGATCGTGACTGATTGTAAGTGAAGCGATCGCTCGTTCATCGCAGCAGATGGCCGTGAGCTTTTACGTCAATATCATTGCTATGATTTACTAATCAGACATTATGGTCAAGTGTGCCTACAGCCAACGCGCTGTTCTGAAGCGCAACCCGTTCGCCTCCTGGGCATGCGCATCTGGCTCTCGCGTAAGCAGGTGCAACTGCTCCTTGAGGTACTTGCGGCGGACATCGGCCATATCAAGGCAAGCGTCAAGTGCCTCGGCCCAACCCGTAATGTGTCGGTAGTCTTCGCCACTGTTGAAGATCATCAAGCTGGGCGGAACCGCCAGTACACGGTAGCCGTCCTGTCTCTTGCGAACGCAGGAGTACAAGATGCTGTTCTTGGCGGGGGTGAGCCGGTCGAACGACATCAAGCGTTCTCCCTCGCGGGACAGCTCCGCCCGCTTCTCCTGACGTCGTCGGTTGCCTTCAAAGTCGGCGCGACGGCCATGAACAAGGACGAAGCGTGGCTCGATCTGCCGATCCGCGAAGAGTCGCGGTATCTCGAAGTAGTCCAGAAATGCCGAGCGGTTGTGGCCACGTTTGAACCATGCTCGCCACTCGGCAAGCTGACCTTGAGCGTGAGTGAGGTCGCTGTGGATCTCGGCGCGGTCTCCGTAGAACCAGCGCTTGTGCGGCGTCTCAATCTCCACCAGTACGGGATACAGAAACGAGCTGTCGGTAGCGATCCACATGAAGTCTGGCTCGCGATCGCTGAGGCCCGGAAGCTTTGGCTTGGAGATGACAGCCATCGGGAACGGCGAGTGGCCAGAGTCGCCATCCATGCTGTGGCTCCCCGGCAGTAGCGAAGGATGACGTTCCAAGAACGCTTGGAGGAGCGCTTCGTCGCTTGATGCTGGGCTGTCGATCAGTTCTCGCCACTGCACTGCAAGCAGCTGGTCGTAGATGTCGGCGCTGGCAGCACGAGGAGCCGTCTGCTCGCTTGCAGTCAAGTACCCGGGCAGGTGGCCGACGAACGGCTCACGGAAGGAGTGCACGGGAGGAGCGGCTACATGCGTCACTAACGCAGCGTACTTTGTGTCGATCGAGAAGGGGTGTTCCAGGAGTACAGGGCACCCTTCAAGAGGTTCCTACGAGTCCGTACGGCTCAAGAACCTGACCAAAACTGAAATCTGTTTCACCTGCCCCTGTCGGTCGCTCCAGCACGATCCCTCTCGGTCGCTGCGGTAAGGCGAAGGCGAGCCAACGCCCGATAGGGCGTGCCGGACCTCGTCCTGTCATGCCGCATTGACGCGCACGGCCTCCCGGTGGTCGCGGTGACCGTCCGTGCGAAGCGCCGCTCCCACTTCAAAAGATCACCGACGGGGCTCGGCGACGGCGAGCGCAGCGAGCCGAGCCCGCCCGCAGGGCGGACGCCGCCCATCCTCTTCTGCCGCGATTACGAACACCGGGGTCCCGCGGGCCTGGTGACGGTGGGCGAGGAACACGTGTACATGCCGCGCGCCACGCGGCTCGTCATCCCGGTTGAGCATGTCAGCCATCGACAGGCTGCACGGTGTCCGTGGTTTCCTGCTGGTGCTGCCTGGTGTACCACAGCGTCGTGCCTCGGTCCCGGCAGCCGGTGGCCATCAGTTGACCGTCCGGGCTGAACGCCACTGCGTCGACCGGCGAGTCATGGGGGAACAGGTCGGTCACGGACGGGCGGGTCGGAGTGGTGAGGTCCCAGAGGATGGCTGCCCCGTCCGCGCCGGCGGTGAGCAACGCACGCCCGGCGGGGCTGAAGGCCACGGCCTGCGCCGCGTCGGCGTGCCCGGTGAATGTGGGGTACCGGCGGTGTCGGCTGGAGCGCAGCGACGCGGCGCCGCGCTGGTCGAGGCGGGCCAGCCGGCGGGGGCGGGTGGGATCAGCGACGTCCCAGAGATCGACCGCACTGGTATCGCTGACGGTCATCGAGAACCCGTCGTAGGACTCGATGTGCTGGCTGCTGGCGGTGGCCAGGATGGCACCGTCCGCGCTGAAGGCGACCGCATGGACACTCACCGCGTTGATGCCGAGGCTGAAGCCGTACGGGCGCAGGCACCCCAGGCGTGTGGGGTGGATCGGATCGGCCATGTCCCACAGGACGACCGTGGTGCGGCTGGCCAGCGCCAGCAGTCGTCCATCGGCCGTGAAAGTCGTCGCGCAGCGAACGCCGCGCCGCCACCGCCGGGCCAGCGGCAGCGTCACGACCGGACGTGGCCAGGCGGGGGCGGTGACGTCCCAGACCACCGCGGCCCGGTCGGCAACCGCCAGGTGCCGGCCGTCCGGGGCGAACGCCACCGCACAGGCCGGCACCTGGCGGTCGCCGACCGGCGCGGGCAGCACGCCCACCCGCCCTGGCGCGGCCAGGCGGGTCACGTCGAACACGCTGACGCTGCGATCGTCGCAGCCGGCGGCCAACAGCCGCCCGTCCACGGCGAAGGCCACCGAGACGACCGTGACGCTTTTGCCCCACGCCAGCACGCCGATCCGGGTCGGGTGTGCCGGGTCGGCGGCCTGCCACAACACCACGGTGTTGCCGCCGCCGACGGCCACGACCCGCCCGGATGGATGGATCGCCACCGCTTGTACGGCGTCGACGTGCGGGGGGATCTGCCATCGGGCTGGCGCAGCCGGATCGGTCGGCGGCTGTCGGCGGCTGGCTGGCGCGCGGGCACCCACCGGCATGCCCGGCTGCAGCGCCTGCCCGGCCTCTTCTCGGCGAGAGAGGTCGATCAACAACCATGCCGCGAGAGCGGCGGCGCCGGGGAGCAGGACCCACCATGATCGCATAGCCAGGCCCGCCCCGATCGTCGCCGCGACGCCGACCAGCGTCAGCGTGCGGCCCGTCCACACCCACATGAAACACAGTGTCATGAGTGATGGACCGGGAGCCAATCCATCGTGGAGGCGAAGCCGGACACCGATCAATCGAGATACCGGATGGTCGGCACTGTCCGTACGTCCGACGAGTCTGCGGAGCCCGCCGTTCGCGCGTTTCCGGTCATGCCGCAGACAGGTCGCCACCATGAGCGACCAGGGCAATCGAGGCTCGCGCTTCGGGTGAGTGGACACCGGAGCGGCCGATTCGTCGTACATCGGATGCGCTCGTTCTGTGCAACCGCCGCACCGGGTGACGACGGGCCGCTCGCTCATGGGTCGCGTTGAAGTCAGCATCGAGCTGCCAGCGCCGCTGCTCGCCCGCATGCTCGGCATCCACATCACCGTCGCAGTTGTCTGGCAGCACGCCAGCGTCGGCGACTGAACCAACTACGCTGCCACAGCAGCCTTTGCGTCCGTCAAGGAGACCGTCAGATGCACCGCGACCAACCGCCAACCCGCGAACCGACTGGACTCTCGCCCGAACGTGTTACCGAGGTGGAAGGAATCATTGACCGGGTCACACGGTGGGCGGCACATCGCCACGACGTCGTCGGTCTGCTTCTGGTCGGCTCCTGCGTCCGAAACGCCGCCCTGCCCGACTCGGACATCGACCTCGTCCTGCTCACCACCGATCAGGACCAGCACTCCGTGTCAACGGCGGCCGAAAAATGGTTCTGGCCCACTTTCCGTGAACGATCTTGGTTTGGGGCTACGGCGCCAGGAGTACGCGTTTGCGGAGCAGATCGAAGTTGGCGCGGCCGTACATTTGCCTCTTGATCATTTTTAAGCGATTGAC
>JABDRL010000108.1 GCA_013041765.1 Dactylosporangium sp. | reverse complement strand
ATGCTGCCGCTGGCGGCGGGAACCCGCTGGTGGGCGGCGATGTCGACCAGATACCGAATCCGCAGACCCTGGCCGAAGGCCAGCCGCCGGCCGGCGGCGCCGTGGCCGGTGGGGAGACCGCCGCGGGCAGCGGGGCCGCGGAAGCCGCCGTGGTGGCGCTGTGACCGGCGCGGCAACCGGCGGCGCGCCCCGGACCTACAGCGGCTGGCGCCGCGAGCGGTTCGGGTGGTTCCTGGGCCTGACCGGCTGGCAGCTGATGCTGGTATGCCTGGCGGTGCTGCCGCTGCTGCTGGCCGTCGGCCGTAGCCGCTGGCTGCTCGCCCTCGAACTCGCGCCGCTGGAAGCACTGGTCATCGCACTGATCATTGTGCCGGTGCGTGGGCGGCCGGCCGCCCGGTGGCTGGCGGACATGTTCATCTACGTACTGGGGAGAGCCATGGGATGGACCTGGTGGAGATCGAACGCCGCGACGGGAGCCGCGACGCCCGGAGACCTGGCCCAGCCGGACCTCCCCGGGATACTGGCGGCCCTGCGGCTGCACGACGGCCCTCCGTTCGGGCCGACGCTGCACCGGGTCTGCGTCATCCAGGATCCGCACGCCGGTCGCTGGTCGGCGGTCGCCAGGGTGGCGCACCCGGGGCTGGGAGCCGTGGACGAGGCGACCAGGGTCAGGTACGCCGATCAGCTCGGGGCGCTGCTCGCCGCCGCGGCGCGCGGGGAACAGATCGCCCGAGTGTCGATCATGGTGCGTACGGTCCCGGACGACGGGGCCCAGCGGGCGGCCTGGCTGGCGGACCACATCTCGCCGGCGGCACCAGCCGTGGTGCGCCAGGTCAGCGATCAGCTGGAGCGGGCCGTCGTCGCGGCCGCGGTGCGCCACGAGGTGTATGTGACCGTCGGCGTCGCGGAGGTCCGGGTCCGTCGGCTGGCCACCCAGTCCGGGGGCGGAATCGCCGGCCGGGCCAGGGTGCTCTACCGGCACCTTCAGGAGATGGAGACCCACCTGCGCGGCCTCGGGGCAACCCGCGTCGAATGGCTGCACACCGAGGACGTCGCGGCCGCCATCCGCACCGGCTACAACCCGGGCGAGACCGCGACCCTGGAACGGGCCAGGCAGGAACGGGCGCGGGGACGCTCGACGGTGACCGGTGTGCCGGTCGGCGCCGCGGGGCCGGCCAACGCCCCGATCCCACCGGCGCGAAGCTATCTGCACGACGCCTACACCACGGTCTCCTACGCGCTGCTGCTGCCGGAACTGCCGACGGGGGTCGGGGCGATGGCCCAGATCCTCGCTCCGTCCGCGGCGGGGGAGCGCCGAACCCTGGCGCTGCACTACGAACCCCTCGACCCCGCCAGGGCGGGCCGTCAGGTGGAGCGGGACATCTGGTCGGCGGAGATGTCCGCCGACGTGCGCCAGCGACGGGGATTCCGGGTATCGAGGGCACAGCGGCGCAGGCAGGTGGAGACCTCGGCGCACGAGCACCAGATCGTGGCCGGCCACACCATGGTGCGGGTCGCGGGTGCCGCCGCGGTGACCGTTCCGTCGACCTGGCCGGTCGAGGACCACGCCGCGCAGTTGGAGGCGACCGCCCGAGCCTGCCACTTCCGGCTGCTGCGGCTGGACCTCGCCCAGGACACCGGCTTCGTCACGGCATGCCTGCCCCTCGGCATCGGCCTACCCGATCGGAGCGCGGTGTGATGAGCGGGCGACGGCAATCCCCTGGCCGGTCAATGACCGATTTGATCGCCGATTTCGGTGGTCAGCTGCCGGCCGCGCGGGAGGCCCCGGCCAAGGTCGACCGCCGGACCGAGGCCGCGCTGATCCGCCCCGGCGTTCCCCGGAGGGGACGGCGCCGGCCGGGATTCGGCTGGTCCCCGATGCCGGCGCCGCTGGCGGTCTACCGGGCGTCCACCGCGGAGATCGGCGGGGTCTTCCCGCTGCTGGCCGCCAACGGCCTGCCGCCGACCGGCGCGCTGCTCGGCTACGACGCCCTGACGGCCAGCGGCTTCTACTGCGATCCCATCGGGTGGGTCCTCGACGGCATCGTCACCAACCCGAATCTGATCTTCTTCGGCAAGCCGGGGCAGGGCAAATCGACCACCGTCAAGGCGTTCCTGCTGCGGATGATGCAGTTCGGCGCCCGAACCCTCATCGCTGGCGATGTCAAGGCCGAGTACGAGCCCCTCTGCCGGGCGGTCGACGCCGTGCCGATCACGCTGGGCCTGGGGATGCCGGCCCGCATCAATCCCCTGGATCTCGGGCCGCTCGGGCACGGCTGGGCGAGTCTGCCGGATGAGGAACGTCGTACCCGAGCTTCGCTGATCTTCGCCAGATGGGTGGTTCTGCTCAAGGCCCTGATCGGCACCCGGGGCGTCGCGGTCACTCCGGCCGACGAGGCGGCGCTGACCACCGTGCTGTCGGAGCTGTCCGGCTGGTCCGGGGGCGGCGGGTGCCTGCGGACCGTGACCATCCCGCAGGTCCACGACGCGCTGTCGCGGCCGACCCCAGAGCTGGCGAGGGCCTGCCGCTACGCCGGAACGCAGCAGATGATCGACGAGACCCGGCAGGCCACCGACACCCTCGGCACGCTGGTACGGGGGGCGCTGGCCGGGCTGTTCGACGAGGAGACGAACATCGGTCTGGACTGGAGTGCTCCGATCCAGTCCCTGTCCCTGCAACGTCTCGACGGGCTGGGCGACGAGGTCGTCGGTGTCGCGCTGGCGTGCGTCAACTCGTGGTCGCGGGCGATGACGGACCTTCGCCGTCCCGGCGAGATCACGATCGTGGTCCGGGATGAGGTCTGGCGGCAGATGCGGCTGGGAGTCGGAGCGGTGCAGTCGCTCGACGCCGACCTGCGGCTGTCCCGCAACGATGGCGAGGTCCAGGTCGTCGTGGCCCACAAGCCGTCGGACCTGCTGGCGGTCGGGGCGGCCGGCAGCCAGGAAGTGACGATCGCCAAGGACATGATGGCCCTGTGCGACACCAAGGTCATGTTCGCACAGGATCCCAGCATCGCCGAGGAACTGTCTGAACTGGTCGGGCTGGGAGACATAGCCCGCGACTGGGTCGCGGGCTGGGCCAGGCAACGGACCGGACGGGCGGTGTGGACGGTCGGTGACCGGCTGTTCAAGGTCACCACTGTCAGAACTCCGGTGGAGGCGCCGCTGTTCGATACGAACACCGCCCTGATCGCGGGTGCCCCGTGAAGAAATGGCTGATCGCCGGGGTGCTGCTGACGTGGCTGGGGCTGCCTCTGGCCGGCGTGCTGATCGCAACGGCCGCCAGCGCCGATGGGATCTGCGTCCCTGGCGGCCCCGCCGACCAGGTCGAGGGCATCGATCTCGACGCGGAGCAGTTGGCGAGTGCCCAGCTGATCGTTGGCGTGGTGCGCGACCGGGACCTGCCGAGCCAGGCAGCGGTCATCGCCCTGGCGACGGCGATGCAGGAGTCGAGTCTGCGGAATCTCCCCAACCTCGGCGAGCGGAACGATCACGATTCGATCGGGCTCTTCCAGCAGCGGGTCTCGATCTACGGCGCTGCGACCGCTGGCGACCCGGTGAAGTCCACGACGGCGTTCCTGGACCGGCTGATCCAGATCGACCGCTGGCAGCACCGACCGCTGACCGAGGTCGCCGCCGAGGTCCAGCGTCCCCGCGAGGACCTGCGGGGGGAGTACGCGAAGTGGGAGCGGCTGGCGCAGACCCTGACCGACCGGTTCTGGCCAGGGGTCATCGTCGGCGCCTGCGTCAGCGGTGTCGGGGACCTGGCCGCGATGGGCGGTGGCATCCCCGAGGGATACCGGCTGCCCACCGAGACCCAGGCCAGGACAGCCGTGGTTTTCGCGCTGGAACAACTGGGTGAGCCGTACGTGTTCGGCGCGAACGGGCCGGAGGCGTGGGACTGCTCAAGTCTCATGCAGAAATCCTGGGCCGCGGCGGGGGTGGCGATTCCCCGGGTGACCCGCGACCAGGTCAGGATCGGCGTTTCGGTTCCGGGCCCGTCAGCGATGCGGCCTGGGGATCTCATCTTCATCCCAGGGAGCGGTGGATCAATGTCTCAACCCGGCCATGTCGGCATGTATATCGGACTCGGCGGCGATGGCCAGGGACACCTGGTCCAGGCTCCCCACACCGGCGATGTGGTGAAGGTGACGCCGCTGAGTGCCTGGGCCGGCCAGATCGCGGCGATCCGTCGCCCGGCGGTGGCGTCATGAACGGCCAGCGCGGGCCGAGTCCCCGGGGAGCGACCGGTCCGGCCGTCGAACTGCTGCTGGCCGGCGCCATGGGCGTCGTGCTCGTGCTCGCTGGCGCCGTCTGGGTGCCGGTGGCGCTGGCCGACGCGCCCGGTGCCAGCGACAGGGGACCCATCGCCGCGGTGGTCGGCCTGATGACCGGTCAGGTCCGGTGGACCCTGGGCTGCACCCTGGTCGCCGTCGGGGAACTGGTGCTGCTGGCCCTCGCCACCGTCGGCGTGACCGGGCTGGTGTCCTGGCACCGTCGTCGCCGGACCAGAGTCGACGCCGCGGCCGATCGGATGGCGAGCCGCCGCGACGTCGCCCACCTCGGGCCCGAGGCCGTCGAAGCTGCGGCCCGCAGGCTCCGGCCGTCCCTGGATCCAGCGACGCACGTCGAGCTCGATCAGGCCGGCGTCCTGATCGGCCATGCCATGGACGGAGGCATGCCCCTGCTCCAGTCCTGGGAGGACATGGCCGTCGACGTGTGGGGACCCCGTACCGGCAAGACCACGGCACGGGCCATTCCAGCCGTTGTCGCCGCTCCCGGCCCGGTCCTTGTGACCAGCGTCAAGGGCGACGTCGTTGACGCCACCCGCGATCTGCGGGCCGCCCGGGGGGCGGTGTGGGTGTTCGATCCCCAGCAGATCCTTGACCAACCTCGGCGGCTGTGGTGGAACCCCCTTGGCGGTATCCGGACCATCACCGATGCTCGGCGCCTGGCCGAGCACTTCGCCGCGGCCGAGCGGGAACCCGGGATCCACCGGGACGCGTTCTTCGATCCGAGTTCGGCGGAACTCGTCGCGAACCTGCTCCTGGCCGCCGCCGCCGGGGGGCGCAGCGTCCTGGACGCCTACCGGTGGGCCGTCAACCCCCGGGACGACGAGCCGGCGGCCCTGCTGCACGGCAAGGGCTTTGTCCTCCCCGGCGAGGCGGTCAACGGGGTCATCAACATGCCGGACAAGACCCGGGGCGGCATCTACGCCGGCGCGCAGAAGATGCTGATGTGTCTGACCGAGCCGTCGGTCACGGCCTGGGTCACCCCACCCCGGCGGTCCGGGACGACGGCGTTTGATCCGACCCGGTTCGTCGCGACGACGGACACCCTGTACCTGCTCTCCCAGGGCGGACCGGGCTCACCGGCACCGCTGATCGCGGCCCTGACCGATACGGTCCTGCGGGCCGGGGAGACCCGTGCCCGAGCGTCCTCGGGCCGACGCCTCGATCCGCCCCTGCTCGGGGTGCTGGACGAGGCCGCCAACATCTGCCGTATCCAGCAGCTGCCGGCACTCTATTCCTACTACGGCTCCCACGGGCTGCCGATCATCACGATCCTCCAGTCCTATGCCCAGGGTATCGACGTCTGGGGCCGGGAGGGGATGCGGAAGCTGTGGTCCGCGGCGAACGTCCGGACCTACGGCGGCGGTGTGGCGGACCCCGAGTTCCTCGACGAGCTGTCGAAACTCATCGGTGAGCACGACATCACCACCCAGTCGACCTCGGCCAAGGGCTTCGGCTGGGAGGACTGGTCGGTCTCGCACGCTCCCCGCCGCCAGCGCATCCTCGACATCTCGGACCTGCACGCCCTGCCCCGTGGCCGCGTGGTGGTCTACTCCTCCGGCGCACCACCCGTGCTGGCCCGTACCGCCCCCTGGCAACACGGGCCACACGCCGAGTCGATCCGGGCGTCGATCGCCCGCTGGGATCCCGAGGCTTCGGCCGACTGGGGCCTTCAGCCCGATACCGTCGATCCGCTGTAGCGGCTCAGGGCACCGCCTCCGCCAGCCCGAGCGCGGCCAGCACGGCCGGAGCCCGGTGGCCCAGGACGGCGTCCTGACCGGCCAGCCTGGCCCGATCGGCGACCGTCACCCCGGTGAGGTCGGGAATGTCGGTCCGGCCGCCGTGCTCGATCACCCATCGGATCTGGTCGAGGTGCTGTTGCAGGGTCGCGTCCGAGGCCGTGAGCGCGCGGTGCACCGTGTCGTCGAGTGCCGTCTGGCCGTTGATCGCCGGTCGCTCGTTGAGCGCCGCGGCGAACGCCAGGGGCCCCATGTGCTTCGCGATCTCTCGCAGACACTCGAAATGGTTGAGTACGGCGGCCCGGATGACCGCGTCGACGGCCATCGGGTGGCGTTCCGGCAGGTCGGGATCTGCGCCGTGCCGCAGCAGCAGCGAGGTCAGCCGCAACCGGGCGGCCCCCACCCGCTCGTCGGCATCGACCCCGGTGACCGCAGCGATCACTGGAGTCTGGCCCAGCGGCCCACCCCGCCGGTTGAGATCGAACCCGGGGGTCTCGATCGCCGCCGTCACCGCTGACAGCAGGGCCGCTTCCGCGACCGCGACGTCGCCCCGAGGATCCCGGGCGGTGGCGTTGAGCGCGTCGAACCGCTGGCCGATGGCGACCACCAGGTCGTCGGTCAGCCGTTGCACCGCCCGTTCCCGCTCGTCGGCCGGTTCCGGCTCGGCGATCGTGGCCAGCAGCTCGGCGTAGTAGCGCGCACGCTGGTCCGGCGGGGTGTCGTCGGCCGCGGACAGCAGCGTCGCCAGGGCCTCGTTGTTCCACAACTGGGCCATGCCGGTGGCGGTGTAGCCCCGCACATTGCACGCCGCCAGCAGCCGGTGCCGGGCGTCGCGCCGGCCGTCGGCGTCGTCGGCGGCGAGGCCGAGGATCTCGTCGAGATGCCCGAGCAGCCAGGCGACCAGGTCCCGGTGCCGCTGGGTGCCGAAGAACGTCGCCTGGAGCAGCACGGTATGGCCGTTGACCGAGCTGGTGGCGAACAGCTGCTCCGGCCGGTGGGCCAGGATGGCCCGCACCGTGTCGAGATCACCGGCCTGGCCGGCCCAGAAGATCGGCAACGCGTCGGCGTCGGGGACCCGGATACCCGGGTCCGCGGCCTTGCCGCCGATCTCGTCCCCGGTCAGCAGGAGCCGTACCACCTCGGCCTGTCCCCGGACCGCCGCCGCGGCCAGCGGTGTCCAGCCTTCCAGATCGTGCAGGTCCGCCTCGCCCCCCGAGCGCAGGTGCTGGCGCACGGCGGCGGTGTCGCCGCGGCGGGCCGCGTCGACGACCGGGGATGCGATCCAGTCCAGGATGCTCAGGCACTGGTAGGTCGCGTTGGCGGAGACAGTGCCGGGGATCCCGAACCCCCCGCCGTCCAGCTGCATGGCGAGTACCCACTCGGCCAGCCGCGCCCGGTCCGGCGCGATGCCCAGCAGGTCGAGGACCCGCATGCAGCAGTAACTGGTCCACAGCTGCGGGGTGGACCCGTCGTCGGCGAACCCTCCGGAGGCGGTCTGGGCCGCCAGGATCAGGTCGGCGACCGCCTGCGGGTCACCCAGGGCCTCGCCGGCCCGCAGCAGCGCACCCGCCGCGATGCCGTTGAGCAGCGGGCTCCGGCCGAACGTGCCGTCCGGTTGCTGGAGGGACCGGAAGTAGGCCACCGATCGGGGCAGCGGCACCCCGGCCCGGCACTCCTCGGCGACCGCGATCGTCATGAAGTGCTCTTCCCTGGTCTGGGCGTGCTCGGCCATCCAGCTCAGGCCCACCGGCAGCCGTTGCCGGAGGGTGGCCTCGGCCCCGATCCCGGCGAGGCCGAGCAGCCCCGCCGCCGTGGCGAGGACCGAGGGACCGCCGGTGCCTGGAGCGATCCAGGCACCGGTGGTCGGGTCGAGTTGCCGCACGATGTCGGCGTGGACGGCGTCGGGGTCTCGCGGCCGGTCGCCGAGGAACCCGAGCGCCTTGATCGCGCTGAGGGTGGTGCCCAGCTCGGCCGGGCCGCCCGGGGCGTCGGGATAACCGCCGGGCGACCACAGCCGGTGCAGCGTGGCAATGGCGCGCTGGCGCGCCTGGGAGGTAATCATCTGGGTCGCTGATCCGTCCGTTACCAGCCGTAGCGGCGCAGGTCTTCGGTCAGCGCCTTGACCAGGACGTCGCCGCACAGCTCCGACTCGCCCACCGAGCGGCTGGTCAGCAGCGGGTAGTCCAGAATGACCGACAACCGGTGGCCGACGTTGCCGTGGAACCGCCCCTCCGGCCCGACGGCGTCCCGCAGGATGTACTCCAGGGAGAACGGCGGGGCGCCGAAGTTGAGCAGCTTGCCGTTGGCCATGATGGACCAGCCGTCGGTGTAGTCGTACTCCATGGTGTGGCCGGTGCAGTGCTTGCCGGTGAGGATGCTCGTGCGGGCGTCCAGCTCGCGGGCGAACGCCAGGCAGGTCACGGTGTAGCACTCGGCGGCAATGATCTTGTCGGCGTAGTAGAACCCCAGGATCAGGTCGTGCACCCGGGGGTTGTTCACCATGTCGACGATGGGTCCGCTGCCTCCGACCAGCAGCAGCCCGTCGTAGCCGGCCAGCTTCTCCCACGCCTGCTGCCGCTGGTTGTAGTAGCCCTCCAGGGCCGCGAGGTAGCCGTCGGAGCTGAGGTACGGCCGGACACCGAAGAGTTCCTTCAGGCTCATCCGGTCCTTGAAATAGATCTCCCAATCGGTGGTCCGTGCCCGCTCACCCATCTCCGGTGAGGTCACCGGCCGGCCCAGCGGGGGGTCGACGTAGTCGCTGTCCAGGCTGCCGCCGTCCGGCAGGGGCAGGGCCCCGGTCGGGGAGGCGAAGTCGACCTGGATCCCGGCCTCTTGCAGCCGGTCGACGGGAGCCAGCAGCTCCTGCGCCCAGAATCCGTGTTCTGAGGCGACGCACAGCACCTTCTTGCTCATCTTCTGCTCTCCTGGGAATTGCGGATGAATGGTTGGCGAGGATCGCTGCTGTGGTCGGTCACTCGCTGGTCTCGGCGTAGAGCCTGGGTACGCAGATGTCCAGGATCACCGCGCCGGTGCGCTCCGGGTAGGCCGCGAGCAGCGCGGCCTTGAACGCCTGCGGGTCGGCCGCCGTGGCCAGCGTCTGCTGCGCGAACGTCAGGTAGTCGATGGTGCGCCGCACCTCCGCGGTGTCGGCCACCGGCCCGTGGCCGGCCAGGAACAGCGTCGAGGCCGACTCGGCCAGCAACCCCAGGGTCGAGATCCAGTTCTGGGTGTCCCGGGTGACGTAGACGTGCGCCCCGCTGTAGATCAGGTCCTGGGCGACGGTGACGGCGATGTCCGGCAACGTGATGACCAGCTGGGCACCGCACTCCGCCCCGGCGACGACCGCAAGCTCGTACTTGAGGCCGTCGATGGTCTCGACGCCGGGGATCACCGCGTGCTGGGGCATGACGATCCGGTCCGGCACCAGCGGGCCGTACTGCTGGGCCCGCTCGACCCGCAGGCTCTCGCCCTCGCGGTCCAGCGTCGCGATCGTCTGGGCCGGAGCGTGGATCGGCACGTCGGCGAAGGCCGCCCCCAGCCCGAAGAAGTGGTCGACGTGGGCGTGCGACAGGAACACCCGCTCGATGGGCTTGCCCAGCCCGTCGGCGTACGCGCGGAAGGCTCGCGCGTACGGCACGACGAACTGGCCGTCGACCACGACCAGGGCGTTGGCGGTCTCGATGATGTGCGTCGAGTTGGCCAGGAAGGCCTCCGGCGCGGTGAAGGTGTGGATGCGCAGGCCGTCGCGGTCGAAGACGACCCCGGCACTGGGCGGTGGCAGCTGCTCAGACACGGGCCGGGGCCTCCTCCGCCGCCAGCACCTCGACCAGCTTGTGCCCGAACGCCTGGGCCGACTCCACCGACAGCCCGGTGACGAACGGCGCGTCGTGGACGACACTCGGACGCTCGCGGGAGGTCGACGGGTCGGCGGCCACCGACCCGAGCGGGCCGACGGCGTCCTCGACCATGTATTGCAGCGGGAAGACGAATCCGCTGGTCTTGAGCTGGATCCGGGGGTTGTCCGGCGTGGCGCGCACGACCTCGTACTCCAGGTCCTCGACGAAGTCCCAGGCGTGCGGGTGGGCGGTGACGGCCTTGCCGTAGATGACGCTCTTCATGCCGTTGTCCGGATCCCGGGTGAGCGCCAGGGCCGCGACGGCGTAGCAGAGCGCGCCGATGGTCTTGCCGCTGCGGTACGCGTCGAGCACCAGCCGGTGGACCAGCCCGTTCCCGGCGACGTCCAGCGCCGAGCCGGCACCCCCGACGACGACCAGGGCGTCATGGTCGGCCATGGAGGCGTCCCTGGTCTGGATCGGCGCCGACCACTCCCCGGTGTCGAGGATCTCGTTGATCCGGGCGATCAGCTCCGGCGGGTTCATCTTGACCTTCTGCATGGGATCGACGAACTCCGGATCCATGCTGATGCTGCCGGGCAGCGGGGTCAGGCCGAGGTAGGTGGCCAGGGTCAGGTCGTGTCCGGCCTGCTTGAGCGCGTCCCACGGACCCTGGAGTTCCTCGGCCCAGACACCGTAGTTCGACGCGACGACGAGAACCTTCATGCTTGCTTGCCTTCCTGCTCTCCACGCAGCTGCGTGATGGCGGTTCCCCAGTCCTCCAGGTGGTGGAGGGTCGCGATCCGGCCGTCGGCGTCGACCTGGTGCAGGTCGATGGTCATGATGCTGAACGGCCGGCCGGAGTGCGGAACCATGAAATCGGTCTGGGGAGTTCCGGACAGTTCACTGCGGACCGCGATGACCGGCCCGTCGACCGCGACCTGGAGGACCTCGACGTTGATGTCGGGGACGATCTTGAAGAGCCCCTCGATGTACGGCCGGGTGTCCGCCTTGGTGCGGTATTCCGTGTTCGTGTAGTAGGACCGCCAGCCGTCGGCCAGGACGGCGAACCCGGCGTCCCAGTCCCGCCGGTCGGCGCGGAACAGGTCGTAGAACGGCTCGATCAGCGCGCGGGCCTCGGCCTGGTTCATGCGGCCACCCCCTGCCGCCCGGCCGCGACCAGCGGCCGGAATCCGTTGCCGCCCGGCCGCGGCGCCCGACTGGCCAGCTGCTCGATGATGGTGCGGGCGAACAGCCCGGCCTGCGCTCCGGTGCGACCGGTCACCAGGTCGCCGTCGACCACGACGTCCTCGTCCACATAGGTGGCGCCCATGTTCAGCGCGTCCCCGTAGAGGTTGGGGTGGCAGGTCAGCCGCCGGCCCCGGACGAGTTCCGGCAACCGGGCGGCCAGCCACAGGCCGTGGCAGATGATGCCCTTGACGATCGTCGGGTCGGCGAAGGCCCGGCGTAGCAGCTCCGTTGCTGGCGAGGGCTTCGTGACGTGCTCGCTGTAGCGCAGCCGGTCGGCCACGAACGCCGAGGGCACGATGAGCGCGGAGTAGCCGTGCAGGGCCTCGTCGTCGAGGTCCTCCAGGCTGCGCTCGCAGGTGAACGGCGCCTTGTACTCGTGCCCGGTGAAGGTCAGTGACTGCTGCCCCCACAACCGGGTCAGGAAGTCGACCTCGGCCCCGGCCTCGGGGAACCGGTAGCTGTAGTACCAGATCTCGTGCTCGTAGAAGTCGCTTTCCATCAGGATCCCGATTTTGTGGCCGGCGAGTTCCCCGCCGGCCGCCCCGCCCGCCGTCATCGGTCACCCCGGGTCAGTTCCTGGTCGAGCTCGCTGTCGACGAGTTCCTGGGCCGGCTGCCCGGTCGCGCCGGTGACGGTCAGGGCGATGGGATGCTGCTGCTTGAGCATGGCCAGGTAGCGCGTGGCCTCCGAGCCGAGGTAGGTCAGGTCGTCCAGCTCCAGCACCAGCGAGGTGCAGCCGCTGGCGATAGCGGGCTCGACCAGGTTCCGGAGGGTGTCGAGTCCGTCGGCGTGCAGCGATCCCGCCAGCGAGATCCGGGTCGTGCTGCCGGTGGACTCCAGCACATCGGCGCTGATCGTCGTCGCGGCCGGGGCCAGCCGGACCCGCACGCTCAGCGGCTTCTGGCCGTGCGGCAGCTGCACGGTCAGCGCCGCCGCGTCGAACTCGGTGTGCTCGTGACCGTTGACCCAGACCTGGAGGATCTTGACGCTCTTGGGTGGCAGCAGGTCCGGGGCCACCCGCAGCACGCTGTCGAAGGCGCCAGAGGCCGGACTGAAGTGGAGGTCCATCGGCTTGCCCCAGGTCAGCAGGTTGCCGTAGACCGCGGCGAGGAACCCCAGCTCCGCCGTGTGGTACATCCCCATGGAATGCGAGCCCTTGCTGCGCTCACCGCCGAGGGCGAAGGGACTGCCGTTGGCCAGGACGTTGAAGTAGACGCCACCGGCGCCGGTGTCCAGCATCCAGGCGTTGTAGAAGGCCGAACTCTCCCTGGCCTGCTTGTCGTCCTCGGGCCGGCCCAGCACGGCGTTGAGGATCATGTAGGCGAGGATGCCCTGCTCCTGCTGCCACCAGGCCTTGCGGTCGTGCCACACCAGGCGGTGGGTCTGCTGCCCCGGCTCCAGCTGCCGCTCGACCATGTCGTACCAGCCGCCGCGCTGCCGGTCGGAACCGACCTTGGGCATCAGCTCGGCGATCTGCTTGGCGAAGGAGACGTAGCCCGCCTTGGGCCGCAGGTTGTTGACCCGCATGAGGTTCCAGGCGATCTTGAGGTTGTGGCCGACGATCGCCCGGTTCTGCTGGTTGCCGTACTCCCGGTCGGCGGTCCAGTCGCCGAAGAATTTCTCCTGGACGAACGGGCTGTTGTCGTAGTCGGGGAAGCGCTTCGCGACGGTGTCGCAGAGGTCTTCCAGGTCGTCGGCGAACTGCTTCTCCCCGGTGGACAGGAACAGGTTGATGAGGTACGCGGGGATGTGGTCGCCGACGGAGTTCCAGTTCTTGCGGTCGCGGTTGGTGCGCGTGCCGTCGTCGAGCGACGGGCTCAACGGATCGAGGGTCACCGGGTCGATGTGCGAGTAGTAGCCACGCCGGGGCGTGCCGTCCGGGAACGTCGTGTGATCCTCGAAGTGCTTGTGGAACAGGTTGATGGTCAGGTCGATGATCTCCCGCAGGCCGGCGTCACCGGTGATGCGGTAGACCTGGGTCAGCCCGGCCAGCGCGTAGATCTGCTCGTAGCAGGGGATCGCGTCGAAGTCGTCGCCGAACTCGGAGGCGAAGATCTTGCGCTCGGTGCCGTCGGCGGACAGCACCAGCGCGTGGTACCAGTAGGCGATCTGCTCGCTGCGGTCGATGGAGCACAGGTGCTTGACCAGGTAGTCCGCGCCGGCGACGGCCGCGTCCCGGTACCGGTCCACCCCGGTGAGCAGGTAGGCGGTGGCCAGACCGTAGACCATGCGGGAGATGGTGTCGGTCTCCTGCCGGCCGGAGGTGGTCTTGGTGCCCTCCATGGTCAGCTCGGTGCGGTACTTGCGGTAGTCGAACACCGTCGAACCCGGACCGAACTCGGCGTCCAGGTAGAAGTCGGCGAGCTTGGAGACCTGCCGGATCCACCAGTCCTGGGACTGGAACCGGTACTCCTTGGCCCCCTTGCCGAACAGCATCACGTGCTTGGCCTCGAAGGCGGAGCTGTCGGCCGGGCCGCCCTTCCCCGATTCCCCGGGGTAGAAGACGCCGTAGACGTGCAGGAACCGGCCGGGTTCGAGCATGCCGCGCAGCTGCGAGGAAGCGTCGATGTAGGCGTCGCCGAGGTTGCGCAGCAGCTCGGCGACGGTGGTGGAGGTCAGGGTCACGGTGAAGGGGCGGCCGTCGGAGGTCTCCAGGCCGAAGGTGTCCGTCGCCGGATCGAAGCTGGTGACGTAGCCGGCGATGAGGTCGGAGAAGGTGAAGTCAAGGGCATTGGGCACGACGAATGCCTTCCAATACTGGTGCGAGCGGGTGTCAGCGGACGCGGAAGGAGGGCGGCTACTTGGCGGGCCTGGAGACCAGGACGGCGACGCTGCGACCGGCGACCCGGTAGGTGTCACCATCGACGGCCTGCTCCGCACCGGGTTCGACGATGTCCTGACCGGCCGGCAGGCTGGTGTCCAGGGCGCGGGCCCAGCGGCGACCGGGGATCTGCGTGGTCTCGAAGTCCAGCGGCTCCCAGTACATGTTCATCATGATGTGCAGGTCGGGGTCGTCTCCGACGCCGCCGAGGGTGAAGGCCAGCACCCGCGCCTGCGGGTCGTCCCAGCCCGGGGCGCCCAGCTGGGTGCCGTGCCAGGTCACGTCCGGCACACCCCGGTCGTTGGCCTGGCCGTTGAAGAACTCCGCCGCCCGCAGCGTCCGGTTGTCGCGCCGGAACGCCAGCAGCCTGGTCCAGAAGGTCAGCAGGTCCTCGCGGGACTCCGCCAGTTTCCAGTCGAACCAGGTGATCTCGTTGTCCTGGCAGTAGGCGTTGTTGTTGCCGCCCTGGGTCCGGCCGATCTCGTCGCCGGCCACGATCATGGGGACGCCGCGGGAGAACATCAGGATGGTGGCGAGGTTCTTCATCTGCCGGGTCCGCAGCGCGTTGATTTCCGGGTCGTCCGTCGGCCCCTCGACGCCGCAGTTCCAGCTGGCGTTGTCGTTCGCGCCGTCGTTGTTGTTCTCGCCGTTGGCCCAGTTGTGCTTGTCGTTGTACGAGACGAGGTCGGCAAGCGTGAAGCCGTCGTGGCAGGTGATGAAGTTGATGCTGTTGGCCGGGCGGTGCCCGCGCCACTCGTAGAGGTCGGCGCTGCCGGACATCCGGGCGGCGACGTCCCCGACGATGCCGGGATCACTCTTGACGAAGCGGCGGATGGCGTCGCGGTACCGGCCGTTCCACTCCGCCCACCGGTAGCCGGGGTACCGGCCGACCTCGTAGGCTCCGGCCGCGTCCCACGCCTCTGCGATGACCTTGCTGTCGGCCAGCACGTCCGACAGCTCGATCTGCCATACCACCGGTGGCTCGTCGAGGATCTCGCCCCGGGTGCCCCGGGTCAGGACGGCCGCCTCGTCGAAGCGGAACCCGTCGACGTGCATCTCGCGGACCCAGTACTCCAGGCATTCCACGATCATCTTGGTGACAATGGGGTGGTTGGCCATCAGCGAGTTGCCGCAGCCGGAGTAGTCGTAGTAGTAGTGCGGGTCGTCCGGGTTGAGGTAGTAGGAGTTGACGTTGTCCAGCCCGGCGAACGAGAACAGCGGCCCGAGCTCGTTGCCCTCGTCGGTGTGGTTGAAGACCACGTCGAGGAGGACCTCGATACCGGCGGCATGCAGGGCCTTGACCATGTCCCGGAACTCCCGGACGTGCTGGCCGTCGTCGGGCGCCACGCAGTAGCCGGAGTGCGGCGCGAAGAATCCCGCCGTGCTGTAGCCCCAGTAGTTGGTCAGGCGGTGGCCGTCGACCTCCCGGCCGTCGGTGTAATCGAACTCGGCGATCGGCAGCAGCTCGACCGCGGTGACGCCGAGGGATTTCAGGTACGGGATCTTCTCCACGACGGCGCTGAACGTGCCCGGAGTACGCACCTTGGAGCTGGGGGAGCGGGTGAAGCCCCCGACGTGCATCTCATAGATGACCGACTCTCCCATGGGGCGGTGCAGGGGAGTGTCGCCCTCCCAGTCGTAGTCGGACAGGTCCACGACGGCCGAGCGCAGCGAGGTCGCGAGGTTGTCGCCGGGCAGGCAGGCATCGCCGCGCTTCCACAGGCTCCGGTTCACCGCGCGGGAGTACGGGTCGATGAGGACCTTGTCCGGATCGAACCGGTGACCGAGCGCCCGGCCGGCGTCCCCGCCGGGACCGAAGACGCGCAGCGCGTAGAAGACCGGCGCGCGCAGCTCCTCGACGTGCACGTGCCAGACGGCGAACGTCCGGTTGGCTTCCGAATCCAGGGTGATGACCTGGAACGGTTCCCTGGCGTCGCTCTTGTCGAACAGCAGCAACTGCATGGCGGTGGCGTGTTCGGAGAACACCGCGAAGTTGATGCCGGTGGCGTCGACGGTGGCGCCGAGGGGATGGCTGCGTCCTCGGCTGGTGGGGTAGCTGCGGTTCACCTTGGCCGATCGGGCCGATCGAGACGATCGGGACTTCCGGGCCGTCGTTGCCGGCATGGTCACCTCTCTGTGATGCGGAGAATGCGAGGATTGTTTTCATTTCGCACTACAGAGAGTATCAACGCAACTTCACTGAGTGCTAGGATTTCGAAGTTGTCCAGCGATCCCATCGGACTGGTGCCAGGGATCCTGAGAGCCGCCAAGGAGCATCGGGGGGACAGTCCGTGGGACTCTGGCTGGTGCGAGACGTGCCGTCCTGGCTGGTGGCGCTGGTGGTGATCGGGGGAGTGGCGGCGACGACGGTCGGGCTCGACCATCTGATCCACCAGTGGCTGCCGCACCGCCGGCTCGGCAGGTACAACATCGTTACCGGAATCTTCGTGTCCATCGTCGGCGTCGCCTACGGGATCATCGTCGGCAACTGCGTGGTGACCCTGTGGGACAAGCACAGCGAGGCGGGCCACATCGCTCGCCAGGAATCGACCAACCTCACCGCCCTGGCGGAGGCCGGTCACGTGTTCGGACCCGCGATAGAGGCCCGGCTGTCCGAGCAGGTCGCGCGGTACAACGACACCATCGCGGACGGCTGGTCCGAGCGGATCCGGGGCATTTCCAACCCGGACGAGGAGACCAGCCTCGATGCGATCAGCGACACCGTCAACGGGCTGAAGCCGGCCAGCGACGCGCAGCGGGCCTTCGTCCAGGACGCGGTCGTCCGGATCGGCCTCGGCAGGGAGCTGCGCCAGCAGGCTCTCGACCAGGCGTCGGATCAGCAGATCCCCGGGATGCTGTGGTTCGCGCTCGGGGCGGCCACCGTCGGCGTGCTCTCGCTGTGCCTGCTGTTCGGTCTGGACGACAGCGTCGTGCGGCGCACCCTGCTGATGCTGGCAGCCCTGGTGGTGGCCACCAATCTCTTCGTCGTGATTCAGATGAACTACCCGTACTTCGGGTCGTTCTCTGTCGGCCCGGGATCGTACGAGCAGGCGGCCGAGGGGCTGCGGCGGTAGGGCGGCAGGGGCGGTTGCGGCGGCAGGGGCGGTTGCGGCGGTAGGGCGGCAGGGGCGGTTGCGGCGGTAGGGGCGTGGGCGACCGGCGTCGGGGCGTTCGAAGTCGCAGCCGGACGATCGGCTTTGGGTGGGGATTTACTGTCGCTGGGGCGACAGCTGGGCCACACCTACTGGTGGGTAGCCGCGAGGTGGAGCTGGGCCGATCCATCGTCCGGTTCCGGCACCGGGCATGACGGACATTTTACCCTAGCCACGGTGGTGCAGCAGGCCCCGCCGGGGGTGGTGCGGGTGGGGCACGTCGAGGAGTTCGGCCGCACCGTCCTGCGCGTTGATCCACCGGCCGTAGCGCCCGGTGAGCGGCTCGGCCGTCAGCCCGTGCAGCAGCACGGACAGCAGCACCGTGACCGTGACCGCCTGCATCAGCGGGGCACTGGCCGGCAGCTCCGGCAGTCGCGTCACCGCGATCAGGATGAACACGACGCTGGCCAGCCCCCTCGGACCGAACCAGCCGACGAAGCCCAGCGTGCGCGCCCGCAGCCCGGTGCCGGCCAGGGCCAGAGCCACCGGCCCGATGCGCAGGACCGTCAGGGCGAGGACCGCGAACACCACCGGCAGCAGCAGACCACCGGCCCGGATCACCGGCCCGACCAGGGCCGCTCCGAACAGCAGCCAGACCACCAGGGACGCGAAGACCGAGACGGTCTCCGCGACGTCGGCGGACTCGGCCTCGGTGTGCCGCGAGACGCTGCCGAAGACGATCCCGGCGACGAACGCCGCGACGAACCCGTTGCCGCCCAGGGCCGAGGAACAGGCGTACGCCAGCAGCGCCAGGGCGAGGACGGCGAACGTCGCGAAATGGTCGGACGTCCAGCCCCGCTCGCGGGCGAGGGGGAACAGCCGGCCACCCAGCCAGCCGATCGCCACCGCGACGACCACGGCGACGAGGAGTTCCACCACCGCGTGGACGCCCCACAGGTCGTGCGTTTCCTTCGTGGCGATCGCGGCGATCGCCACCAGCACGAACGGTGTGGCGATACCGTCGTTGAGCCCGCTTTCCACGATGAGGGCCTGCCGAATGCGGGTGGGCACCAGACGGTTGGCGACCACGGGCATCCCCAGGGCCGCATCCGTCGGTGCCAGCATGGTGGCGATGAGGACGGCTTCCCACCAGGCGACGCCGGGAAACAGCCAGGCGGCCGTGAGCGTGCCGGCAACCATCGTCAGCGGCAGGCCGATCAGCAACAGCCGCCCGGCCAGGACGGCAGCACCCCGGATCCGGCGCAGCGACACGGCGGAGGCGTCGACGAAGAGCAGGACCGCCAGGGTGAGTTCCGCGAGGGTCAGCAGGCTGTGCGCCTCGGCGGGGCTCTGGATCAGCCCGAATCCCGCTTCGCCCAGCAGGGCACCGGCGGCCACGAAGACCATCGGCGCGGTGACGTTCCAACGGTCCAACCGGCGGGCCAGCAGCCCGTAGCCGGCCGCGACCCCCGCGGCCACGGCGGTTCCAGCGAGTGCGCTCACGACGGCGGCCCACCCTTCACATGGTTTGTCTAGATTGCATGATATAGATAGTTTGAATATTTTATGACGTATTACGTCATGCAATTAGACGTATCGAAGGTTTATGGGATTTCGATAGATGGTGGCCCTTCGTGGAGGGCAGGACTCACCGCGCGGCGATGACCTGGGTCAGCCGGCGTTCAGCGAGGCCGACCCGCACCCGCTGCCCCCAGGACGGGGCGAGCCGGTCGACCTCCAGCCCGTCGCCGAACACCACCAGGGTGTCCGACTCGACCACGAGGTCCAGCCGCTCGCCCTCGTCCAGGGCACCCTCGGTCAGCTCCGTTCCGGTGGCCGGGGACGGCCACGCCTCCCGCACGAACCACGTCAGGCCCCGATCGGTCGGCGCGGGCAGGACCAGCGGCGAGCCGCGCTCCCGCCACACCGACCGGCACCATCCGGTCGCCCCGGTGCCGGTGCCGACGAGGACCCCGGAGGACGCCTGCCGCTCCGGGGCCCGCCCGGCGACGCTCAGGAGGTACCTGGCCGACTGGTGGCCGGGATGGCCGACGTAGACCTCGTTGAGCGCCGTCAGCTCCTGCCCGTCGTCCAGGCTCGCCCGGACCATCGTGCGTTGCGACAGCCGCGCCCGCCTCCCGGCGACGGCCGCGAGGAGCGCTCCGGTGGCCGCGGGGCGGTGTGGCACGAGCACCCCGGGGTTGCGACCGTGCTCCGGGTCCACGCCGATGACGGGCTGCCCGGCCAGGTACTTCGCGACGTTGGCCACGAGGCCGTCCTGGCCGACCACCACCACGAGATCCTCGGGGTCGAACAGGAACCGGCCGAGGTCGGCGCGTTCGACCGCCCCGCGTCGCCAGCTGGCCGGGATCGCGGCCGATACCGCCTGGAGCGCCTCGGTGACCGCGTCGTGCTGGCGTTGCACTACCCCGAGATCCCGGCCCCGGGTACGGAGGAAGAACGCGGCCTGGCCTCGGGTGCCGTGCCGGTCGAGCAACTCGTCGAGGACGGTCCGCCGGTGGACCACCACGACCCGGGGCGCCAGCGTCACCCCTCAGCCCTCCCGGGCGGCGAACCTGGCCAGGGCCGAGCTGACGAGATCCGGGGTGACGGTCAGCGAACCGATCTCCGGCAGCTGGCCGGCCAGCTCCCGCAGCGCGAGCGCCAGCAGGACCTGCGGGTCGAGGTCGGCGTAGGCCGCCATCCTGGCCGCTTCGGCGTCGGCCGCCGCGGTGCCGTGCAACCGGAGGGCGTCGGCCTCGGCCGCCGCGATCAGCCGCTTGGTCTCCGCGGTGGACTCTGCGGTGATGTGGTCGGCCGCCGCGGTTTCGGTCGCCTTGCGGCGGGCGTTGGCCCCCCGCTGGGTGACCAGCCGCTCCTCCCGTACGGCCAGCTCGATCTTGGACTGGAGCTCGTTCTCGCTGATCGCCCGCTCCCGCTCGACGGCCCGCGCCCGGCGCTCGTAGGTCGCGCGGTCGGCCTCCTGCTGGACCTGCTCGCGGATCGGGGTCTGGAGCGCCCGCTCCAGATCGGGATCCGGCCGGATGGCGACGACCCGCACGCCCAGCACGGTGATCGCGGTCTCCTGGAGCCGGGGATCATCGGCCAGCCCGCCGGCGATCCGGTCCCGTACCAGCTGGACGCCGCCGCTGAGCACCTCGGCGACCGGGGTGCTGGTGAGCAGGTCGAGGGCATGCTGCTGGGCGAGCTCGGTCAGCAGGTGGGCGACCTGCTCCAGCGGGCCACCCCGCCAGGTTCCCCGCGTCGGATCGAGCGCGAAGTCCAGCCGCTGGGCGGCGAGGGCCGGGTCGGTGAACCGGAAGGTGAGGGTGGCCTGCACGGTGACGTCCTGGAAGTCCGCCGTGCGGGCGTGGAAGAGCATGGGCAGTTCCCGGTCGTCCACCGGGACCTCGCTGAGCACGGCCGACAGCGGGCGGAACCAGAACGACAGGCCGGTGCCCTCGTGGATCCGGCGGCCGCGCTGGGTGTGTACGACGTACCCCGTCGGGGTGCCGCGGAAGTGGCGCAGGAAGGTGAACCGGGAGATGTCTGCCATCGCAGCTGGCCTCCTGGGTAGGTGCTGGTGCCGGGTCGCTGGGAGCGCCCCGAACTCTTATCGTCGACATGACGATAATGGCGCATCCGATTATCGTCAATAGGACGATAAGGCGGTAGGCTGGCCGCATGGCAGACGCCCACGACCCGGCAAGCGCCCACGACCCGGCAAACTTCCCGCCGTTCGCCGTGACGGTCGACCTGGTGGTGCTGACGGTTCGGGACGGCACCCTGCACGTGCTGCTGGTGGAACGCGGCTGCCAGCCCTTCGCCGGGCGGCGCGCGCTGCCCGGCGGCTTCGTGCGCCCGGAGGAGGACCTGCCCGACGCCGCCCGCCGCGAACTGCGGGAGGAGACGGGTGTGGAGGCGCTCCCGGCGCACCTGGAACAGCTGGCGACCTACGGCACCCCGGGCCGCGATCCCCGCATGCGGGTGGTGAGTGTCGCCTATCTGGTGCTCGCCCCGGACCTGCCGGTGCCGAGGGCGGGGACGGACGCGGCCTTCGCCGAGTGGGCTCCCGCCGGCCCGCTGCTGGCCGGCGCGGACGAGGCCACCGGCCAGGGGCGGCTGGCATTCGACCACGCCCGGATCCTCGCGGACGGGGTCGACCGGGCCCGGGCCAAGCTGGAATACACCCCGCTGGCGACGACCTTCTGCCCGCAGCGGTTCACCATCGCGGAACTGCGTCGCGTGTACGAGGCGGTCTGGGGGTGCCGGCTGGACCCGCGCAACTTCCACCGCAAGATCACCGGAACCCCGGAGTTTGTCGTCGAGGCGGGCTCGACGACGACGCGGGGCGGAGGCCGGCCGGCCCAGCTCTACCGGGCCGGCCCGGCCGGCTGGCTCATCCCGCCACTGCTGCGCCAGCGTCCAGGCTCCGGCCAGTGACCGGGCCGGGATCGAGGCCCGCGTCGGCGTCCAACGCCGGGGAGGTCCTCGCCGAGCCGGTGGGGCGACTTACGCCACCCGGACGCCTCGCGCCAGGCGGCGGGACGGTGCCCGCAACCGGACGGTGGTGATGTACAGCGCCGCAGCCCCCATCGCGAGATTGATCCCGAGGCCGTAGGGCCAGATCGCGCGTTCGTCGATCCAGGCGTCCGGTCCGGAAGCGTATGAGCACTGGCGTTCGTCACACTCGGCGATGCGGGGGTCGCCGCGGAGTTCCCGCAGCTCATGTCCGAAGTCGCCAAGCGGGTCGTACGGCCGGGGCTCGGAGGAGACGCCAAACCGGCGCGGTGGCAGCCGGGGGGCGGCATCGGCCAGCACGACGAACGGGTTGGCCGCCAGAACGACCCAGTCGTGATCGTGATCGGTATCGGAGGTGATCGCGTTCGAGAATATGAATGCGATGAGGGTGCCGACCACCAGCGCGAACACCGCAAGATAGGACACCAGGGCCGAGGTGATGCTCCGTGCCAGGACCGCGGAGAGCGCCTGCGACACGGCGCACACGACCCCGATCAGCAGGCCGACGACCGTGAGGACCACGACGACCCGGACCGGGCCGATGCCACCCCGGATCATGCACCAGCCGACGAAGGGAAGCGTCAGCCCCAGGGCGGTCAGCCCGACCGACCACCCGGCCAGCAGCTTGCCGAGCGCGATCTGGGCCGGGGTCAGCGCGGTCACCTGTAGGGGTGCCAGCGTGCCCCGCTCCCGGTCGCCGTTGATCGACTGTGCCGTCAGCGCCGGGCTGACCAGCATCGCCAGGGACAGCACGAGCAGCATCAGCGCGCCGAACAGGGCGACGCCCTTCTGATGGGTACTCTCGTCCGCCGCCTCAAGCAGTCCCGTGAACAGCCCGACCACGATGACCCAGGCCCCGAGCATCCATTGCCACCGGCCGGTGCGCAGCCGGATCCGCAGGTCCTGCTGGGCAACGAGCACGACGCCGGGGAAGAATCTCATGGTCACCGGCGCTCCTGGGTCAGGGCGAGGTAGGTGGATTCCAACTGGTTGTGTGTCGGCGCGAACGCGACGACGCGCACCTGCTTCGCCACCAGCCATGCCAGCAGATCGGCGGCCTCGCCCTCGGCCATGGCGGGGAGATCGGTGCCGGCCGGGGTGACGGCCGCCGGGGTGAGGC
>JABDRL010000023.1 GCA_013041765.1 Dactylosporangium sp. | reverse complement strand
CGCGCCTTGGCAGGCACCTCCGGATCCGGAACCCCAGGAATCGAGCCCACAGCAACACGCTCCTCGCTCGCCCTCAACTCAAGGCTTCAGAACACTCCAATGCCTCTCAAGAGCCTGGCACCGAGGGATCACGAACGGTCGCAACACCGAGGAGACCACCTTCGAGGACTTCGAGCGCCACCGCGCCGCGATCGAGCGAGCGGCGGTGCACCGAGCGATCGCGGGAGCGCTGCCGCCCGCCGGTGTTCCCGATCCCGATCCCGGTCGGGGTCGCCGACGCCGACCAGATGCGCGAGATCCGCCACGGCCACCGGGGGATGATCCATGACGCGCGGAACACCGACCTCGGTCAGGCGCTGCACGTTCGCGGAGGGCCGCTGACGGCCGCACCGACCACACAACGGACCGCTCGCCAGCGCAGGGAGTTGGGCCGAAACCACCAACCTGCAACGGCCTCTGCAGCGCAAATGCCAGGTCAGCCCACACATCTCCCCAGGTCAACCCAGGTACTATTGGGATCGGACCGTGCAGATTTGTCTCTGCCAGGGGGCACGTCACAGAACTGCAACAGCGGTCCGCAGTCGACCGGACACTGACCGCTGAGGCCCAATTCTCGCTTTGATCACACAAGCGGCCTCGAATGCACAGAGCGCCCGTTTCGTATGTGGGGCCGGTGGACTATGTGACGCCCCAGGTACTCCAGGAGGTCACCCAGTCTTGGTCCCGCCGAGGCGCCCGCTCCCCCTTGAGGAACGCGTCGACGGCTTCGACTGCCTCGCGCATGCCCTCGTCCCGCCGTTGGTGATGGATGGCTGGGCACTCCACGTAGACCACGCCGTTGATCACATGGGTCCGGACCGGGGTTCCCGTCCGCTTGCGGATCAGCGCTCGGACGGTCCTGCGGAGTTCGTCGAGTTGGTCACCTGGCACGTCGTGGATCTCGGCGAAGCCGCGCTGATCGACCACGGCGTCGGCCGCGAGCTGCGCCACGAGAGTCAGGCGGTCGTCGGGTATCGGCCTGGGGAAATGTCGGTCGAGGATGGCAAGGCAGCGCCGGCAGGTCGGGGCGAAGGCCACCTCGCCGGATCTGCCGATCGTGCCGCCGTCACCACCAACCATGATCGCCCACACGCGTCCACACAAGGTGGTCTGTGACCATCGCGGTTCCGTCAGGGCGGCCCGGTCGTAGTCGGCCAGCGTGCCGGCTCGGTCGTTCCGGTCGCTGTCGAAGTTGAAGTCGAGCACCGCCCCACGGCCGCTGCCCGGTTCGTCGACAGCGGCGGTGAGGTGTACCGCGACACCACCACCGGTGGTGGTGAGCAGCATCGCCGCGCCGTTGACCTCGATGACGTTCGGCCCGTACAGATCGGAAGGCACGGACCTCATTCTTGCTCCCACGCACCGAACACGCCGTCCCGCCCGTGCTGTCAACGTCGCATCCCAACGGCTTCTTCGCCGTTTCGTCGTCGCCAAGCTTCCCGATTACTGACTTTCCGTCACGAATACTTCGACGCTGAATTCCCCTCCGATCGCCGCCGCACGGGGGTCCCACCGGCCCGACGGGGAGGTGGGGCACGATGGTCGGCAGCCCAGGCTGTGCTTGGCCGACGGTGAGACGGAGGCAGATTCCCGTGACGGCTCGAACCATGTGGCGAGATCTTCGCGCTCTGCGCTATGACCCTCCTGGCTATGCCAAAAGCGGAGCCCGACGTACCACTTTCCAGGCTGCGTTGGAACAGTGCGAGCAGTTCATGGCTGCTGCCAGCACCGCCGGGTACGCGACGCGTCCTGTCCAGTTGTTCTACGCGTTGTCCCAGGCGGGTCGGGCGATCGTGGCCGCCTCTCCACGGATCGACAACCAATCTTGGAGGGCAAGCGGTCACGGCCTTTCGGCGAGCACCGGCGTTACTGCAGTGGCCGACGTGACCGTCAGCGCCCAGTCGCACGGCCTGTTCCCCGCCGTAGCCCGCGCGCTTGGGGCGGAGCCGTTGGTACCCGGCGAACCGGTGGCGCTGCGGGATCTCTGGCCACTCCTGCCCAACGCGGTACTCGTGCCGTTGACCTCTGACGCGCTCTTGCCTGTTCTGTTGTTCCAATCGGCCACCGGGCTGGCAGGTCGTCCGTCGGTGGGGGCGACGCTGGTGTGGATTCCCCACCGGGTTCGAGACCTACATGGCGACGACCACGCACAGTTGAAGCAACACTTCAGCCACTACCCGTCGCTGAGCGGGTTGGGCTTCCCAGTGCCGCCCGGCAACGGGGTGGCGTGGAGTGAGGGGATGGGTCCCGGGCTCGGGCTGCACGTCGTGTTCGGTGACGCTGCAACTCCCACTGATACCCGGAGTCTGGCGGAACGCAAGGCGACCCTCTACAGATCGGAGAACTATTGGGTGGTCACCCCAGCGATCGGCTCCATGACCACGGCGCTGCACCCCGTCCTGGCCTGGTGGGGCGTCCTGCTGGCACTGTCGTCGCTCGCGCGCTATGAGCCAGCCGTCTGGGACAAGATGATCGACATCGACGCATCACGGGACGCCATCGCGATTGAGCACATCCTGGATGAGGCGATGAGCGCGATGCCGGCCGTCGTCCGGCAGGTGTTACACGGTTTTCAGGGGCAGATCTGACCGGCGTACCTGACGAATCGGCTTCAGTCTGGGTCGGTCTCGGCATGTCAGGACCGGGCTGGGGCGTTGAGCGTGATCCCGCCGTGTACGTCGCGGGCCTGGATGGCTGAGCCGTACACGGTGCCGCTGATGGTGTTGGAGACCTCGTCGTGGCGGACGGGGATGTCGGGGGTGGCCCCTTCCCAGAGGGCTTTGAGCTGATCGGCGAACCTGGGGTCGTCGCGCATCCGCTGGTCGAGCAGCCTCGCGAGCGCTTCGATGGCGGCGGGGTCGTTCGGCCGCCGGACTGCGGTGTCGAGCGCGGCCTCGTCGGAGGGGTTTCGGTGGAGTCGTTCCCGAACCAGGGCCGCAGCGCGGGTGATCAAGGCCCTGCCGCCATCGGTGAGGGCCGTGGTCACTCCGGTGGCCAGGACCGCGGCGATGCTGGCGGTGATGGGGTCAGTCATCGGCCGTCCTCCAGATCGAGCATCCGGACACCACTGGCGGCCATCGTATCGTTACGGATCAACGACGTTGCGATGTCAGCCATCGACGAGCAGGACCGGAAGTGTTTTGACCCTTCACGAAACGCACTGATATCATCGCGCACAGTATCCATATCGCCTCCGGTGGAGGCGGCACTGTTGGGAGCGGCCATGAGCGGCGTGTGGAAAGCTGACCCGTCGGCGTCCCCGCGGCGCAGGCTCGGCAAGTCCTCGCACGAGCTGGGGCAGACCTCCGGCAACGCCAGCTGCCCGGACATCTGGGAACTCGACAACGGCGACATCGCGGTCATCGGCCAGGACTGCACCGGCGACTACCAGGCCCGCCTGCCCGAGGGCGTCAGCGTCGATCCCGGCGAGCGCCTGATCGTCATCCCCCGGGCCACCCTGCTCGCCGCCAAGCCGGACGTCCCCGATGCCTGACCTGCTCGCCGGCGCCGTCGGCGACACGATGACGCTGCCCGACTACTACGCCGACTTCGAACGGCACTTCTGGGCCATCGACGCCGCCGGGTTCTGGAAACTGGAACGGCAACAGACCTTCCAGGAACCCGGCTACGACAGCTGGGAAGCCTTCGCCCGGGGCGAGTGGGCCGAGTCGCTGCGCCTGCTGGAGGCGGGGCGGGCGGACATGGCCGCCTACCACCGGCGCATCGCCGACCACGGATTCACCGCCCGCCGGGTCCGGGTCGTCGAAGAGCCCATCACCGCGTACCTGCAGTGGGAACTGCACGCGCTCCGCATCCGCGACGAGTGCGGCGGCCCGGTCCGCGTCGTCGGCCCACAGCAGGTCAAGCCGCTGGAGGACAGCGGCCCGCTACCGGAGATCTACACCCTCGGGTCGGCGGTGATGTACCAGGCCGTCTACGACGAGCACGGCATCCTCGCGGCGGCCCGGCGATTCACCGACCCCGACCTGATCGCCCGCTGCCGGCAGGTCATCGCCGACCTGTACGACCAGGGTGAGCCCCTCGTGGACGTGTTTACCCGCAGCGTGGCCGGGTTGCCCGCCCCGGGCACGCAACGTCCGGCCTGACCGGCGGAGGTTCAGGTGCTGGCCGACATGCCACCGGAGTCGGACCCCGGCGCCGAAGCCCATCACGCCAACCGGGTCGAGGCAACCGGTGGCATCGGCCACGTGATCCAGGCTCGCGACGTGCACGGCGGCGTACACGTCCACCACATGAGCGCAGCCTCGTTCAGCGTCACCCCGCGCCAACTCCCCGGTACGCTTAGCGGCTTCGTCAACCGCACGACCGAGCTGGCCACCCTGCTGGAGATCGCCGCCGGGGCTGAGGCCGCGCCACCTGCGGGCATCATCGTCATCACCGGTACCGCCGGGGTCGGCAAGACCTCCCTCGCGCTTCGGCTCGCCCACCGGCTCCGTGACCGGTTCCCGGGCGGGGAGCTGTATGTGAACCTGCGCGGCTACGACCCCGGCGAGCCGGCCACCGCCCATGACGTACTCGGCCGGTTCCTGCGCGACCTCGGCGTCCCGGCCGGCATAGTCGGCCCGACCGCCGAGGAGCGGGCCGCCCTGTACCGGTCGGTCCTGGCCGAACGGCGCACGCTGATCGTGCTCGACAACGCCGCCACCGTGGCGCAGGTCCGCCCGTTGCTGCCCGGCGCGGCCGGTTGCCTGGTCGTGGTCACCAGCCGCGACCGCATGGCCGGTCTCGTCGCCCGGGAAGGCGCCCTGCGGGTCCGCCTCGCCCTGCTCGCCGAGGACGACGCGGTCGCCCTGCTCCGGGCCGTCACCGCCGACCTGCGCCCCGGCGACCGGCCCGCCGAACTGGCAGAGCTGGCCGCGTTGTGCGCCCGGCTGCCGCTGGCGCTGCGGATCGCCGCCGAACGCGCGGCCAGCCGCCCGCAGATGGGGCTCGCCGAGCTGATCGCCGACCTGCGCGACGAGTCGGAACTGTGGGACGCGCTGACCGTCGACGGTGATGCCGACGCCGACGCGGTCCGTACCGTGTTCGCCTGGTCCTACCGGGCGCTGCCCGAACCGGCCGCGATCCTGTTCCGCCGGCTGGGTCTACACCCTGGCGGCGAGTTCGACCTGCCCGCCGCAGCGGCCCTCGCCGGTGCCACGGTCCCGGCCACGCGGCATGCGCTCGACGCGCTGGTCGGTGCCCACCTGGTCGAGCACAGCGCCCCGGGCCGCTACCGGGTTCATGACCTGCTCCGCGCCTACGCCGTCGACCAGGCCAACGCCCTGGAAACCACCGACGCCCGCGCCGAGGTCCGGCAGCGGGTCCTGACCTGGTACCTGCACACCGCCCACGCCGCCGCCCAACTGGTGTCCCCGCTGGACCACTACCCCCTCGACGACCCGACCCCGGCCCCCGCCCGTCCGCTGGCCTTCGCCGACGCGCCGGACGCGGTTCGCTGGTACCAGGTCGAATCGACGAACCTGGTCGCGTCGACCCGCGCGGCAGCCGACCACGGCTTCGACCGCATCGCCTGGCAGTTGGCGGCGGTCCTGCGGGGCCTGTGCCTGCACCAGAACGCCTTCGACGACTGGATCACCACCGCGACCATCGGCCTGCAAGCGGCGGCCCGCTGCGGTGACCGAGCCGGGCAGGCCGAGGCCACCGAGAGCCTCGGCAAAGCGTATTTCCAGGCCATGCGCCTCCCCGAGGCCGAAACCTGCCACCGCCAGGCCCTGGCCATCCGCCGCGACCTCGGCGACCGGTTCGGCGAGGCGGTCTGCCGCAACGCCCTCGGCCTGTTGGGACTGCGCCGCCGGACCCTCGCTGACGCCCAGGCCCGGTTCGAGCAGGCAGCCGCGATCTTCGCCGACCTGAGCGAGCCCGACTGGGCCGCCCTGATGCGCGGCAACCTCGCCGAGACGCTCTGCGAACGCGGGCAGTACCCGCAGGCCCTGGCCATCCTCGACGAGCTGCTGGCCGTTTTCGACCGCAGCGGCGACCGCGCTTACCAGGGCAACACTCTGTTCCTGCTGGCCTGGGCCCACCGAGGCGCCGGGCACCTCGACGACGCCGACGCCGCCCTCGGCCGGGCACTGGAGATCGCCGAGGACGACGACAACGACGTCTGGCGGGCCCACTGGCTCACCGAACGGACCCGGCTGCGCCTCGCCCAGGCTCGACCCGCCGATGCCCTGGTCGACTGCCAGCGCGCGGCCGTGCTCCAACGGCGGCTGGGCGACCGCAACCGGGAGGCCACCGCACTCGACCTCACCGGCCTGGCCTACCGCGGCCTCGACCGGCCGGACGAAGCCGTCCCGTTCCACCGCCGCGCCGCGAGCGTCCACCAGGACTTCCGCGACTGGTGGCAACTGGCCCGAGCCCTCGCCCACCTGGCCGACGCCCTCGATCAGACCGGTGAGGCCGGAGCGGCCGAACAGCACCGGCGGGAAGCCGTGGGTCTGCTGGACTCGTTCGACGATGCCATCGCGGTCGGCCTGCGCCGACAGCTCATGTCCCGGCTACCGGAGTGGTAGCCGGCGGCGGGACGGGCGTTGACTCCACAATCCAGATCGCGTGACCATCGCCGCAGTCGACCTGGTGGCCACCGACGACTGGCACCAGGCTCGTGCGGATCAACCGCAGCCACCGGCCGTCGACCAGCGCCACCGGCGCCTCCTGACTACCGATGAACCCAAACACCCGCACCTGATTGTGGATCTCCCGCGCTGACCGGGACCAGTCGACCCGCGAATACTCCGGTTCCAGGAACCTCGCCGGGCAGGAATCCCCGCCCCCCTGCGGGTCCCCCGGTGTCCCGGTAGCGACCTTGCGTAGGGCGTCCACCAGTACCGCCGCGAGCACCGGCCGCAGCCGCGGCCAAAGCCGGTCGGGGGTGACGTCGTCGTCCAAGGGGACATCACCACGCTGGGCGAGGATCGGGCCGGTGTCGACGCCTGCATCCATCCGGTGGACCGTCACCCCGACGGCCGCATCCCCGTTGCGGATTGCCCAGAGCACCGGTGCCGGCCCCCGGTACCTGGGCAGCAGCGAACTGTGGACGTTGAGCGCGCCCAGGCGGGGAATCGCGAGGACCGACTCCGGAAGGATCCAGTTGAACCCGTACACGATCAGGAGATCCGGCCGGTAGCCGGTCATCGCCCGCCCCAGCCCGTCGGCGTCGGCCGGCAGCAGCAGATCGACCGTCGCCGGGATCGCGCCCAGCAGGCCGCTGGCGACGCCCACGGCCTGCGAATCAACCTCGCCCCGGGGTCGTATCGAGCGGGAGCAGGCGTAGCCGACTGGCAGATGCCCGGCGTGCACACACACCTCGTGCAGCAGGGCAAACTCCTTCACGCCCATCGATGCGAGCACGATCCTCAACTGCTCCGCCATGGTGGCACGATAGACGTTCTGCCAGCCAGGGCATCGGCGCCGCCTTGCCGAAAATGTCGGTCCGACTCCGTAGTATCTGTTCCGCACCGTCGTTGCCGTACCCAACATCTTGGGGACCTGTCGTGACCCCGATCAGCCGCAGGCGCCGGCCCTCGAGCCCGGAGCCCACGATCATGCCGGTGGCCCGTCTCGCGGGGGGACCGAAACGCCGACTACATGGTTGCCTTCAGAGAAACGCTTCCGCTGGTGTGATCTGGGCGTATTGTCAGCGAAAATCTTGGAGGTTCCGACCACCTGTGAACACATCGGGGCACTGGTCGGCATCCGGGTCGGCCGGCGCCCCTCTCTCGCCGTCCACGGCGGGAAGGCAGGGCGTTGGGCGGTTGATCCCAGCACCTGTGACGCGAATGCCACACCTATACGATCTTGAGTTGTTCGTCGCCGAAGTCGGCAATGAGTTTGAGGGCGTCCCCCCCAGAGCGGTGACGTAGCGGTTGAGTACCTCCTGGGTGGCGACGTCACCGTTTTCGATCTGAGAGATTCGGGGATCTGACCCGTTCGCGTTGATCGAGAGTGGTCCCTGGCGATGGTCAGCTGGCGAGGAGTACTCGTTTGCGGAGGAGGTCGAACGTGGCGCGGCCGAACATCTGGCGTTTGATCATCTTGA
>JABDRL010000399.1 GCA_013041765.1 Dactylosporangium sp. | reverse complement strand
GACGGCGGCCGAGCTGACCCCGCGGGCGGGTGTCGCCGACCTGGAGCGCCTGGCACGGCCACCGGGCGGCGGCCCGCGGGTCGACCTGGCGCTCGCCGGCGAGCTGGACGTGCTGCCCCCGGCCGTGGACGCGGCGATCTACCGCATCGTGCAGGAGTCGGTGGCCAACGCCATGCGGCACGCGGTCGACGCCACCGAGATCGTCGTGCGGGTCGGCGGAGAGCCGGAACGGGTCCGGGTGACGGTCCGCGACGACGGCGCGCAGACCGGCCGGGGCCGCGACGGGTACGGCGTGGCGTCCATAACGTTCTGGCGGCCAGCACCCCGGGCTATCGAAGGAAGTGCGTGTCGTTGTCGCAGCAGCAGCCCCGGCGGGGGGCACCGCCACGGTCCGCCCCGGCCACGGGGTCGGCCACCGTCACCGTGCTCGCCTCCGCCGGAAGCTGGATCGAGTCCGAGGCCGTCGAGCGGTGCCGCCGGGTGGCGGCCCTCGACGGCATGATCCACGTCGCGGCCATGCCGGACCTGCGCCCCGGCAAGGGAGCCCCCGTCGGTGCCGCCATCACGCGCTGGGGGCCAGGCCGGGTCCGCGCCCCGGCCCGAGCGCCGGGAGCACCGTCACGCCCGGGGCCGGCCGGCGATCGGGTAACCCGTAGGTCTTGCCGGGACCCGATCGCCGTCGACCGTGCCGGAGCGCTTCGGCGCGAACGCCGGGTTTGCGCTACCGCCTTGGCCGCTGCGGGATGCGGGGCTGGACGTATGGCGCACCGCTGAAGGCCAGATCGGCCCGCATCGTGTTGTAGGCCCGCTTGGGCTGGTAGTCCTCGTCGTAGATGTTGGCAAGACCTTCCTGGCCATCGGACCAGTTGGGGATCCAGGAGTACTTGTCCGTGAAGCCCCAGACGGTGAAGGACAGGCAGTGCCGGTTCGACAGGCAGGCCTGCAGCAGGGCGCTGTAGTTCGCCGCCGAGGCCTGGAGCCGGGGGTTGATCTCGGAGCTGCTGCCGTCCACGACCGCGTCGGTCAGTTCACTGCGCACATCGACCTCGGTGAAGGCGGTGGCGAGTTTGAGATCGGTGAAGCGCTTCAGGGCCGCGGACACCTGGAGGGCGTCGTAGTTGCCGTACTGCGTGCCCAGATGTCCCTGGCTGCCGACTCCGTCGATGGGCACGCCGTCGGCGCGGAACTGTTTGACCATCTCGTACACGAAGGCCGTCTTGTCGGTTGCGCTGCCGTCGCCGAAGGCCTCGATGTTGTAGTCGTTGTAGAACAGCAGGGCGTTGCGATCGGCGTCCCTGGCCCACCGGAACGCGTCGGCGACGTACTCGGAGCCCAGGTGCTCGGCCCAGAATCCCTTGTAGTGGATGGTGGATGGGGTGTCCCAGGGGTCGCTGACGGCCTCGTTGACGACGTCCCACTGCCAGATCTTGCCTTTGAAATGGGAAACTACATCGGTAATATGCTTTTTGAGTAGGTCGCGGAGTTCATCATTGGTGATGGTGCCGTCAGCGACGCCCTCGGTGAGCCAGCCGGGCAGCTGGTTCTGCCACACCAGGACATGGCCCCGGACCCGCTGGCGGTTGGCTCGAGCGAAATCGACCAGCTCGTCGGCCGGACCCCAGTTGTAGGTGCCCCGGGTCGGTTCGAGGGTCTCCCACTTCATCACGTTCTCCGCGGTGACGGTGGAGAACTCGGAGGCAACGATGTCCCGGTACTGCGGGTCGTCGGCGTCGGCCAGGGCGGCCATGTCCACCGCCGTGCCCAGGTAGAGACCGTGGCGCGCACCGAGTTGGCGCAGGGTCTGGCTGGCGGGATCGACGGTCGCCACCGACTTGTGTGATTCGGCGGCCGGGGAGAGAACCAGGGTTGCGGTGATGGTGGCGGCGGTGGCGATGGCTCCTATGGCGATCAGCTGTTTGGGCTTCATGAGGACTCTCCTGTCGCGCTACGGGAGAACGTTCGGGCGAGAGGGATTCATTTTCCGGAAATCTTCCGCAAGATATGGGCACGCTAAAGCCCATTGAGGACTCCGTCAAGAAGTCTGTCGATCGGGCCCTGCCCCGCAGCGGGACGCACGCCCGCAGCCGTGGACCATGGTTCCTTCGCGACCCCAATGTTCGGTCCCGTGGTCCGGCCCCGAACCGGTGGCGTCGCCCCGCCCCTCCCCAGCAGGCGATCAAGGGCCTGGTGACCGGTCACCGTCGCCGGCGGGAGTGGTCCCGCGGGCGGGGTACGCCCCGGTCGCCTCCGTGGGGTGGGCTCGCGCGGGGTGGACAATCCCGGCGCCCCGGGTACCTCCCGCCGGTCAACGAGGCTCGGCCCAGGTCGCGAAATATTTCAAACGAGGATGCCGGTATTTCGGGCCCGCCGCCGTGCCTGGCGGTCCGCGAGTGCGGCGATGCCGTGTCGCGGACGATCAGGTGATCGTGCAGGTCTGGCCGTTGAGGGCGAATGTGGTGGGGGCGCCGGTGTCGCCGGTGTGGGTGGCCTGGAAGCCGATGTTGATGGACTCGCCGGCCGGGATGGTGGCGTTGTGGCTGACGCCGGTCGCGGTGACCTGGCCGCTGCTGGGGCTGTAGGTGGCGTTCCACCCCGAGGTGATGGTCTGCCCGTCGGGCAGGGTGAACGCCAGCGACCAGCCGGTGCTCGCGGTCGTGCCGGTGTTCGCGATGGTGACGCTCGCGGTGAGGCCGGAGTCCCAGGCATTGGTGGTGTAGGTGACCCGGCAGGTCCCGTCGGTGGGCGCCGGGCTCGACGGAGTGCCCGGCGGATTGCTCGACGACGCCGGTGGACTCGGCGCGGTGGCCGTTGGCGAGCCGGTGGATCCGCCCGGCGTGAGCGGGCAGGTGTTGCGGTACTGGGAGACTCCGGAGTCGTCGGACAGCGGGCACAGGAACTGGGTGTAGCGGGTGTCGTCGTCGACGAAGATCTTCATCCAGGAAATCAGGGTGCGGGCCAGGATGACGTTCGGCGATCCGACGAACATGTGGTCCGCGCCGGCGATCTCCAGGTACGCGTGCTCCGAGGTGGATGGGAGGGTGGCGTACAGCGACTCCAGGTACGACGGCGTCACGAGCGTGTCGTCCTGCCCGGCCTGGATGAACGTCGGCACGGTGAGGTTCGAGAAGTCCGACGTGATGTCATCGTACGGCTCGATTCCGTACACGGCCTTCAACGATGGCCGGGACAGCGCGGCCTCAAGGCTGCCGCCGCCGCCCATGGAGTGACCGGCGACCGCGAGCCGGTCCGGGTCGACTCGGTCCCGCACGGCGCTGCTCTCGGTGAGATGGTCGAGCGCGGCCAGCACCTGGGTGGCGCGGGCGGCCGGGTAGTCGTTCGGGTCGTTGGTGTCGACGCCGATCACCACGAAACCCTGCGAGGCGAGCCGGGGACCGAGCCAGGCGTAGGCGCTCCAGGGCGCGGTCCAGCCGGGCAGCATGCCGATGGCGCCGAACGTGCCCTGGCTGGTGTCGGTCGGGTAGTAGATGGTCGCCCCGCCGAACCCGGTGCCCTCGGCCACGGTGGTGGCGGTGGCGAACGGTCCGGTGTCCGCGGAGATGCTGGCGGCCGTCGGGGCAGGCCCGCGCTGGTACGGGTTGTCGGCGGCCAGCGCCGACCGCGCGGCGACGGCGCTACCGAGCAGCAGCAGGCCGACGGCGGCGCCGGCCAGGGGCAGGCCACGCGGCCCGCGGGCGGGGTGGCGCAACCGGTGGTGGGGGGCTGGGACACCAGAGGTCGGGCTCGGTGCTGGTTCGCTGGGCGGACGTGGCATGGCAACGCTCCGTTCGCGGGTGGCGACCGTCAGGCGATCGCGCGGGCCTGGCCGTGGGGTGCCAGCTCCTGCGGACGGCAGCTCGCCGCAGTGGCAAACGGGCGGGTATCGAGCCAGCCTCGGCACTCATCACAGGTGCGCTCCCTGGCCATGTGCGTCATCAAGTATCCCGATCGGACTCGATACTGTCAATAGACGATCTCCGATGCCTTACGATCGGGTCGAGCCGGAAACCCCGGGACGACGGCGCGGGCCGTGCCGGGCGGCGGCACGCCACCGCCGGCTCCAGAGCGCGGGGGCGCCTCCGGCCCGACGTCATCTACAGTCGGCACCAGCAGCAACGCCGAAACACCCGGGAGCGTGCTCGCGGTGACCCCTTTCGATCTCGACGAGATCCTGCCCGACTTCGAGCCGGTTCGGCTCCCCCGCCGGCAGAACGGCAACTCACCGCAGGGTCTGGCGGTGACCCTGCTGACCGACTACACCCTGCGGGCCCGCGCCCGGCTGCCCTCCGCCGCCATCGTGGCGCTGCTCGTCGAGTCCGGCGTCACCCCCGGCGGCGCCCGAACCACGATCAGCCGGCTGGCCCGCCGAGGCGTCCTGGACAGCAGCCGGCAGGGTAGGCACACCTTCTACCGGCTCACGCAACCCACCGCGATCGCCCTCGCGATCGGCGGCGAAGCGATCGCCGCGTTCGCGACGCGGGCCGAGTCCTGGGACGGCCGATGGACCCTCATCGCCTTCTCCCTCCCCAAGGGGGGAGACACCCAGCGGCGTGCCCTGCGCGGCCGGCTGCGCTGGCTGGGCTACGCCCCGCTGTACGACGGCCTCTGGGTGTCACCGCACCGCCTCCCCCGGGAGGCGGTGGCGGCTCTCTCCGAGATCGCCCCGGGCGCGACCACCGTGTTCCGGGCGCGCCAGGTCGACCTCGACATGGCAGTCGCCCGCGAGCCGCTCGACGCCTGGGAGCTGGCGAGCACGGTCCACCGGTACGAGTCCTTCGTCCAACGGTGGAGCCCGTTGCTGCCGCGGATCGGCTCCGGGGACGTCGGCGGTGCCGAGGCCGTCCGGGCCCGGACCGAGGTGATGGACACCTACCGCCGTTTCATTGGCCTTGACCCTTGCCTACCGATGCGGCTGATGCCGGCGGGATGGCCGCGGGAACATGCGCGAGAGGTGTTCGTGGCGGTCTATGACGGTCTCGGGCAGCCGGCCCTGCGCCACGTGTCAGACCTCGTGGCCCGTGTCACCGGCAGCCGGCAGCCGGACATCACCATCCACACCGTCGCCGACATGCTGACCGGCGTACTCCCCGGTTCCGGCCCGACCAGGATGCCGACACCGCCCTAGCGGGCCGGAGGTCGGGCAACGCGGCGGTCGCGCGGTGCCCTTCCCTCCACCCGACCACACGCCATGATCGTCACCGATCCGCTGCTCACCGCGCTTCCAGTGCCCCGGTGGGCAGCGCGTATCGTCGATCGAACGCTCGCCGCGCCGCGTTCGACGGAGGAGACCACTCGTGATCATGTCTTTGCTTCTCGACCTCGCCAACATCGTGGGTGGTTTGCTCCTCGCGCTCCCGTTGCTGCAACTCCTACCCCGCGTCGGGCAGGCGCTCCAGCCCGTCGTCGGGCCCGCCGCGCGGTACGGCTGGCTGGTGGGCATCGTCGCGCTGGTCGCCAGCGGCTTCTACGTCCTGGTCCACGTCACCACCGGGCCACACCTGTTCCATTTCGAGCTGGTCGGGATCGGTACCGGCCTTGCCCTGCTCTGGGACCGGCTGACCGGCCACCCGGAGCCCGCAACGGTGCGGCTGCGGAGCGCCACTGGCCCGGCCCTCCTGCTGCCGATCTTCGGTTTGATCGCGATCGTGGTTGGCATCCAGGGCCTGTTCACTCCGGACGGCTGAGCACCGCGCCCCTCCGGGCGACCGGGCCCCGCGGACCGACCCGGCAGACTGGCCTGGCCTGGAACAGGTACTCCCTGGTCCCTGGGGGGTGAGGTAGCCCTGGGGTACGATGCGGCGAATTTCAATCCCACACCACTCCAGCTGTATGCCTTCTTCGAGTCATTACACAGTGACACCCATCCCTATGGGAAAGAGGGCTACTCCGGTGATGTCTCCGGAATCCGAAAGCTCATCAGCCAGAACACCACACCGATGCGGACCGTGACGATCACTCCGATGCTGGTCCAGCTGTCTCCCTACGATGAGCGGTGGCTGGATGAACACGGCCTGGAGGATCATGTGGTGGAATGGGACTTTCCAACAGTGGACGAGTTGGAGTATGCATGTGGTGCCGGCGCCAAGACCTTGTGGCGCGGGGGGGACGAATGCCCCATCTTTCTACAGTGGGAAGAGAAGTTCGGTCGGGAGAATACCTCACTGAAATGGGTCGAGAGCAGGGGCCCGGCGGAGAACCGCTCGGAGTCGGAATTTGACTCGATGTTCCATGCCGTCGAGCGTGCCGCTCGGGGCAGGCCGACCAGTGTCCAGTACCGCCCGTCAAGGGATGAGTATCGAAAAAGAATGTCCGAGCTGGTCACGATGCCCAACAGGTTTGGTCTCAGTTTCAGCTGGGACCTGTGCGAGGTGACCGCAACTGATGATTATTACTATGGCATTGGCCAGGCGGCTCTTGGCCGTGAAGACAATGATTGTGATTTCTATGCCACACTGACCTATGCCACCTCCTTCTATGTGGAGGAGCCCATGACACCTCTGGCGGCACGAGAGGTGTTTCATATCGAGTGAGCCGCCATCGTGCGCCCGGCGCTGAGCACCGTCGATGGCGGGGCACGGGTAGCCTTCGGATCGTGCTCCCGCCCTCCATCGATATGGCCAGCGGCCGTGGTCCAGCGCCCGCCGGGTCCTCCACCGCCGCTCTCGGCGAGATCGCCGACCAGCTTGCCGACGCCGTTCGCGTCCAGTTGCTGCGAGAAGAACGCTCCGGCGTGGTCGCCGGTCCCGCCCCGATCCCGGTGCACTGGATTCCCACCGGCCACACGACCACCCCGCCGGCGCTGGCCGGACGGTTCCATCAGATCGGCGAGGTCTACCAGCGCATCCCGTCAAGACGGCTGGCCATTCTCGGCAAGGAAGGGTCGGGGAAAACCACGCTGGCCGCCCGGCTGGCGGTTGACCTGCTCGCCGCCCGGGGACCGGGCGGGCGGGTACCGGTCGTGGGCACCATCGAATCCTGGAACCCGAGCACATCGCTCGGGCAGTGGCTGGCTACCCAACTCGTGCATGACTACCCTGGCCTTGCGGCCCCCGGCCCCGACGGATCAACGTGTGCCTCGGGGTTGCTGGCCACCCAACGGATCCTGCCCATCCTCGACGGCTTCGACGAGCTCGATCCCGAGTTGCGCCAGGCCGCGCTGCGGCAACTCAACATGGCCCCGGGCCTGCCGCTGGTGCTCACCAGCCGCCCCGGGGAGTACGCCGCCGCGGCACGGAGCGAGGGCGCCCTGGTCAGCGCCGCCGAAATCACTCTCGACGATCTGATCCCGGACGATCTGACCGGCTACCTGGTCCACGCCACCCGCCACGCCACCCGCCACGGCACCGCCGACAGCCGCGCCGACCGGTGGAGATCGGTCCTCGACGTCCTGCGTACCTATCCAGACGATCCAGTCGCGACCGTGCTTCGGCAGGCACTCAGCACCCCGCTGATGGTCTCCCTGGCCCGCACCGTCTACTCCGGCACCGATGGTCGCGACCCCGCCGAGTTGCTTGACCGCCGCCGGTTCCCCACCCGCTGGGCGGTGGAGGAGCACCTCCTTTCCGCCTACGTCCCCGCCTGCTACCAGCGGCCCGCCCCGGCCGGCCGGCGATGGAACCCCGACCGGGGCCAGCGCTGGCTCAGCCACCTCGCGAACGACCTTGACCGTCGTGGTACTCGTGAC
>JABDRL010000338.1 GCA_013041765.1 Dactylosporangium sp. | reverse complement strand
GCCCAGGCCGGCCCGCTGGCCTCGCCCCGGCCACGTCATGGTGTCGGTGGTGTCCCGCACGCTCAGCTGGGCCCCGGCCGCTACCGCCACGGCTTCGGCGGGGGCGAAATCGGCTCCGGCCCAACCGCCCGCGGCAACGTATGCCGTCGCGACCGCCGCAGCGGCTCCGGCCGCCGCGCGTTCCCGCTCGGCCCGCTGGGCGGAGGCCAGGCCCTGGTCGGTGCCGACCAGGGCCGCCGAGGTCAGCAGGGCCACCGATAGCAGGGCCACGGCGACGAACGCGACCAGCAGCCGGCCCCCCAGCGATCCGGGTTGGCCCGCAGCCGGTTCCCGGCCGGGAACCGGTCCGGTGGCGGCATCCGCCGGGTCGCCAGGGTGGCGGAGTTTAGCGGTCACGGTTCAGTCCCAGCCGGTAACCGACCCCCAGCACGGTTTCGACGATCTCCCCGCCGTCCGGGCCAAGCTTGCGACGGAGGTTCTTGACGTGCGAATCGATGGTGCGCTCGTAGCCGGCGAACTCGTAGCCCCGCACCCGGTTGACCAGCTCGTACCGGGAGAAGACCCGGCCGGGGGCCGCGGCCATCGCGCTGAGCAGCCCCCACTCCGTCGGGGTCAGTTCCAGGCGCTGCCCGGCCAGCGACGCCTCATGGCGAGGTTCGTCGATCCGCAGCCGCCCGTCGCCGAACGACCAGGTGTCGGGTTCTCCCGCGGATCCCCGGACCCGGTGCAGCACCGCCTGCGCGCGCAGGACGACCTCGGTCGGGCTGAACGGCTTCGTGACGTAGTCGTCCGCCCCGTGTTCCAGGCCCAGGATCCGGTCGTCGACCCCGCTGCGGGCGGTCAGCACCACTACCGGCACGCCGTTGGTGCGGCGGGCCGTGTCCAGGACCTCGATGCCGTCGATGTCCGGCAGCCCCAGATCGAGAATGACCAGATCGATGCCGCCGGTGGAAACCAGGCGGATGGCTTCGGCGCCGGATCCAGTGGTGTGGGTGGTGAACCCGGCGCGCTCGAGATAGCGCCGCAGCAGGTCCCGGATCTCCCGGTCGTCCTCGACCACCAGCAGCGTCCCCGCCACGATGCTCACCCCCACGGTGTCGATGCCCCGGCTCGCCACGACCACCCTATTCGGGGGGCGATCCAGGCGCGAAGGCCAACACCCTGGGAACTCAGCCGGCTCCTTGCGGCAATCTCGCCCAGCCGCGGTCGTCGCCGGTCGTCCGGGGCGCGCGGCTCACGCCGCCGCGGTCCGCGGCGCGCTGGCCGCGCCGATGACTTCGGCGATGACCCGCTCGGAGGCGTCGTGGGGCACCTGGCACGTGCCAGCCGCCAGGTGTCCACCACCCCCGTGGCGCAGCATGATCGACCCGATGTCCACCGGCGACGTACGATCCATGATGGACTTACCGACCGCCAGCACGGTGTTGCGTCGCTGCCGGCCCCAGATCACATGGATCGAGACCCTGGCCGTGGGGAACAGCGCATAGACCATGAACCGGTTTCCGGCGTAGATGACCTCCTCGTCGCGCAGGTCGACCACGACGACGTCATGGACGAGCCGGCTGACCCGCCGGAGCTGTTCCACGAACGGCACGGCGTGCGCGTGGTAGAGGTCGGCGCGCTCGGCGACATCGGGGATGGCCAGAATCTCGTTGACGTCCTGGTGCCGCATGCAGGCGTTGATCAACTCCATCATCAGCTGATAGTTGGAGATCCGGAACTCCCGGAAGCGGCCCAGCCCGGTGCGGCTGTCCATCAGGAAGTTGAGCAGCGTCCACCCCGTGGGGTGCAGCACCTCCGCGATGTCGTACGCGGCCGAGTCGGCCCGGTCGACCTCGTCCATCAGTTCCTTGGAGACCATCGGAAACCGCTCGGCGCCGCCGTAGAAGTCGTAGACGACCCGGGCCGCCGAGGGCGCCTCGGGGTCGATGACGTGATTGGTGGCATCGCCGTCAACCCGCAGCGTCTCGGAGTGGTGGTGGTCGAACACCTGGTGCGCGTGCGGTACGTACGGCAGGTTCGTCAGAATGTCCTTCTCCGTGATCTCCAGGACGCCGTCCTGCACGTCCTTGGGGTGCACGAAGGTGATCTCCTCAATGAGATCGAGGTAACGAAACAGCACGGCACAGGCCAGGCCGTCGAAATCGCTTCGGGTCACGAGTCGGTACTTCACGAGGATCCCCCTACCGGCGCCAAGCGGTCCGACGAGATCCCATCGGCAGGTCCACGGGTCGGGCTGAGGACTTCCGGGGCGGGTCTGGCGACGGCCTACGCCGCGCCCGCCACGCCCGAGGCACCCGCCGGGTAGCCGCGCACCGCGTACGACCGGCGCCGGTTGCTGGCGGCGGTCGGATCGGCCAGTCGGATCGCGGCGCCGACGGCCCGGCTCCCCGTGATCGCGGTGTACAGGTCCCTAGCCTGGTCCGCGCTGGCCAGGTGGACCCCGCTGGCCACGACGACGCCCAACCGGTTGGACCGCAGTGCGGCGTACGTCCAGGCATGCGAGCTTGGCAGGCGCCCGTCCCACACCACCCCGCCGTACCTGTCGTGGATCGCCAGACGCCCCAGGGTGTGCCAGGCCGTCAACCCATGGACGTGCGGCAGCGGCATGTCCGGATCGGCCAGGGGAGCGAACCCGTGCTCGACCAGCCTGGACAGGAAGATGCCCGTCAGCTCCTCGCTCTGATCGGTGTCCGGCTCCGCCGCCCGCCGCGCGATGACCAGCACCGCCGGGGGGTCGGTGTCGGCCGGGCGCAACCAGGCAGCCCCGGGCAGCGCCCGGTACCGGTCCCCGGGCATCACGGCTCGCACCACCCGGATGCCGGAGTCCGCGCAGTGGGGATGGGCGAACTGAATCTTGCGGGTCTGGCCGCTGCCGTTGCGCACCAGCAGCAGGATGACGGAGGCCGGGATCCCCCGACCGATCTGCCCGAGGCTGCCGCATGCGATGCAGCGGAACGGACCGGTAGCATTCGCAAGCATCGTATTGGCCTCCGTGCTACCGCCCAGTTCGCGCAGCACCTCCGGAGCCATGATCAGAGAGTGTGGCATCACGATCAGACCCTCCCGCTTCTCGGTCCCCTCGCTCATGCATCGGTCCGTTTCGCTCGGGCTCTGCACAGCCACGCGGCCGGCGGGGCCACTGACAGGCGGCTTCACCACGACACACCACCTGATCCTCGGGGTTCGCGAGTCGGTATCTGTGCTTCACAGATTACGAAGTATGGCAGGCATTGACAACCACTACGTCGTCACAGATCCGAAATTGGCGCGAAACCATCGGCCCACCGGCACGCCGAAACGACGACCATGGACAGCCGTGCAGTGGAATGTGCTCGACCAGCTACGGGTTGTAGGGTTCCGTCAAGCCTTGAGACAGGCGAACACAGAAGGTCCCCCGGGGGGCCACACCCCGGGGGACCTTCGCCCTGACCCGCGTCACCGCCGCCGCGGGAAACATTGAAGGCCAGGACTCACGTCGTGAGACCCAGGCCGCTTAAAGATCGAATCGCCCAGACTTCACGTCGCCGAGAAACGCGGCAAACGCGCTCCGGCTGACGATGTGGGCTCCGATTTCTGGCTGCGTACTGTCGCGAACTGCCACAAAATCCGACAAATTTACTGCAACTTCTACGCATCCGGTATTTGCCCCATTACTGCGACTGGCTTTGCACCACTGTGCTTGAGACAGGTCGGTCATGATGTCACTCCAGCGTTTCGGCAAGCTGCTTCAGATAGGCCGTCGTCGCGGGTTGTCCCAGCGCCGCGCCGCGGATGCGGCTGAAGATCGCCGCATAGGCGTCGACTTCGGCTGGGACGCTGACCGCTTGGATGGCCGCGTCGTTTTCCAGGTAGACCATGCTTGGCTCGTCTCCTGCGAAGTCAAAGATGCTGATGAGGCTGCTCATCCCCGGATGCGGCCCGTCGGCGAAACGCAGCAGCCGCAACTCGATATTGGAACGACGCCCCATCTCGACCAGGTACTCCACCTGCGCCCGCCGCCGCGCCTGGGTACCCCACCGGTACATCAACGAGGCCTCGGTAATCACCGCCACCAGTTCCGGTGCCTCGCCACCGGCCCGGTCGAGGATCCGCTGCCGCCGGATTCGCGCCGCCAACGACCGTTCGCGCCAGCCCTCCGGCTGCGAGCCCACCCGCATGTGTGTCTCGGTATACGCCTGGGACTGCAGGAGTCCCGGCAGAATAAGCGGCATATAGACACAAATTCGGACAGCGTCGGACTCAAAGCCCGGATACTCGTCATCACCGAAGACATCGGGGTATTCACGCCACCACGCCCGCTCCCGAGCGAGCACGGCCAGCTCCTCCAATTCTTGGGCCTCGCCCTCGGGCACCTGGTAGATGCGCAGAAGGTCCCGAATGTCACTCATCTCCGGCCGCTTCCACACGTTGGCCTCGAAGCGGCCGACCTTTCCACGCCCCCAGTTCAGCTTGTCGCAGACCTGATTCGCGGTGTAGCCATTCTTGATCCGCAACTCGGCGAGTCGGCGCGACAGCCGCCGCTTGGCAACAGTCGCTCCGTACTTGTCGGTCACCCGGCCCCTCCGTCCTTGACGGGATGCCTTCAGCGGCGTAGCACCCCAATAAATTGTGATTCACAAACAGCCTCATGTGCTCGCCGAAACGGGCAGACCTCTTCCCCCAAGGGGCGCCTATGTTGAACACACCACCGACCAGAGCCGTTCGGAGTCACCGCCACGCGGTGCCGGCCGCAGCGCCCACGCTCGGGCGCCGCACGTCCACGGCACGGTGGGTCCGGGCCGTCAGCGCCGCGGTCAGCCCAGGGCCTCGTCGAACTCCCCGCCCTTGGCCCCGTCGAGAAAGCACGCCCACTCGTGCCGACTGTAGACCAGCACCCGGCCGGCGACGTCCCCGGCGATCCGGACAAGCACCCAGCGGGCACCCCGCGCCTCGACCATCGCCGTTTCCAGCGCGTCAACGCCCGCACCCGAGCGCTGCCATGCCTGCGATGCGAGATCGACCTGCAACTCGTCCACCGTCGGTTTGTTTCCCGAGCCCATGCGGACCCTCCTTCGGCCTGCCCATGCTGGGCGTTCGGCCCATTGGGCCGGGGCGCTACGGCTTGCGCGCCACGGCGGCGTAGAACCACCGGGAGCCGTCGTCGTCGGCGGCTTCCACGTCTTCGGCGCCCCACTGCCCGACAAACGTCACCGCGGGCTCCCCGCCATCGTACGGCGAAACGATCTCCAGCTCATCGAAGAAGCGCTCAACCTCGGCCCGGGTCCGGGGCTTACCCGGCGTCGGGGTTTTGGCGTAGATCTGCCGGACCCGGTCCACGATCCGCTTGGACTGGTTGTCGCCGGTCGGCGACGAAAGCGCCAGATAGGAACCGGAGCAGACGGCGTCGAGGTAACGCCGGACAACGGCCCACGGATCCTCCGCATCGGGAATGAACTGCGTGACGGACACCAGGATGAGGCCGACGGGCTTGGTGAAATCGATGAGACGACGTGTCTCTGGATGGTCAAGAATGCTCTCCGGCTTGCGGATGTCGCCCAGAATCACCGCCGCGCCCTCGACATCGGCGAGTATCCGCTCGCCACGGGTGATCACCTGGGGGTCGTTGTCGGTGTAGACCACGCGTCCGTCGGGGACGACCTCGGCCACCACCTCATGCGTGTGCCGCTGGGTCGGCAGCCCCGCCCCAATGTCGAGAAACTGGCGAATGCCCCACTCTTCGGCCATCCGTTTCACGGCCCGCTGGAGGAATCCCCGGTTGGCCCACGCGCTTTCCCGCATCTCGGGCAGCACCGCGAGGATCGCATCGACGGCGGCCCGATCGACCGCGCTGTTCGCGGTTCCGCCGAGGTAGTAGTCATACATGCCAGCCACGAATGGTCGGTCTGCGACCTGTGGGTTGTTCATACCAGCCTCCAGGACGAGGGGTGCTATTCCAAGATCGGAAATCCGGGAACTTGCAGGCATCAGTCTGGCACTTCACCTGCGAATCACAAACTCCTATCGAGAGGTTGCGGGGCACCGCTGGCGGAGCCGTCGCGACGGCAGCGATCCAACGACCATGTGACGACTCCCCCGACGCGAGCGCCGCGCGGGCCGTACCGTACCGGCATGTGGATCGTGGCACTGTCCTTCGCCGAGGAGCCTGAGCTGCCGGCAGCCCGCGCTGACCACCGGCAACGGCTCTCCGCTCTGCACCGCCAAGGTATTGTCCGGATGGCCGGGCCGTTCGCCGACGGCACCGGCGCGCTCATTGTGCTGGACGTCCCCAACCGGGGTGCGCTCGACGCGGTCATTGCGGCCGACCCGTACTTCACCGCCCCGGGCGTCACCGTTGCCGACGTCCGGCAGTGGCAGCCGTACCTGCGATAGCACCCCAGTATTGAGAGCGAGGCCCCCATGCTCTTCAAAGCCCTGTGCTGCACCATGACCATCTTCGCGGCGATCGGCCTGCTCGCCATCCCCCTGCGGCGGGGACCCAAGCGCTAGCGCGCCCGCGCCCCGTCGAACACTCAGCCGGTGCTGCCCGCGATGCTGAACGACCGGAGCCGGTCGATGGCCAGCAGGGTTGCCCCGATGGTGAACACCCCGGCCATGATCAGCGAGACCGGCAGGGAGACCCGGCCGTCAACCACGCCAGAGCCACTCACCCAGCCGGCGATGGTCACGGCGTACTGCTGGATGCTGAGCACCCCCGTACCCGTGACCAGGTTGCCCAGCAGCCCCTCCCACACCAGGATGTACGCCAGCCCCAGCAGCACCGGGCGGCGGATCAGCAGACTGAGCGCGCCGAACAGCGTGCAGTAGGCCATCGCCGCGACCGCGGCGCCGACCGCGAATCCGGCCCCCAACCGGACGCTGTCGATGATCCAGCCGGCGGCGAACAGCGAGACCACGCACACCGGCAGGCAGAGCCCGCACGCCACGGCGAACTTGGTCAGAATGATCTCGCGGCGGGGCAGTGGCTTGGCCAGGATGTGCAGCAGGGTCCCGTCGTCGATCTCCGGCCCCAGGACTCCCGTCCCGATCACCAGTGCGGTGAACGGCACGACGACCGCGATCCCGAACGCGATGAGAACGGTTGTCACCGCTGGTTCGAGGGCCGAGTCAAAGCTGCGCATCAGCGTCGCGAGGACGAGCAGCACCAGGGGCAGCGGCAGGAGCAGCAGGAAGCGACGCCGGCCGACAAGCCCGCGAGCGGTGATCCGGGCGATGGTCGGATTCATGAATATTTCCTTCCTCACGAAGCGACCAGGTAGGAGAAGACGCTCTCCAACGATTCGTCCGAGGGCAGCAGCTGGCGGAGTTGAATCCCAGTGTTCCGGGCGACAGCGGGCAGGGCCCGCGTGAACGACCCGTAGTCGCCCACCCGCACCTGGAGACCCGCGGCGTCCAGATCGACGCCACGCACCGAGGGCAGCGCGACGAGGGCGGTTGCCAGCCCCCGGTCATCGCTGGAACGGATCGCGAAGACGTGCGGGCGGTTGGTCATCAGCCGGCGGATGGTGCGGTAGTCGCCGGAGGCCGCCAGCCGGCCCGCGACCATGACCTGCACGGTGCCAGACAGTTGCTCGACCTCCTCCAGAATGTGCGAGCTGAACAGCACCGTCCGGCCCTCGGCGCCGATCTCGTGCAGCACCCGCATCATCTGGATCCGCTGGCGCGGGTCCATGCCGTTGAACGGCTCGTCGAGCAGCAGCACCCGGGGGTTGTGCACCAGCGCCGCCGCGACCCGGGCCCGCTGGCGCATCCCCTTGGAATAGGTCCCCATCCGCCGGTGCTCCGCGTCCGACAGCTCGACCAGGTCAATCGCCCACCGGGCCGCGAGTTCCGGCCTCGGCAGCTGGTGCAGGCGAGCCGCGGAGAGCACGAACTCCCACCCGGTCAGGAAGCCATGCACCGCCTCGCGCTCGGTGACCAGCCCGAGGGTGCGGTACACCTCCGGGTTGCGCCAGACCGGCATCCCGCCGATCCGCACCTCGCCCCGCGAGGGTGGAAGGAAGCCGGACAGCAGGTGCAGCAACGTGGTCTTGCCAGCGCCATTGGGCCCGAGCAGACCGGTCACCCCCGGTCCGAGGGCCATGGTGATGGTGTTGACCGCGACGACGTCGCCGAACCAGCGCGACGCCGCCTGCACCTCGACGGTGCCCTGCGTGCTCATGCCTTCACCTTCCAGTACCGGATCACCGTCGCCAGCCCGGTCACCACGACCAGGCCCACCGCCACCGCACCGCAGACCGCCCCGATCGAGCCGATGTCGGAGTGATCGTCGAACAACCAGTTCCGTACCCCCATGAGCACGGTCAGCGGGTTGGTCAGGCGCCCGATATCGACCACCGTCTGGCTGGGTGCGGACATCAACACCGTCGTCACCGGCGCTGTCACCACGAACGGTGCGACGACCAGCGCCGCGGCGAACGCCTTGCGCCGGCACAGCGACGCGGCCAGCACTCCGATCGATCCGATGAGCAGGGCGTGCAGCAGCGAGAACGCCAGGCCGCCGGACAGGTCGACCACCTCGTCCAGCGCCTGGCCCAGGCTGAGATCTCCGGAAAACGCCGTGCCCGCGAACATCAGCAGCTGCGGCACGCCGAGCAGCAGCACGATCGCGGTGACCACCGCGGCGAGTTTGGCCAGCGCGTAGTCGGTCCGGGTCAGCGGGCGGGCGAAATACAGCGGCAGCACGTTGGCCGACAGGTCCCGGGTGGTCACCTCGGCGGCGACCGCCGCGGTGAACAGCACGGTGAGGAATCCCACCTGATCGCTGAACTCTGGGTAGGTCATCACGGTCTCGTCGACGACGCTGGTGACCACGGTGACGATCACGGCGATCAGCCCGATCAGGGCAGCCACCGACCAGGGGAAGATCTTCGCCTTGGCCCCGCGTCCGAGGCCGAAGGCCGAGCGGAGGCTGTGGAGGTACAGCGAGCGCACGGCGTATCCCCGGCCGAGCCGGGGACCGGTGTACCGCTGGTACCCCAGATCGTGGATGACGCTCTCAGCGGACGGGGGCACTGGACACTCCCCTTTCGGCGATCGTCTGGGGCTGGGCGGACTCGAACAGCTCCGCGACCCGGTGGCGGCGCTGCTCCAGCCGGTGCAGGGGAATGGTGAGATCGGCCGCCGCCGCGAGGATCCGGTCAAAGACGTCGTCCCGCTCCAGCGGTACCAGCAGTGCCCTGGCCTCGCGGCGCACGGCAAGCCCTTCGGCGGTCAGGCGCTCGGCGAGGATGCCCGTGGGGTCTGGGCGGTCGTCGACGCCTTCGGCGACCTCGATGGCCAGTTCGCGTCGCTCGTTGGTCATCGCGGAGACCGACGCCGCGCGCAGCAGCCGGCCGCCGTCGATGGCCACCAGCGAGGTGCAGATCCGCTCGACCTCGCCGAGCAGGTGGGAACACACCACGATGGAGATGCCGAACTCGGTACCGATGCGGTGGATGAGTTCGAGCATGGCGTCCCGCCCGGCGGGATCGAGGCCGTTGGTCGGCTCGTCCAGCAGCAGCAGGTCCGGGTCGTGCACCATAGCCTGGGCCAGCTTGACCCGCTGTTTCATGCCGGTGGAGTAGCCGCCCACCGCCCGGTAGCGCTCCTCGTAGAGCCCGACGTGCCGCAGCGTCTCCGAGGCGCGTTCGCGGGCCGCGGTCCTCGGCAGCCCGCTGATCCGGCCAAGGTGGGTGACCAGTTCCGCGGCTGAGACGTCCGGGGGCAGGCAGTCGTTCTCCGGCATGTAGCCGACCCGCCCGCGGACCAGTGTCCCCTGGGCGACCGGGTCGAGGCCGAGAACCGCGACGCGTCCGGTGGTCGGGGGCAGGAACCCCAGCAGGATCTTGATGAAGGTCGACTTGCCGGCCCCGTTGGCGCCGACCAGGCCGATGATGCCCGGTTCGACGCTGACGGTCAGCTCGGACAGCGCCGTGACCTGCGGACTGTACCGCAGGGTCAGGGATTGAGTCTCGATGAGCGCCACGACGAGGACCCTATGGGGTCGCGGCAAGTCCCAGCATCCGGAAGAGGCCGTAATTCACCCCGCATTTCCAGCTCAGGGTTCGGTACAACTCCAGGGCTATGGGCTCCGGGGTCCGGTCCATCCTTCGTCGCAGCCGGGCACGCTCGGGTGATACCACAAAACGTGTCTATCGGTGCCCGCCGGGGCGTTCTATAGTCAATGTCGTCTTCGAGGTCGTGCGACATAAGCGGCACAATCGAGTCGGGATTCGGGTATCGGTCCGGCAGGACCCGAGCGGTTTCGCGGGACGAAACCGAGAGGACGCCCCCAGATACCTTCGCCTTTGCCCGACCGCCATCGTGTTGACGCTGCCGCCGGGGTCCGGCATCCCAGCGGTCCTGGGAGGTGGATCCCGGCATGGAACGGCCACGCTGGCAGCCGAAGCGACCCTGGGCGCACGCGTTCCATGGTGGCGAGATGGCTCGCCTCATCACCGATTTTGACTGGTCGACGACGGCCCTGGGGGACATCGACGGCTGGTCTTCAACGGTCCGGACCTCGATCGAGATCATGCTGGAATCCCGGCATCCGATCATGACCTGGTGGGGGCCGGAATTCACGTTTCTCTACAACGACGCGTTCGCCGCGCCATCTGGCGCCAAGCATCCAGCCGCGCTCGGCCAGCCCGGCCGGCTGGTCTGGGCGGAGATCTGGCCAACGATCGGCCCCATGCTGGAGGGGGTCCTGGCCAACGGGCTGGGGACCTGGTCGGACGATCTCCTTCTGGTCATCGACCGGCGGGGTTTCAAAGAGGACACCTACTGGACCTTCTCCTACAGCCCGATCCGGGAGGCGGACGGGCGCGTCATCGGGGTCTTCGCCCCGGCCAACGAGCTGACCAGCCGGGTTCTCGGCGAGCGGCGCCTGGCACTGCTGACCAGGCTGGCCGAGATTTCGGTCGACGCGCGGCTGGTTGATGACGTTCTCGCCGCTTCCGCCCGGGTGCTGGCCGGATACCCGCTGGAGGTGCCGTTCGGACTGCTGTACCGCTGCGAGGGTGGGGGGCCCCGGCTGGTGGCGTCGGCCGGTGTGGCGGACCTGACGACGGACCTGCCGGCAGACCTGACGACGGACCTGACGGAGCCGCCGGGTGCCCCGGGCAAGGCGGAGCTGGCCATCCGGCCGCTGCCGGACGGGCTGGTGACCGACCGGCGGCCGGCACCGCGGCGGATGGCGACCACCGTCCTGCGCGCGCCGGGCGGTGGCCGGCCGGTTGGCTCGGTGATGCTCGGCGTCTACCCCAGAATCGTGCTGGACGAGGAGTATGTGGCGTTCCTGCGGATGATCGCCGAACACATCGAGACCGCCGTCAACGCCGCCCGGGCAGCGGAGGAGGAGCAGGACCGGATCACCGCCCTCGCCGAACTCGACCAGGCGAAGAGCGCGTTCTTCTCGAACATCAGCCATGAGTTCCGCACCCCGCTGACGCTGATTTCCGAGCCCGCCGAGGAGTGTCTCGCCGACCAGGCCCAGCCCCTTCCGGCCGCGCATCGTGACCGGTTGAAGATGGTGGCGCGCAACGCCCGCCGGCTGCACCGGATGGTCAACAACGTGCTGGACTTCACCAGCCTTGAGGCGGGCCGGGTGCGGACCCGCATCACGGCGATCGACATCGCGGCGACCACCCGGGGGCTCGCCGAGTCGTTCGAGTTCGCGATGCGCCGCGCGGGGCTCCAGCTGGTGATCGACGTGCCACCGATCGCCCGGCCGGTCTTCGCCGATCCGGACATGTGGGAACGGATCACGCTCAATCTGCTCTCCAACGCGCTGAAGTACACGCTGCGGGGCACGGTCAGGGTCAGCCTGCGGGCACACGATGAGCACATCGCACTGTCCGTGGCCGACACCGGGGTCGGGATCGTGGCGTCCGAGATACCCCTGGTCTTTCGGCGGTTCCACCGGGCCCAGAGCAGCGGCGGCCGGTCCCAGGAGGGCACCGGGATCGGCCTGGCCATGGTCCATGAACTGGTGCGGCTGCACCACGGAAGCATCGAGGTGAGCAGCACCCCCGGAGTCGGCAGCACGTTCACCGTCAGCCTGCCGTTCGGGGCCGGCAACGCCCAGGCCGAGGCCCCGCCCCGGGTCTCGGCCGTCGGTGGCTACCTGGAGGAGGCCCTGCAGTGGATCGGCAGTTCCACCGATCAGCGCCTGCCGAGCGTCCAGCCCGCGATGGACGTCGGCAGCACCGGCGGAGCGACGGTCCTGGTAGTCGAGGACAACCCCGACATGCGCCGCTTCCTCGCGCAGACTCTCAGCGCCTACTGGCAGGTCAGTGTCGCCGGTGACGGCCGGGAAGCCCTGGAACGCGTCGAGGCCCACCCCCCGGATCTGGTCCTGACCGATGTCATGATGCCAGGTCTGGACGGCTTCGGGCTGCTCCGCGCGCTCCGCGCCGGCCGCCGCACGGCGACCACGGCGGTGGTGCTGCTGTCTGCCAGGGCCGGCGAGGAAGCCGCGGTCGAGGGGCTGGACGCCGGCGCGGACGACTACCTCGCCAAACCGTTCTCCTCTCAGGAACTGATCGCCCGGGTGCGGGCGAACCTGGAACTGGCCCGGCTGCGCAACCGGGAGGCGGCGTGGCGCACCGCCCTGATCGGGTCGATCCAGGATGGACTCATGGTCATCGACGGTGCGGGAAGCGTCGTGGAGGTGAACGACGCCTTCGGCTCGATCCTCGGTTACGGTCCCGCGGACGTGCCGTACCAGCGACCGCACCCGTGGCTGCCCGACTTTCCGGAGGAGTCCGCCGAGTGGCGCGCCGTCACGGAGGCCGTCGACGGCTCCGTCGCCGGCGACGGCCTGCGCGTCACCGTGCCGCTGCGACACCGCGACGGCCGGCAGGTCTGGGTCGCGCTCGCGGTCAGCCCGGTGGCGGGCCACATCCACTACCGCCTGGCCGTCTGTACCGTCCGGGACGTCACCGCCGACGTGTTCGCGGCCCAGCGGCAGGCCGCGCTCGCCAGGCTGACCGGTCACCTCGCGCCGGCGGTGGGGGTGCGGGAGGTGCTCACCGTCGGGGTGACGGACCTGAGCGACGAACTCGCCGCGTCGGCGGCGGCCGCCGTCGGCTGGAGCGAGGCTGGTAATCCCCTCGTCCTGGCGGCCACAGCTGGGGCCCACCCCGATACGGCCAGGCGGGCGGCCCTTCGCGATCGCGCCGCCACGGGCGGCGAACGCCCCCCGGCCAGGCTGCGGCTGGAGCGCGACCAGCGGGGCCAGGTCACCGGCGTGGTCGCCGAGGTCGGGTCGCCCATCCGGCCCTACACCATCTGGCTGCGGGTTCAGCACCCGGTGACCGACGAGGACCAGGCCAGAGTCGGACTACTGTGCGACGCGCTGTCCCAGGCGCTGGACCGGGCCGAGGTGTTCGACATGCAGCACACCGTCGCCCTGACCCTGCAACGAGCCATGCTGGGGCCGGTCGATCTGCCGGTGGGCTGTGCCGCCCGCTATCAACCGGCGGTACGACCGCTGGAGGTCGGCGGCGACTGGTACGACGTCGTCGAACTCGCCAACGGCAATCTTGGTCTGGTCGTCGGGGACTGCGTCGGCCGGGGTCTCGGCGCGGCGGCCGTCATGGGCCAGGTTCGCAGCGCCTGCCGGGCGCTGATCCTTCAGGAGAAGGCACCGTCTCAGGTCCTGCAAGCCCTGGACGCCTTCGCGTGGCAGCTCCCCGGGGCGAGGTGCACCACCGTCTTCTGCGCCGTCGTCGACCCGGGCTGCGGTCTGCTGCGTTACTCCAGCGCCGGTCATCCGCCCGGCATCGTGGTACACCCCGATGGCGGCCACGAACTCCTCACCCACGCGACGTCGGTCCCGCTGGCCACCGCCCCGGTGGGCGACCGCCCGGAGTCCACCGCCGCGCTGGACACGGGGACCTTCCTGGTGCTGTACACCGACGGGCTGGTCGAACGCCGGACCGAGTCGATGCATGTCGCCATCCAGCGTGCCCTCGACACCGTCGTCGCCCAGCGGGCGCTGACGCCGGAACGCCTCGTCAGCCAGGTCGTGGAGGCGTTCGGGGCCGAGCCCGGCCCCGACGATGTGGCGGTCCTGGCCTATCAGCGGATGACCGGCGACCGACCGATGCTGGAGGCGACGGTCGAGGCGAGCCCCACCGAGCTGGCGCCACTGCGCCGGTCGCTGCGCGAGTGGCTTGGCCGCAACCGGATGCCCGTTGACGTGGTGAACGCCGTCGTCCTGGCGACCAGCGAGGCCTGTGCCAATGCCATGGAGCACGGGTCGCGCCTGGATGCCAGGCAGACCGTGTTCATCACGGCAACGATCGGGCAGGACGCGGTCACAATGATCGTCGCGGACACCGGGTCCTGGTTGGAGCCGGACCGCGCCCGGGACGTCGCCCAGAACCGGGGTCGAGGAATCATGATTATGAAAGGCGTGATGGACAAGATCATAATTGACGGTGACGCGCGTGGCACGACCGTTCATCTCACGAAGAGGATCACCCATGTGCCCTGAGTTCGCCGCGACCCGCGATCCCGGACACGGCCAGCTCGTGGTGCACGGGGACGTCGATCTATCCACTGAGGACGATTTCCGGGACGCCCTCACCGCGGCGGCGGCATCCGGCAGGCCCCTGGTCGTCGACCTCACCCGGGTGACCTTTCTCGGCAGCTCCGGCGTCGCCGCGCTGTTCGAGCACCTCAACGGCGGGCTCGAAATCCTCGTCGCCCCCGGCTCCATCGCTCAGGCCGCCATCGACATCTGCGGGCTGTCCCGGGTCGCCGTTGTCCGGATGGTTCCCGACCGGGACCGCGGCTGATCCCAGCCGGTGCCAGGAGCGGTGGGGCCGACCGGCGAGCCCTCGGCCGGCCCCACCTGGCCTCAGATGCGGTCGAGGCGAGCCACACCGATCTTCGCGTCGGCCATGCCGTAGAAGACATACCGAACGCCGTCGATCGTCTCGATCGCCGTCGGGAACACCACGTTGGCGACGATGCCGGTCCGCTCGTCCTCGGTTTCCGGCCGCAGCAGTGGTTCGGCGCTGCGGGCCAGCACCCGGGACGGGTCGAGCGGATCGAGCAGCATGGCGCCGGCGGAGTAGCACACCTGGTTCTGCCGCGGATCATGATCGGACAGAATCGCCCCGGTCACCCCGTGGTGGATGAGCAGCCACCCCTCTTCGACCCGGATCGGGGCCGGGCCAGCACCGATCTTCAGCTCCTCGTAGGGGAAGCAGCTGAGTGCCACCAGCCGGTGATCGCCCGGATGCACCAGAGCACCGAGGTCGGCCTCCACCAGATCCACCGGGACGTACGAGATCCAGATGCCCGGCCGGTCGTCGCCCAGGCCCTCTGGCAGGTGCGCGCCCTCCCCCGGGCGTACCCAGGCAAGGTCCCACATCGGCCGGTGCAGCATCGCGTAGCACAGGCCGCCGTCGGGGCCCGGCACCGGCTCGGGGAAGAACACCACGTCCTTGTTGGGAAACAGGTTGAGGTCCGTGTTGAGGTCTTCCTGGTACTGGAAATGCACCGGCCCGAGCCGGCGCCAGGCTCGCAGATCCGAGGAGACGGCCAGCGCCACCCGAGGGCCGAGCGGCCCGTAGGCGATGTAGGTCATCAGGTGCACGCCCAGCCTGGGCACCCAGGTCACCCGGGGATCCTCAACACCGGCGTTCATCGCCCCGCGTTCCCACCCCCGGTCGGGGGCGAGCAGGATCCCCCGGCGCCGGACGTCGACCGGGACCCCGCCGTCGAGTACCACCTCGGCCAGGCCGATGCGCGAGACGTTGCCCTCGGCGACCAGCCGGGGCAGCAGGTGCAGCACCCCGTCGGGGGTGCGGCCGCTGGCCGGGTTGAGCACGCCCTCGGCCTCGTAGATGTTGCCGGTCTCCGGTTCCATCACCACCCCGGTCCTGGTCAGGGTGTAGGGAACGCTGGGGTTCGGTAAGAAGGTACGGATCGGGGTGCGTGTGCTGGGAACGCTGATGGCGTGGTCGAGGATGGTCACAGCGGTTGTCCTTTCAATCCGGTTCGACGGTCAACGGCAGTGCGGCGGGGGGTGGAGGTGGGGCCGCTCGACTGTCGAACGACAAGGACGGCCGGATCGAGGGATACATCGCCCACTTCGCCGGTCTCGACGAGGGTGAGCAGGGTTCGGGCAGCGGCCTGGCCCCAGGCGCCCGGATCGGCGCGCACGGTGGTCAGGGCCGGACGAACGTGCGCGGCGAGCGGAATGTCATCAAAGCCGATCACTGACAGCCGCTCTGGAACGCTGACGCCGCACTCCGCGGCGATCGCGATCCCGGCGATCGCCATGACGTCGTTGGCGTAGACGATGGCGGTCGGCGGTTCGGGTTCGGCCAGCAGGTCACGGGTGGCCGTGGCACCGCTGGCCGCACTGAAGTCGCTGGCCCGCCAGGTGCCGGCCGGCAGGCCGGCGGCGGCGAGGGCGCCGCACCAGGCGGCGCGGCGGGCCCGGGCGTGCAGGTAACGTTCCGGCCCGGCGACGTAGGCGATGCGCCGGTGGCCCAGGGCGATCAGATGCGCGACCGCCGCGTGCACCCCCGAC
>JABDRL010000351.1 GCA_013041765.1 Dactylosporangium sp. | reverse complement strand
GGCCGTGCCCGGTTCCGGGCACGGCCAGACCGGCCGCCCGGCGAGACGGCCCGAGCCTCCGACGCGGCGGTCCAACCTCCGGCGCGGCAAGCAGGCATAAGGACACCCATGCGAATCCTCGTCCCCGAGCATCCCTCGGATCGCCTGACCGACGCCTGGCGGTTCTGCGTCGGCACCGGCCAGCTCGCCCTGGCTCTGCGCCGTGACTACCAGGACTCGCTGGCCCTGGTCCAGCGGGAGATCGGCTTCCGGCACATCCGCGGCCACGGGCTGCTGAGCGATGGGGTCGGCATCTACCGCCCGTACGAGTACCGGGGCGGGCGCGGTGTCCGGCATGCCTTCGGCTACGTCGACCAGGTGATCGACGCCTACCTCGATCTCGGCATCCAGCCCTTCGTCGAGCTCGGGTTCATGCCGGCCGAACTCGCCTCGGGCGACCAGACGGTGTTCGCGTGGCACGGCAATGTCACCCCGCCCCGGTCGGAGACCGAATGGGCGGACCTGATCCGGGCCACGGTCCGGCACCTGGTCGACCGCTACGGCCTCGAACAGGTACGCACCTGGCCGATCGAGGTGTGGAACGAGCCCAACCTCGAGCAGTTCTGGGAGAACGCCGACCGGGACGCCTACCACCGCCTGTACGAGGTGACCGCGACGACCGTCAAGGAGGTGGACGGGTCGCTGCGGGTCGGCGGCCCGGCCATCTCGCCGGGGGCCGACGAGTGGCTGGTGCCGTTCGCCGAGTTCGTGGCATCCCGCTCGGTACCGGTGGACTTCATCAGCCGCCACGCGTACACCTCCGGGCCGCCACAGCACGTGCCGTTCGGTGTGCACCAGACCCTCCAGCCGCCGTCGCACCTGCTGGACCAGTTCGCCAGCCCGCGGCGGTGCCTGCGGGACACCGCGTGCGCGGGCCTGCCCGTGCACATCACCGAGTTCAACTCCTCGTACCGACCGGACAACCCCATCCACGACACCGCCTTCCACGCCGCGTACCTGGCCCCCGTGCTGGCCGCCGGAGGAGACCTGGTCGATTCCTTCTCGTACTGGACGTTCAGCGACGTGTTCGAGGAGGCGGGGATTCCGACCGCACTGTTTCACGGCGGCTTCGGGCTGCTCACCCACCGCCAGATCAAGAAACCCACCTACCACCTGTACGCCTTCATGGCCCGCCTCGGCGACCAGATCCTGACGCGCGGCCCCGACCACCTGGTCACCCGGGACGCGACCGGCCGGGTCACCGTCCTGGCGTGGGCACCGGTGGATGTGACCGGCCGGGCTCCGGTGACCGGCGGGCACCCCCTGCGGCTGTCGATTCCGCTGGGTGCGCAGCAGCCCGGTGTTCCGGCGCCGGCATCGGCGTTCGTGCTCCGCTCCTCGGTGAGCGAGGAAGCTGGCAACGCCTGGAGGGCCTGGTGCGAGCTGGGCTGCCCGGCCTCTCCCCGGCCCCGCCAGCTCGAAACCCTGCGGGAGGCCGCCGAACCGGCCCGCGACCACCGGAGGCTGCCGGTGGTGGGCGGGCGGATCGACCTCGACCTCACCCTCGCCCGCCACGAGGTTACCCTCGTCGAGATCACGGCCGTGGTCGACCAGACCCCGCCGTGGTGGGACGAGCGCCGCCTGCTCGGCCTGCCGACCGGCCCCGACGCGCCGCCCGAGGGCGCGGCTGATCTTGAGGATGTCCGATGAACAACACCGACGGCGCCATGCGGCGGTTCGGCCAGGGGCCCCTCTCGCAAGTCGTGGCGCTGGTCTACACCCTGCTGCTCGTCGAACTCCTGCTGCTGGTCACCGCCCTGCCCGGAGTGGTCGGGCTGTTCCTGCTGGAGCGCGACTCAAGCAATGTGCCGCTGGCCGCGCTGTGCGCGATCCCGTTCGGTCCGGCGCTGTCCGCCGCGATCTACGCGCTGCACCGGCATCGCGGGGACCTCACGGAGCTGCACCCGGCCGCGGCGTTCTGGCGCGGCTACCGGCTCAATGCCGGGGGGGTCCTGCGGCTGTGGGTGCCATGGCTGGCGCTGCTCACCGTGGTCGGGATCAGCCTGGTCAACTTCTCGGCGGCCGGAGTCCCGATATGGTGGCGGGGGCTGCTGATCCTCATCGCGGTCGCCTCGACACTGTGGATCGCCAACGCGCTGATGATCACATCGCTGTTCAGTTTCCGGGCTCGCGACATCGCCCGCCTGGCCGTCTTCTTCCTCCTCACCCGCTGGCGCGTCACACTCGGCAACGCCGGGCTCGTACTGGTCGCGGCGGCCGTCACGTACCTCTCCTCGGAGCTGGTTCTCGGGCTGCTCGGCTCGGTGTTCCTCCTGGTCATGTTGGCGACCTGCCTCCCGATGATCGAAACCGTCCGGAAGGATTTCACGCAGTGAGCATGCCGGTCACCGCCAAGTTGCCGTTCGGCGGCGACTACAACCCGGAGCAGTGGCCCGAGGAGGTGTGGGAGTCCGACTACCGGCTGTTCGACGCCGCCCGGATCGACACCGTCACCCTCGGCGTCTTCGACTGGGCCCTGACCCAGCCCGCCTCGGACATGTACGACTTCTCGCTGCTGGACCGGATCGTCGACCGGGCCACCGCGGCGGGCCGGAACATCTGCCTGGCGACCGGCACCGGCGCCTATCCGGCGTGGCTGGCGCGGGCGTTCCCCGAGGTGAACCGGACGGACTTCGAGGGACGCCGGCACCGGTTCGGGCAGCGGCACAACGCCTGCCCCAGTTCCCCGGTCTTCCGCCGGCTGTCGACCGAGCTGGCCCGCCGCGTCGCGCGGCGGTACGCCCGCAGCCCGTCCGTCGTCGCCTGGCACGTCGGCAACGAGTACGGCGGGGCGTGCTACTGCTCCCGGTGCGCCGAGGGGTTCCGGGAGTGGCTGCGCGCGAAGTACACCACCCTGGACGCGCTGAACGCGGCCTGGTACACCACGTTCTGGTCGCACACCTTCACCGGCTTCGACGAGATCGATCCGCCGTCGGCGCTGACCGAGCACTGGCGCGGGCCGGACCATACCGCGTTCCAGGGCATCACCCTGGACTACCTGCGGTTCATGTCGGACGCCATGCTCACCAACTTCCGCGACGAGAAGGCGGCCATCCGCGAGTCCAGTCCCGATATTCCGGTCACGACGAACTTCATGGGCATGTACCGGCCGATCGACTACCACCGCTGGGCGCCCCATCTCGACTTCGTCTCCTGGGACAACTACCCCCCGGACGACACCTCGCAGGCACGGATGGCCCTGACCCACGACCTGATGCGCGGGCTCAAGGACGGCCAGCCGTTCTGGCTGATGGAGCAGACGCCGAGTCACACCGCCTGCCGGGACGTCAACCCGCTGAAACGGCCGGGGGTGATGCGGCTGTGGAGCTGGCAGGCGGTGGCCCACGGCGCCGACGCCGTGCTGTTCTTCCAGCTGCGGGCCTCGCGGGGGGCCTGCGAGAAGTACCACGGAGCGGTCATCGGCCACGCCGGCCGGTCCGACACCCGGGTGTTCGGTGAGGTGGCGGAACTCGGGGCCGAACTCGACCGGCTCGGCGACGCGGTGCTGGGCGCGCGGACGCCGGCCCGGGTCGCGCTGCTGTTCGACTGGGACAGCTGGTGGGCGCTGGAGATCTCCGACGGGCCCTCCCGGCTGGTCCGCTACCAGCAGGTCGTGCTGGCCTACCACCGCGCGCTGTGGGACGCGGGGGTCGACGTCAACGTCGTCGCGGTCACCGCGGACCTGTCCGGCTACTCCGTCGTCATCGCACCGGCGCTGCACCTGCTCAAGGGGGACATCGCCGCGCGGCTGGAGGAGGTCGCCGCTCGCGGCGGCTCGGTCGTGGCGACGTTCCTGTCCGGGCGGGTGGACGCCGACGACAATGCGTTCGGCATGGACGTGCCCGGCCCGCTCGGGCCGCTGATGGGGGTGCGGGTCGACGAGTGGGACGCTCGCGAGCCGGAGTTCGTCAACCCCGTGCTGCTGCGGGCCGGCGCCGCCGAGACCGAGGTCGCGGCCCGGCTGCTGTTCGAGCTGGTGATCCCGCAGGGGGCCGAGGTCGTCGGCACTTACCAGACCGACTTCTATGCCGGCACCCCGGCCGTCACCAGGAACCCGTTCGGTGCCGGTGCCGGCTGGTACGTCGCCGCCGGGCTCGATCAGGCCGGCGTCTCCTGGGTGATGCGGCAGGTGCTGGACTCCCACGACCTGGTCGGCCCCTACCCGGACGTGCCAGACCTGGAGACGGCCGTCCGGGTCACCCCGGCCGGAACGCGGCTGCTGTTCCTGCTCAACCACCGCGCCGAGCCCGTCGAGGTGACCGCCCGCGGTGGCGGGGTCGATCTGCTCACCGGCAACCGGGTCGACCCCGGCCGGCCGATCAGGCTCGACCCGCGGGGGGTCATGGTGCTCCGCGAGGACGCCTGACCGGGAAACCCGGTTCACCTGTTCCGGAGACCGGCATCGGGCACCGCTACGCCGTCCGCGGCTGACCATGGATCAGCAGTCGTAGCCATGCTCCCGCAGGAGCCGGCGGACGGTGTCGGCGTCGGGGCTCTGCGTTCCCCACCCGCTGACGTCCTCACCGTTCACCTCGTCGATATGCCAGTGGTCCCCCTGGAGCCCACCGGAGGACAGCGCGGGGTGCTCCAGCTCGACCGTGCAGGTGGCCGGGTCGTTGTCGGTGCTGACTTCCCAGTCGAAATCGTAGGCAACCAGCTTCTTCCTCTTTTTCTTGGCCGTCCCGGACCTCTCCACGTCCCGGTCGACCTCCACCGAGTCGAAGCCAGCCTGTTGCAGCTTGTCGGCGTAGGCGTCGGCGCCGCTGGTGCCACAGCCCGCGGCGCCCAGAAACAGGCCAATCGTCAGAAGCACAAGGGGGATAGTTCTCCGGCGGTACACCTGGCCTCCAAGAAGCAGTGATCCGCGACTTCCGGCACCAACTATCGACTCGCTGGGTGGTGCGGGCCCGGGGAGGGGTGTCGCTGGTAATCGGGTACGGGCGAGCATAACCGGACGCCGCAACCAGCCACATCGACGGCACAACCACGTTTCCCCGCCAGAACGACAGCCGCCGCCCCACGGCCGGGCCCGCTCACCGCCCGCTCACCGCCCGCTCACCGCCCGTT
>JABDRL010000325.1 GCA_013041765.1 Dactylosporangium sp. | reverse complement strand
GGCGCGGGGCGCTGGGGCGCGGGACCGGTGGCGGCCCGAGGCACCGGCCAGCCGGGCCCGGAGCGGCCCGAGGGTGTCCGCGGAGAGCCAGCCGGCCCAGACCAGATCCCAGATGGCGTTGACGAGGTCCGGCTCGGCCGGAGGCACCCCCAGCATCGTGCCGACCTGATCGCGAAGCGGGCGGAAATGGCTGGCCCGGCCGTCGTCGAGGGCTGCCAGGACCGCCTGCCGCAGCGGATCGTCGGCGATGTCCGGATCCGGGGCCGGCAGCAGCGCCGGGGCGAGGTCCGCGGAGGCGAGGACCACCCAACCATCGCCGCCGGGAAGCGCCCCGGCCCCGGCCCAGACGATCTCACCGGCGGCGCACAACTCGTCGAGCTGGGCCGGCGCGTAGTCGCCGACGCGGGCCGGCAGCACCAGCCGCTCCAGCGCCGAGGCGGACAGCGGGCACCCCTGCAACTGCTCGATGCTGGCCAGGAGCGCGTCGATGCCCCGCCCCCGCTCCGATCCGACGTGCTGCCAGGCCGGCAGGAACCGGGCGAGGGCCTCCGGTCCGACAGGCTCGATCTCCTTCCGCAGCACGGCCAGCGATCGTCGCCGCAGCAGCCGCAGGACCTGGGTGTCACACCACTGGCCGCCGTCGCTGGCGTCGGGGGAGAACGCACCGGGTACGAGGCGGCCCGCGGCCGCGAGGCGGCGTAGCACCTGATCGGCGACCGCGACCCCGAGCCCGAACCGGGCGGCGACGGCGGCGGTGGTGAACGGCCCGTGCGTGCTGGCGTACCTCGTGAGCAGGTCCCCGAGGGGGTCGGCGACCGGCTCGAGGTACGCCAGCGGGATACCGACGGGCAGGGCGGCCCCGAGCCCGTCCCGGACCCTGGCCGAGTCCTCGGCCGCCAGCCATCGCCGCTGCCCGGCGATGCGCACCGGCAACGCCCTACCGGTGCGCTCCAGCGCGGCCAGCCAGTCCGGGTCCGCGCCCCGGGCGAGCGCCTCGTCCTCCGCGAGATCGCCGAGCAACCGCAGCATCTCCGCCACGTCCTCGGGACCCCGGGGGGTCCGGTCGGGGGCGAGCCACTGTAGGCGCAACTCGGTGTCGGTGATGACGCCGGCGTCGAGCAGCTCCCGCAGCTCGACCCGGCCGAGCAGTTCCCCGAGCATGGTCGGGTCCAGGGCCAGTGCCGCCGCTCGGCGCTCGGCCAGGGGAGCGTCCCCCTCGTAGAGGAACGATCCGATGTACCCGAACAGCAGCGACCGGGCGAAGGGCGACGGCTGCCGCGTCTCCACCTCGACGAGCCGGATCCTCCGGCTGGCCAGCTCCCGCATGACGTCGACGAGACCCGGGAGGTCGAAGACATCCTGGAGGCACTCCCTGGCGGCTTCCAGGGTGATCGGAAACTCCGGGAACTCCCGGGCGATGTCGAGCAGCTGAGATGCCCGCTGCCGCTGCTGCCACAGCGGCTGGCGCCGCCGGGGATCCCGCCGGGGCAGCAGCAGCGCTCTGGCGGCGCACTCCCGGAACCGGGCCGCGAACATCGCCGAACCACCGATGGACTCCTCGACGACCGAGGCGATCTCGTCCGGATCGAACACGACGAGATCGGCGCCGGGCGGCTCGTCGATGATGTCCGGCAGTCTGACGACGATCCCGTCGTCCGCCGGCAGTATCTGGCCGTCGACCCCGTACCGCTCGGCCACCCGGCGGCCGATCGCGAGCGCCCAGGGCGCGTTGACCCGCGAACCGAGCACGCAGTGCACGGCCAGCCGCCAGTCGCCCAGCTCATCCCGGAACCGCTCGACGAGCACCGTCCGGTCGTCCGGCACCCGCCGGGTCGCCCGGCGCTGCTCGTCGAGGTAGGCGAGGAGATTGTCGACGGCCCACGGGTCGAGCCCGCCCTCGGCCAGGCCCGCGCGGGCCGCCGGCCGCCCGGACCGGGCGAGGGCACGCAGCCTGGCGCCGATCGCCCGGCCCAGCTCGATCGGCCGACCGGGAACGTCGCCCTTCCAGAACGGCATCCGGGCCGGTGCGCCCGGGGCCGGCGAGACGAGCACGCGGTCGGGCGTGATGTCCTCGATGCGCCAGGAGGTCGAGCCGAGGAGGAACACCTCACCGACCCGTGACTCGTAGACCATTTCCTCGTCGAGTTCACCGACCCGTGCGCCGTGCGCCGTGGCCCGGTCGGGACCGGCCAGGAACACGCCGAACAGTCCCCGGTTGGGGATCGTGCCCCCGCTGGTCACCGCCAGCCGCTGGGCGCCCGGCCGCCCGGTGAGCGTGTCGGTGGTCCGGTCCCAGACCAGGCGCGGGCGGAGCTCGGCGAAGGCGGTGGACGGGTAGCGCCCGGCCAGCATGTCCACAACGGCGCGCAGCGCCGAGTCCGGCAGCTCCCCGAACGGTGCGGCTCGACGGACCACGAGCGCGAGGTCGTCCAGGCGCCAGTCGTCCATGGCGGTCATGGCGACGATCTGCTGGGCGAGGACGTCGAGGGGGTTGCGCGGGAACCGCAGGTCCTCGATCGCGTTGTGCCGCATGCGGTCGGACACCACGGCGCAGGAGACCAGATCGCCCCGGTGCTTGGGCAGGACGACGCCCCGGGAGACCGCGCCGACCTGGTGCCCCGCCCGCCCGATGCGCTGGAGTCCGGCGGCGACGCTGGGCGGGGTCTCAATCTGGATCACCAGATCGACCGCCCCCATGTCGATGCCCAGCTCCAGGCTGGACGTCGCGATGACCGCCGGCAGGTCGCCGGACTTGAGGGCCTCTTCAATCGATCCGCGCTCGGCGCGCGAGACGCTGCCGTGATGCGCCCGGGCCACGACCGCCGGGGTTCCGGCGGCCTGCCCGGACTGGGCCATCAGCTCCGCCGGGGTACGGGTCGGGGGCGGTGGGCTGGCGGGCGCCGGAAGCGCATCGGCGTCGTCGAGGGGGGAGCGGAGCAGCTGACGCTCGGCGGCCAGTTCGTTGAGCCTGGCACAGAGCCGCTCGGCCGCTCGCCTGCCATTGGTGAACACGATGGTGGAGCGGTGGGCCTGGATGAGGTCGAGCACGCGTTCCTCGACGGCCGGCCAGATCGACGCCCTGCGCTGGCCCCCGGTCGAGCCGTCAGCTGGATCATCGGCCGTGAGGTCGGTCATGTCCTGGACCGGCACCTCCACGGTGACCTCGATGGTCTTGGCCGTCGGCGGCCGCACGACGGTGACGGGATGGGGTCCGCCGAGAAACCTGGCGGTTGCCTCGATCGGCCGGACCGTCGCCGACAGGCCGATGCGCTGGGCCGGCCGGTCGAGCAGGGCGTCGAGCCGCTCCAGGGACACGGCAAGGTGGGCGCCCCGCTTGCTGGCGCAGATGGCGTGCACCTCGTCGACGATGACGGTCTCGACCCCCAGCAGCGCCTGCCGTGCTGCGGAAGTGAGCAGGAGGAACAGGGACTCGGGCGTGGTGATGAGGATGTCCGGCGGGGTGCGGACGAGCATCCGCCGCTCGTTCGCCGGGGTGTCGCCGGTGCGCATGCCGACGGTGATGTCCGGGACGGGGTGCTGGAGCCGGGCCGCCGTCTGCCTGATGCCGGCCAACGGCGTGCGCAGGTTGCGTTCGATGTCGACGGCCAGCGCCTTCAACGGGCTGATGTAGAGCACCTGGCAGCGAGTCCCGGCCGCCGCCCGCGGGGCGGCGAGCCGGTCGAGTGACCACAGGAATGCCGCGAGGGTCTTGCCCGACCCCGTCGGCGCGACCACGAGGGCGTTGTGCCCGGTGCTGATCGCTCGCCAGGCATCGGCCTGTGCCGCCGTCGGTTCCGCGAACGCCGAGGCGAACCACGCTCGGGTGGCGGGACCGAATACGGCGAGCGGGCCAGCGTGGGACATGGCACCATCCTGCCGGGCGGGTGCGACGAAACCAGCGGGGTGAGGACACTATTTCCTTCCTATTACCAAAAATAGGTGTTTTACCCTCTCAAGGATTCGCATGGTGCGTAACAATTATGTGATTTGTAGTTGCTGGCTGGGAGATGTAGGTGAATACGAACCAGCGACCTTTTCGTCGTGATTCTGAGGTACTCCTCGCCCGGCTGGACGCGTACCTCATCACCGTGCGATCTGGCCACCCGTTGCGGGTCGGCGGAGTGGACCTCCCGCAGGCCGAACGGGTCGCGGCGGGGCTGCGCACCCTCGTGCTCGACACGGCCCACGCCAGCGCCTCGGACCGGGCCAGGGTCCGAGCCGCCGTGCACTGCTTCGTGACGCGAGGCGTGATCACCCGGGTGACCGGGGGCCGGTTCGGCGTGCACGGGCGCGCCCGGCTGCGGGTACTGACCGGGGGACGGCCGGAACGTCGGGTGATCGTGCGGCTCTCGGGCACGCCCACCACCGTGGTCAATGCCCTGTTGCGGGAACTCGGGCGCCCCGATCTCGTCGTTCCGCCCGATCCGGTCTCGGCGGTCTAGGGCGCGCGGTTCGCACCCGGACCCGGCGTACCGGTCGCTCCCGGCGGTGCGCCGCGGATGGCCGCGTTGCCCGGATCCAGCGGGTCGGCGACGATGGTTCCCACACGGTCTGCTGAGGTGGAGGGCGAGGGGACGTGCGGCTGACGGACTTCTGGGGTCGACTGGAGCAGGTGTTCGGTGCCGGCTACGCGGCGAGTGTCGCCACGGACCAGGTGCTGACGACCCTGAACGGCCGCACGATCGAGCAGGCGCTGGCCGAGGGTGTCGAGGTGGCCACGGTGTGGCGCGCGGTGGTGGGGACCTATCCCGAACGGGTGCCGCTGCGGCTGCGGTGAGCCGGCGCGTCGTTCGTCTTCGTACACCTGTACGGGTATTGTCCACAGGGACGGGGTGGTGGCTGTCTTCTGTCGTACGGAGGGCCTAGCGTGACCGACGTGAGCAGGAGACCGCAGGTGAAGACCGCACATTCAGGAGTGGCAGACATGGCAGGTGTGCCCGACAGGGAGAAGGCGCTCGCCCTCGCCCTCGCGCAGATAGACAAGCAGTTCGGTAAGGGTTCGGTGATGCGGCTGGGCGAGCGTCCGGTCGTGCAGACCGCCATCATCCCGACGGGCTCGATCGCGCTGGACGTCGCGCTGGGGATCGGCGGGCTTCCCCGGGGCCGGGTGGTGGAGGTCTTCGGCCCGGAGAGCAGCGGGAAGACGACGGTCGCCCTGCATGCGATCGCGAATGCCCAGGCACAGGGCGGAATCGCGGCCATTGTGGACGCCGAGCACGCGCTCGATCCCGACTATGCGAAGGCGCTGGGGGTGGACACCGAAGCGCTGCTGGTGTCCCAGCCGGACACGGGCGAGCAGGCCTTGGAGATCACGGACATGCTGATCCGGTCGGGTGCGCTCGACATCATCGTGATCGACTCGGTGGCCGCGCTGGTGCCCCGCGCCGAGATCGAGGGCGAGATGGGGGACAGCCACGTCGGGTTGCAGGCCAGGCTGATGAGCCAGGCCCTGCGGAAGATCACCGGGGCACTCAGCGCGTCCGGGACGACCGCGGTCTTCATCAACCAGCTGCGCGAGAAGATCGGCGTGATGTTCGGCAGTCCGGAGACGACGACCGGTGGGCGCGCGCTGAAGTTCTATTCCTCCGTCCGGCTCGACATCCGCCGCATCGAGAGTCTCAAGGACGGCACCGAGGTGGTCGGCAACCGCACCCGGGTCAAGGTCGTGAAGAACAAGGTCGCCTCCCCGTTCAAGCAGGCGGAGTTCGACATCATGTACGGCAAGGGCATCTCCCGCGAGGGCTCCCTGATCGATGTCGGGGTCGAGCAGTCCATCATTCGGAAGGCCGGGGCCTGGTACACCTACGAGGGCGACCAGCTCGGGCAGGGCAAGGAGAACGCGAGAAAGTTTCTGCGGGAGAACCCGGACGTTGCGGCCGAAATCGAGAAGAGGATCAAGGAGAAGCTCGGTGTCGGCCAGGTCCCGGCCCCGGACGCGGCCGGCGGCCCGGACCTCGCCGATGGTGACTTCTGAGCCGGTCGCCGATCGTGTCGGATGATCGCGTCCCGGAGGGCCGCAGTGCCGCTGCGGACCTCGAACGTGCCCGCGGGATCTGCCTGCGGCGGCTGGCGGTTCGTCCGCATACCCGGGCCGAGCTGGAGACCGTGCTGCGGCGCCACGGCATTGACGACGCCGTGGCGGCCGAGGTCCTCCGGCGGTACGACGAGGTTGGTCTCGTTGACGATGCGGCGTTTGCCCACGCATGGGTTTCCAGCCGGCATCACGGGAAAGGGCTTGCGAGGCGGGCGCTTGCCCGTGAGTTACACAACAAGGGTGTTGCTGACGAAATAGTAGGAAATGCGCTCGTGGATCTTGATTCCGCGACGGAGGAGGAAACCGCGCGGGCACTGGTGCTCCGCCGGCTGCGGACCGATCGTGGGCGGCGTCCCGAGGCAACCTTTCGCAGGTTGGTGGGCATGCTGGCGCGGAAGGGGTACCCCCCGGGGTTGGCCTTTCGGGTCGTCAAGGAAGCGCTTGCCGCCAGACCGGACACGGGTGATGCGCTCCGCGAGATGCCGGTGGACGCGTGGGAAAGCGCCGTTGATGACCTTGAAAATTAGCGGTATATAGCCTGATACGTACGTTGTATCGTAATCGTTGATTGATCATGAGTTCTTGACCAGAGCCGCTTCGAAGACCTAGCCTCGGCGTACCAGATGGAGACTGTTCGACCCATGCGGATCTACTGCACAACATAGATAGCGTTACAGATCAGCATCAGTTGCGACTTTGCGGGGTGTGGTCCCGTCACCGACAGGCCCAGTCGGTGACCACTTCAGCGTTGTGTCGCCGTAGTGCTGGCTGTCTTGTCGTGGGCAGGGTTTGCGGCTTCGTGCCGTGGGCCGGGCGTCTCTCAGAGCGGTGCCGTCGCACGCGGTGCCAGCGCGGAGGGGGACGGAACATGACCGGGCTGGAGACGGTGCTCGCCGCGGCGGTCGCCGTCATCGGTACCTCGGTTGTCGCTGTCCTCATTCTCGGACTGGGGATCGTCCGTCGGCTCTCCGCCGGACGCGTCGAGACCTCCGCCACGGATTCGAACCAGCGTGCCCGTCTTGCGGACGCCGAGCGTTGGGAGGACTCGCTGGCCACGCTTCGGGCCGCCAACGAGGAGGCCACCACCGCTTTGGAGGAAGCCAGGGCTTCGGCTGCCGGGGCGAGAAACGAGGCCCTGCTGGCCCGCGGCGAGGCGGCCGCGGCCGAGGCCTCGGCCGCAGGCGCCCGCGCCGAGGCCCGGCGGGTCGTTGACGCGGCACGGGCGGAGGCTGACGCGATCATCGATCGTGCCCACCGCCAAGCCGAGCAGGACGCCGAACGCCGGCAGCGGCGCCTGGACGAGCACGAGCGACTGCTGGCGGTCGAGGCCAAGCGGCTGGCCGGTGACGCCGACCGGCTCGCGGCGGACATGGACCGGCTGGCCGGCGATGCCGATCGACTCGCCGAGCGAGGCCGAGGGCTGGAGGCGACCGAGGCGGAACTCACCGTGCGCGAAGCCACGTTGGCCACCAAGGAGGCCATCCTCGTGGACGCCGAGCGGCAGCGGCGAACCGAACTGGAACGGATCGCCAACCTGACCGCCGACGCGGCTCGGACGGAACTCGTCGAATCCATCGAGGTGCAGGCTAAGCGGGAGGCGGCCCTGCTGGTCCGGGACATCGAGTACGACGCCCGGCAGACCGCGGACCGACGGGCCCGGCAGATCGTCGTCGATGCCATCCAGCGGGTGGCCGGCGAGCAGACCGCGGAGAGCGTCGTCAGCGTGCTGCACCTGCCGGGCGATGAGATGAAGGGCCGCATCATCGGCAGGGAAGGCCGCAACATCCGGGCATTCGAGTCGGTGACCGGGGTCAACCTCATCATCGATGACACGCCGGAGGCCGTGCTTCTGTCCTGTTTTGATCCGGTTCGGAGGGAAATCGCGCGACTGACGCTGGAGAAGCTGGTCTTGGACGGCCGCATCCACCCCCATCGCATCGAGGAGGTCTTCGATCTCGCCCGCCAGGAGGTCGAGCAGCTGTGCCAGCGTGCGGTGGAGGACGCCCTGGTCGAGGTGGGCATCTCCGATCTGCACCCGGAACTGGTCACGCTGATCGGCCGGCTGCGCTACCGCACCTCATACGGGCAGAACGTGCTCAAACACCTGGTGGAAACGGCTCACATCGCCGGCGGCATGGCTGCGGAGCTGTGCCTGGAACCCACGCTCATCAAACGCTGTGCCTTTCTCCATGACATCGGAAAAGCCCTAACACACGAGGTCGAGGGCAGCCACGCCCTGATCGGGGCGGATCTGGTCCGCAAGTACGGGGAACCGGACGAGGTCGTCCACGCGATCGAGGCGCACCACAACGAGGTGCTGCCACAGACCATCGAGGCTGTGCTGACCCAGGTCAGTGACTCCTGCTCCGGCGGGCGTCCCGGAGCCCGCCGGGAGAGCCTGGAGGTCTACGTCAAGCGCCTGGAGCGGATCGAGGAGATCGCCGGATCGCGATCCGGGGTGGAGAAGGTCTTCGCCATGCAGGCCGGTCGGGAGATCCGGGTCATGGTCCGACCGGACGAGATCGACGACATCGGGGCTGCCGTGCTGGCCAGGGACGTGGCCAAGCGGGTGGAGGAAGAGCTGACCTACCCCGGGCAGATCCGGGTGACGGTGGTACGGGAATCACGGGTGACCGAGATCGCACGATGAGGCCGCCCCAGCGGAGGCGGCCCCAACCCGGTGCCTACCGGGACTGCCGGCGCTGGATGTACTGCGCCAGCTTGGACAGCCCGTAGTTGACCAGGATGTACACCGCACCGATGACCGTGTAGACCTGGATGGGGTTCTCCAGGACCTGGACAACCTGACTCCCGACGCGGAGCGCCTCCTCGTAGCTGATGATGAAGCCCAGCGAGGTGTCCTTCAGCACCACCACGAGCTGGCTGATCAGCGCTGGCAGCATGATCCTGAACGCCTGGGGCAGCAGGATCAGCCGGGTGGTCTGGAACGGCGTCAGCCCGACCGCGTGGGCGGCCTCCCGCTGCCCTCCGGGCAGGCCTTCCATGCCCGAGCGCAGCACCTCGCCGATCACCACGGCGTTGTAGATGGACAGGCCGATGACCAGGTACCAGCGGGAGGTTTCGAACGTGATGCCGAATTCCGGCAGCGCGACCCACACGAAGAAGATCGTGATGACGACGGGGATGCCCCGGAACACCTCGACGCAGAAGCGGGTCAGCCACATCAGCAGCAGGACGAGGCCCCGGATCAGCAACGCGACCGGCCCGCCCACCGCGGTGAACCTGCGCAGCACCAGCGAACGCAGCTGCACCCGCAGCACCGCGAGGGCGGTGCCCGCGACGAGCGAGGCGACGATCGCGTAGCCCGCGGCGATCAGCGTCGCCTGGAAGCCCTCCAGGATCCGGCGCCAGACCAGCGAGAACTGCTCGTTGCCCGGGTTGAGCAGCGGACCCCACAACTCGGCGGAGAACTGCCCCTGGTCGGCCAGCGGCTGGTAGACGAGCCGGTACCCGCCGGCGACCACCAGCACGGCGGCAATGGCACTGATGACGACGGTGCGACGGCGGGCACGAGGGCCCGGGGCGTCGTAGAGAACGGTCATCGGGTCATCGCTCCTCGCGACTCGATCCGGTCAAGCAACAGCCCCAGCGGCATGGTCATCACGAGGAAACCGACGGCGATGCCGATGAATACCGGAACGACCGGGAAGCCCCGCACCGTGACCAGTTCGGCGCCCGATTGCGACAGGTCGCCGGTCAGGCCGAAGAAGCCGGCGAGCGCCGAGTTCTTGATCATGGCGATGATGACGCTTCCCAGCGGCACCACCGAGGCCTGCCACGCCTGCGGGAGCACGACGTGCCAGAGGTTCTGCCGGAACCCGAGCCCGATCGCGCGGCCCGCCTCGGCCTGACCGGGGGAAACGGCGTTGACCCCACTGCGCAGCGCCTCGCAGACGAAGGCCCCGGTGTAGAGGCTCAGGGCGATGATGGCGAACCGGAAGAACGGCAGATCGATGGCGAGGCGCGGAAACGCCAGATCGAGGATCGGAATCCGGAGAAAATCGGCCGTCGTGCCGAGTGCCGGGAGTCCGAAAACCGTGAAGAAGAACACCACGGTCAGCGGAACGTTGCGAAAGATCGTGACGTAGGCGGTGCCCAGCCCGCGCAGCGGGGGTGCTGGAGCGATCCGCATGACCGCGGCGATCCCGCCAATCAGTAGTGCGCCGATGGCCGATAACACACACAGCTGGAGGGTGAGCCAGAATCCGTTGACGAAGACGCTGAATTGGTCAACAAGTACACTCATTCGTCCACCTTCTGCTGCTGGCTCACCCTCCTCTGCTGGGTACCGCTAGTACCGGTCGACGGCCGGTGCGCTCGGCACCTCGGGGTCGACCTTGCCGACGGTCGTCTTCCAGGCCTCCTCGTACCGGCCGTCCGTGGCGATGCTCTCCAGGACGTCGTTGATGAACGCGCGGAACTCGGCGTCGTCCTTCTTGACGCCGATGCCGTACGGCTCTTCGGTGAACTTGGTGCCGATGAGCTTGTACGCCCCGTCACTCTTGGAGATGAATCCGCTGAGGATGACGTTGTCGGTGGTCACCGCATCGACGGTCTCGGCCTTGAGCGCGTCAACACACTTCTGGTATGTGTCGAACAGGACCAGCTGCGCGGCCTCGTCCTGGAGGTAGGACTTGATGTTCGCCGCCGGGGTCGAGCCGGAAACGGAACACACCTTCTTGTCGCCAGCCTTGAACGAGTCCGGGCCGGTGATGCTGGAGTCGTCGGCGCGGACCATGATCTGCTGTCCGGCGACGTAGTACGGACCCGCGAACGCGATCCGCTCCTTGCGCTTGTCATTGATCGTGTATGTGGCCACGACAATGTCCACCGTGCCCTGCTCAACGACCTGCTCGCGGACCTGGGACGGGGTTTCCTTGTACTCAATCTTGTCGGCTGGGATGCCGAGCTCCGCCGCTATGATCTTCGCGATCTCGACATCGAATCCAGCCGGCTTCCCGTCCAGTCCCTTCAGCCCGAACAGGGGCTGATCGAACTTGGTGCCGACGACGATTTTCTGAGCGTTGCTGAGCCGCTCCATCGTCGTCCCTGCCGCGAACGACGGCTTGTCGCGGGGCTCGCTCGACTCGCTGTCCTCTCCGCAAGCCGCGACGCCCATCGCGAGAACCGCTATTGCTGCCAGCGGAACACAGTTCTTGAGCCGCATGTTCCTCTCCTTCCGTCGATGCCGACCGCCAATGCTGGACGGATCCGCCATCGATTATCAATGGGTCAAAATTTTGGAAAGGAAATCCTTCGCCCGATCGCTGGCGGGCGAGGCGAAGAATTCGTTGGGCGGCGCCTGCTCGACGAGCTGGCCGTCCGCCATGAAGACCACACGGCTGGCGGCGTGCCGTGCGAAGCCCATTTCGTGGGTGACCACAACCATCGTCATGCCCTCCTTGGCGAGGCTGGTCATGACGTCCAGCACCTCTCCGACCATTTCGGGATCGAGGGCGCTGGTCGGTTCATCAAAGAGCATGGCCTTCGGCTGCATCGCCAGGGCTCGGGCGATGGCAGCGCGCTGCTGCTGGCCTCCGGACAACTGCGCGGGGTACTTGGAGACCTGGTCGCCAATACCGACACGGTCGAGGAGTTGACGTGCGCGCTCCTGCGCGGCCTGGCGTCGCTCGCCCCGCACCTTGACCGGGCCCAGCATGACGTTGTCGAGCACTGTCTTGTGGGCGAACAAGTTGAAGGACTGGAACACCATGCCGACGTCGCTGCGTAGTCGGGCGAGGGGGCGACCTTCGCTGGGCAGGAGCTGTCCGTCAAAGTGAATATCACCGGAGTCGATCGGCTCCAGGCGATTGATGGCTCGGCACAGCGTGGACTTGCCGGACCCCGACGGGCCGATGACGACGACAACCTCGCCCCGATCGACCGTCAGATTGACGTCCTGCAACACGTGAAGGTGACCAAACCACTTGTTGACGTTGGACATGACGATGAGTGGCTCACCGGTCACCATGGCCCTCCCCGCTGAAGCGCGACCGCACCCTTGGTGACATTGCCAAGGCCGGTTGGTGAAGCGTGCTTGTTGGGTCGAGACTCTAGCGGCTCACATTCACGTTCTGATGTCGCCGGGGTCAAAGCGGTGGACATCACAGAGATGATCTCGGGCCGCCCACGCCCCGGGGCCCGCCGACCGGGCGGCTACCCTGGCAGGCACGATGAAGAGTGCAGAGTCCGGGGAAGCGGCTCCCCGCCGGCGTACGTACGAGATACGCACGTATGGCTGTCAGATGAACGCGCACGACTCCGAACGTATCGCCGGATTGCTCGATGCATCTGGATATGTACTGGTGCCGGATGGTGTGCGGCCAGATGTTGTGGTGTTCAACACGTGTGCTGTCCGAGAGAACGCGGACAACCGGCTATATGGCAATCTCGGTCATCTTCGTCCAGCAAAGCTGGCAAATCCCGGCATGCAGGTTGCTGTCGGTGGATGTCTGGCGCAGAAGGACCGGGGCGAGATCGCCCGGCGGGCACCGTGGGTCGACGTCGTCTTCGGGACGAACAACCTGGGGGCACTGCCCGCCCTGCTGGAGCGGGCCCGGCACAACGACCTCGCCCAGGTCGAGATCCGGGAGTCGCTGGAGGTCTTTCCCTCGACCCTGCCCGTGCGGCGGGATTCGCATGCCTCGGCCTGGGTCTCGATTTCGGTCGGCTGCAACAACACCTGCACGTTCTGTATCGTCCCTGCCCTGCGGGGCCGGGAGACCGACCGCCGGCCGGCCGATGTCCTCGCCGAGGTCCGGGCGCTTGCCGACGAGGGTGTGTTGGAAATCACATTGCTTGGGCAGAATGTCAATGCCTATGGCGTGGAGTTCGGCGACCGGCACGCCTTCAGCACCTTGCTGCGTACCTGCGGAGCAATCGACGGACTTGAGCGGGTGCGGTTCACCAGCCCGCATCCGAAGGATTTCACCGACGATGTGATCGCGGCCATGGCCGAGACCCCCAACGTGTGCCATCAGCTCCACATGCCGTTGCAGTCCGGATCCGACCCGGTGCTGAAGGCCATGCGCCGTTCCTACCGCGCCGAGCGCTACCTGGGGATCGTCGAGCGGGTGCGGGCGGCCATGCCGGACGCGGCGATCACGACCGACATCATCGTGGGGTTCCCCGGGGAGACCGAGCGGGATTTCCAGGCGACCCTGGAGATCGTGCGGGCGGCCAGGTTCGCGGGTGCGTTCACCTTCCAGTACTCCAAACGCCCCGGAACCCCGGCGGCGGCCATGCCCGACCAGGTGCCGGCCGACGTGGTGGGCGAGCGGTACCACCGGCTCGTCGCGGAGGTCGAGGAGGTCACCCTGGCGGAGAACACCGCGCTGCTGGGAACGACGACCGAGGTCCTGGTCGCCGCCGGTGGGGGGCGCAAGGACGGCGCGACCGGCCGGATGTCCGGCCGGGCCCGCAGCGGTCGTCTGGTGCACTTCGCCGCGGGCGACGCCCAGACCGTGCGGCCGGGCGACGTCGTCGAGACCGCCGTTACCTACGCGGCACCCCACCACCTGACCGCCGACGGCCCCCTGCTGTCCCACCGGCGGACCCGCGCCGGCGACGTCTGGCAGGCCACGCGGGAGGCCCTGGCCGAGCGTGACCGGGCCCCGGGCGGCATCCCGCTGGGCCTGCCCGTCAACCGGGCCTCGGGCAGCGGCTTCAGCAACCGCCCGAGGCCCGACCGCCAACAGGTTTGACCGGTGCCGGGGGCCCGGCACCCGGCCTGGGTGCCGCTACCCGGAACGCTCCGCGAGGTCGAGGAACTGCCGCTTGGTCGCGAGGGCCTGCTCGGCGTTCTGGATGCGCCGCTGGTCACCGGACGCCTGGGCCTTCGCCAGCTGCTGCTCCGCCCGGGCAACCTGCTCGCGCATCTGCGCGAGCAGCGGGCTGGACTGGGGCGTGGTCCGCCGCCACGCGGTGTCCATCGCGGCCTTGATCCGATCATCGACTGCCCGCAACCGGCGGTCGAGGTTGCCGGCCAGCTCCCGGGGAACCCGGCCGGTATCGTGCCACTGGCCCTGAATCTCGCGCAGCTTGGACTGGGCGGCCCGGGGGTTCGCCTCGATGTCGAGCGCCTCGGCCTGGGCGACCAGTGCCTGGCGACGTTCGAGGTTGCCGCGCAGCTCGGCGTCCCGGGCCGTGAACGCCTCGCTCCTGCGGGTGAAGAAGGTGTCCTGCGCGGCGCGGAACCGCTCCCACAGCCGCTGCTCGGTCTCCTTCGCGGCCCGTGGCGCGGCCTTCCACTCCGCCATCAGTTCCTTGAGCCGGCTGGCGGTCACGTTCCAGTCCGTGGCCTGGGCCAGCGACTCGGCCTCGGCGACGAGCTCGTCCTTGCGGCCCTGGGCCTGCTTGCGGGTGGCGTCCAGGTTGGCGAAATGGGCGCCCCGCCGCCGGGCGAAGGCGTCTCGGGCCGCAGAGTACCGCTTCCACAGCTCCCCGTCGGTCTTCTTGTCGATCCCGTGGATCGTCTTCCACTCCTCAAGGATTCCCTTGAGGCGATCGCCAGCGCTCTTCCACCCGGTGCTCTCCGCACCGATCTGCTCGGCCTCCTCGACCAGCACCGTCTTCCGGGCGATGGCCTCCGCTCGCGCGGCATCCCGGGCGGCCCGCGCCGCGCCGGCCTTGTCCTCCGCGACCGCGGTGAGCTTGTCCAGCCGGGCCGCGAGCCCGTCGAGATCGCCGACGGCGTGGGCGGTGTCGAGACCGCCACGTAGCCGGCGGATGGTCGTCAGGGAATGGCTCGCGTCCGCCGTTCCGCTGTGCAGCCGGGCCTCGAGAAGGTCCACCTCGGTCACGATGTCGGCGAAGCGGCGGGCGAAGTGCGCCAGCCCTTCTTCTGGCGTACCGGCGTGCCAGGATCCGACAGCGCGCTCGCCAGCGGCTGTTTTGACGAACACGGTGCCGTCGTCGTCGATGCGGCCGAAGACCGTGGGATCGCTCATGCCAACGCCTCGTTTCGGACGGTGCCGCATCGAGTCGTCCCGCCGCTAGGGCCGCCGCTTCGCTCGCTCATGTACCCATCCTCGCTTCCGGCGCTTCGATCCGGTAACCCAGACGTCGCGCCGCCATCGCACAGCAATCTTCCCCGCGCATTCTCACAGGTTCGACCCCGTCCGCGTCGAGCGCCCGCAGCCGAACCGTGACCTTATGGTGTCGCAGGGTTCGGCCTGGTTGCCATAGCGTGGTCGTACGGTTTTCCGACGCCGGGTGTCGCGGTCGCCGCCGTTGTGCACCTCCGGATAACCGTTTCGGAACGCGGGCCAGCGTGTTGCCCGCAGCCTTCGGGCCCATCCTGTCGCGTCAACGGTACGCTTCGACGCCTCCCCAGGCAGCGTGTTCGAGTTGTGGAGGTGCCCGTGACCAGCCCGCCCGGCCCGGTTATCGCGGTGATCGGTCCGACGGCCGCCGGCAAGTCCTCGTTGAGCATCGAGCTGGCGAGGGCGCTGGGCGGCGAGATCGTCAATGTCGATTCGATGCAGTTGTACCGGGGAATGGATATCGGCACGGCGAAACTCTCCCTGGACGAGCGGGCCGGCGTGCCCCACCACCTCCTCGATATCTGGGACATCACGGAGCCCGCCAGCGTCGCCACCTACCAGCGGCTCGCCAGGGCCACGATCGCTGACATCCACTCAAGGGGCAGGATTCCGCTCCTGGTCGGAGGGTCAGGGCTGTACGTCCGGGCGGTGTTGGAGAATTTCGAGTTTCCCGGCACCGACGAGCGGATCCGGGCGGAGCTGGAAGCCGAGCTGGCCCGCCACGGTCCGGCACCCCTGTACGAACGATTGGCGTCCGTCGATCCAGGAGCCGCCGCCGAGATCCTGCCGAGTAACGGCCGGCGCATTGTTCGTGCCCTTGAGGTGATTTCTCTGACCGGCGAAAGGTTCACGGCCCGCCTGCCGGAACCCGCCCAGGTCTATGCCGCCGTCCAGCTCGGGGTGGACCTGGATGCCGCGGCGCTCGACGAGCGCATCGCCGTCAGGGTCGGGCACATGTGGGACGCGGGACTGGTCGACGAGGTCCGCCGGTTGGCGGGCCTCGGCCTGCGCGCCGGGCGTACCGCGCGCAACGCCCTCGGGTACCGGCAGGTGCTGACATATCTGGATGGGCAGTGCACTGAGCGTGATGTCCAGGAACAGACAGTCCGGGCCACGCGCCGGTTCGCCCGCAGACAGCGATCGTGGTTTCGGAGGGATCCACAGGTCATCTGGGTTGACGGCGCTACTGACGATCTCGTCACACGAGCCCTGGCGAGTGTGCGGTCTGTGACCGGCGGAGTGGGATGATGGCATCTATGGACGGATGGTCGTTCGCCAAGGGTCATGGCACCGGCAATGACTTCGTGGTCCTCCCGGACCCCGCAGGCAGCCTGCCACTGACCTCGACGTTGGTCGCGGCGCTCTGCGATCGCCGGCGTGGCATCGGTGCCGACGGCGTGCTCAGAGCGGTGCGTACCGCAGCCCACCCGGAGACCCGTGCCCTCGGTGGGGCCGCCGAGTGGTTCATGGACTACTGGAACAGCGACGGCTCGCTGGCCGAGATCTGCGGCAACGGCCTGCGGGTCTTCGCCAGGTACCTGGTCGACTCGGGGATGGCCAGCGGGGATTCCTTCCAGGTCGCGACCCGTGCCGGCATCGTGCCGGTGGTGGTGCACCACGAGGCGGTCGCGGTGGAGATCGGCGTGCCCCGGATCTACGCGACCAGCACCGTGACGGTCGCGGACCGGCACTTTGTCGGCGCCGTGGTCGATGTGGGGAATCCGCACCTGGTGTGTGTCGTCGACGACGCGACGCTCAGCGGGTTGCGCCTGGCCGAGCCGCCGGTGGCCGACGCCGTGGTCTTTCCCGACGGGGTCAACGTCGAGTTCGCGGCCGGCGCTCCCGCCCCGCCCGGCGCCGATCTCTACCAGCGGATGCGGGTCTACGAGCGGGGCTCGGGGGAGACCCTGTCGTGCGGTTCGGGGGCGGTGGCCGTCGCGGCGGTCGCGCTGCGCGACGCCGGCATCCCCGATGGCGTCGTGGTGATCGACCTTCCCGGGGGCCGGCTGACCGTCACCGGCGACGAAAGCACCTGCTGGTTGTCCGGCCCCGCGGTGATTGTCGCTGGTGGGGTCCTCGACCCCAGCGCGATCGGGGGGCTCTCCGCGGACCGCACCGGGGCTCCGGCCCCGCTGGCCGGGGCCTAGCCGTCGCCGACGTGGTCAGGGGCCCGGGGTGTCAGCCGGACGGGGAACAATGGGCGTGCGGTGACACCGGGGTGATGCCACCATGGCAGGAACGCCCCGTCCCCGGACCACGAGGAGACCATTGTGCGAAGAACGCCGACCGCTGCCGAAGGCCCCGGCGACCAGGTCGCTCACTGGGATGAGGCGACCGTCGGCGACCTTGAGCTGGAGGAGCGTCACGCGCTGCGCAGGGTCTCCGGACTCTCCACGGAGCTGGTGGACATCACCGAGGTGGAGTACCGCCAGCTGCGGCTGGAACGGGTGGTGCTGGTCGGCGTGTGGACCGAGGGCACCGTCGACGAGGCGGAGAACTCCCTGGCCGAGCTGGGGGCACTGGCGGAGACCGCCGGGTCCCAGGTGCTCGACGGGCTGATCCAGCGGCGGTATCGACCTGATCCGTCGACCTATGTCGGCCGGGGCAAGGTCAATGAACTGCGGGACGTCGTGCTCGCCGAGGGGGCGGACACGGTCATCTGCGACGGCGAGCTGTCCCCGTCACAGCTGCGTACGCTGGAGCAGACGATCAAGATCAAGGTTATCGACCGGACCGCGCTGATCCTGGACATCTTCGCCCAGCATGCCAAGAGCCGGGAGGGCAAGGCCCAGGTCGAGCTGGCCCAGTTGCAGTACTTCCTCCCCCGGCTCCGGGGCTGGGGCGAGGCGATGAGCCGGCAGGCTGGTGGCTCCGCCAGCGGCAGCGGCGGGGTCGGTCTGCGCGGTCCTGGCGAGACGAAGCTGGAGACCGATCGCCGCCGGATCCGGACCAGGATCGCCAAGCTGAAGCGCGACATCGCGGGCATGGGCACCATCCGGGCCACCAAACGGGCCGGCCGCCGCCGTCGGGGGGTACCGAGCGTCGTGATCGCCGGGTACACCAACGCCGGCAAGTCCAGCGTGCTCAACCGGCTGACCGGTGCCGGGGTGCTGGTGGAGGATGCGCTGTTCGCGACGCTGGACACGGCGACCCGCCGGACCCGCACCGCCGACGGGCGGGTCTACACGCTGTCCGACACCGTCGGATTCGTCAGGCATCTGCCCCATCAGCTGGTGGAGGCGTTCCGCTCCACCCTGGAGGAAGCGGCCGATGCCGATCTCGTCGTTCATGTGGTGGACGGCGCCCATCCCGATCCCGAGGCGCAGGTTCGGGCGGTGCACGAGGTCCTCGCCGAGGTCGGCGCGGACACCACCGACGAGGTGCTGGTCGTCAACAAGGCCGACCTCGCGGACGCGGAGACGCTGCTGCGCCTGAAGCGGCTCTGGCCGGAGGCGATCTGCGTCTCGGCCCGGACGGGGACGGGCGTCGAGGAGCTTCGCCGAAGTGTGGAATCCCGGCTGCCCCAACCGCCCCGGGAGGTCCAGGCCCTGGTGCCGTACGGGCGGGGCGACCTGGTGTCGCGGGTGCACCGCTCGGGCCAGGTGCTCGCGGAGGAACACACGCCGGAGGGCACGAGCATCCGGGCCATGGTTGACGAGGCCCTAGCGGCTGTGCTACTTCCGTATGCCAGTTGAGCGTGCCGAAGGTCATTGCCAGAGGGCGCACCTCCGAAGGATGCGAGACTCTGGAAGACTTGCCTGATGCGGCCTGTTCGGTTCCTCCTCGCGGTGGCCTTGGGTGTTGCCGCGGTGCCTCCTGCTGTTCCCATCTTCGGAGAGTTCGGGACGCCCGCGCTCGCCGCCCCATCACCCACCGCGGCGCCCGAGGCTCCGGCCCCCGCCGAAGGACAGACCGTCTGCACCATCACCACGCGGGGTGCCAGCGGCCTCTCGGGAATCCTTGCCACAAGCACCGGATACATCGCGATCAACGACTCGCAGGCCACCCGCTCCAATACCAAGATCTTCTACTTCGACACGGGGTGCAAACTCAAGAGCACCCTCGCGTACTCGGGCGACGGTGCCTACGATCCCGAGGACATCGGCCAGGCATCGGACGGCACCCTGTGGATCGCGGACACGGGTGACAACCCGCCGCTGAGCGGTGGATCGGGCAACCGCCGGCGGACGATCGCGCTCTGGAGCGTCGCTCCGGGCTCTGGCCACCGGCCGGTCATCCACCGCTTCACCTACCCGGACCCGCCGCATGACGCCGAGGCGCTGCTGATCAGCGGTGACGGGACCCCGATCATCATCACGAAGCAGAACGAGGTCGACAAGTTCGGCACGGCCTCGGGGCTGTACGTTCCCGCGGCGCCGATCCAGAACAACAACAGCACGGGGGTGGCGCTCAAACTGGTCGGGGAGTTCAAACCGCCGTCGACCGACACCCCTAGCCCGCTGCCCGTGCTCGGGCGCGGCCTGATCACCGGCGGGGCGACCTCGCCGGACAAGACGCGGGTCGTGCTGCGTACCTACACCGACGCGTTCGAGTGGGACGTCCCGGACGGGGACATCGTCAAGGCGATCACGACGGGCACACCGCGAGTGACCCCGCTGCCCAACGAGGCCCAGGGGGAGTCGATCGCCTACACCGCCGATGGCACGGCCTTCGTCACGGTGGTCGACAACGAGTCCCCGGCCTCGACCGAGACGCCGATTCTGCGGTACACGCCGGCCCTGGGCGCCCCGATGGCCGCGGACGACGCTGCGGACGACGGTGGCGCGCCGGAGTCCAACCGCTCCTGGATCGACAAGCTGACCCTGCAGGACCTGGTGTACGTCCTCGGCGTGATCGGTCTGATCGGCCTGATCCTGGTGATCATCGGGGTGGTGGGCATCCGCCGGTCGCGGCAGTTGCGGCGGACGGCATCGGTGCGAGCCAAGGGCACGGCTTCCACCGCATCCGCGACGGACCGCAAGCGGGACGACTCGGACGGGGCCGGGCCCGGTGACCCCGGTGCGGCCAGTCCCTCCTACGAGCGCCCACGCCAGCAACGGAGCGGCACCGTCTACGGGAGGCCGGCGAACCAGCCCGCCGGTCGGGAGGCCGGCGAACCGCACGTTCAACCACGGAGCAGCCCCTGGGGTGACCGGGGTCACTCCCACTCTCAGGATCCAGAGCCCTACGACGACGGCTACCGGTCGACCTCTGGCGGTGGCTGGAGGTAGGGCTCAGATGCGTCGGAGCACCGCGACCACCCGGCCCAGGACGGTCGCCTCGTCGCCGGGGATCGGGTCGTACGCCGGATTCCTCGGCATCAGCCACACATGGCCGTCCCGGTGCCGGTAGGACTTGACCGTCGCCTCGCCGTCGATCATCGCGGCGACGATGTCGCCGGAGTCCGCGGTGGGCTGCTGGCGGACCACGACCCAGTCGCCGTCGCAGATCGCGGCTTCGATCATGGACTCGCCCCGGACCTGGAGGGTGAACAGGGTTCCCTCGCCGACGAGTTCGCGGGGCAGGGGGAAGACCCCCTCCAGCGACTGCTCGGCGAGGATCGGCCCGCCGGCGGCGATCCGGCCCACCACGGGGACGTACGCCGCGGTGGGGTGGGCCGCCCGAGCGGCTTCCTCGTCGTCGACGGCGAGGACCCCGGGCTGGCGGATGTCGACGGCCCGGGGACGGTTGGGGTCGCGCCGGAGAAACCCCTTCTGTTCCAGCTCCTTGAGCTGGTACGCGACGCTTGACGGGGAGACCAGGCCGACGGCCTCCCCGATCTCCCGGACGCTGGGCGGATAGCCGTTGCGCTGCACGGCGCCGCGGATGAATTCCAGGATCTCGCGTTGCCGGGCGGACAGGCCGTCGATGGTCTGCGGGGCCGGGTTCTCGACGGAAGCGCCGATCACCCGGGCTCCGGCGGACCCGCCCGGGCGGCGTCGGGCACGCCGGCTGCGGGCTGCGGGGGCCGGCTCGTCTGGCTGTGCCGTGGTGGGGTCTTCGGCTGGCACGATCCTCGCTCCGCTCCGTCGTGGGGTGTGACCGCCGCGCGGCTTGACCGTATCGTCGTTGGGCGACAGTTTCAAACACCTGTACTACCGGCATGCCGCGTGTCGCGGGCTACGGCTTTCGGGTACGTTGTGGGGGCCGGCGGGTGAACCCCCACATGTAGTGGCTAGGATGACGCCAGCCATCCATGGGTTGGGGTTGGGGTTGGTCGGGGATATCAACCACGACGCCAGGTATGCGGCGGTGCCCATCGGTGTCCGAAGCCGCGACCGGTGGGGTCCGGAGGCGAACATCAGGGGAGGGACGCGTTGCGCTGTCCGTACTGCCGGCACCCGGATTCCCGGGTCGTCGACTCTCGCGAGGCGGAAGACGGGCAACTGATCCGTCGGCGGCGAGCCTGCCCGGAGTGCGGGCGCAGGTTCACCACGGTCGAGGAAGCGGTCCTCGCCGTGGTCAAGCGCAGCGGTGTCACCGAGCCGTTCAGCCGAGTAAAGATCATGTCTGGGGTGAGAAAGGCCTGCCAGGGGCGTCCGGTCGACGACGATGCGATCGCGCTGCTGGCCCAGAAGGCCGAGGAGGCCATCCGCGCCAGGGGAGCCGCGGCGGTGCCCAGCCATGAGGTCGGCCTTGCCATTCTGGAGCCGTTACGGAATCTGGATGAGGTCGCGTACCTGCGGTTCGCGAGCGTGTATCGCTCGTTTGACTCTCTGGGGGACTTCGAACGGGAGATCGCCGAGCTGCGGGCGGCCAAGGGCATCGACGGCAGGGAGGCGGATCGTGCCCAGAAACTCACGAAGTGATCATCACGGGCATACCGGGGACAACGCCGCCAGGCAGGGCCAGGGGGCTTCCGGGCGGCGGGGCGCAACCGGCGGTAGCCGGTCAACAGCGAGGGGAAACGACAATATGGTGGGGGAGTCCGCCACGGCGGTGGTCGGGAAGCGTGCCAAGCGGGCCGAGACGGGGAAACCCGCGGCCGGGCTGCACCTCGAACGGGTGTGGACCAGGGAGGGGACGCATCCCTACGACGAGGTCGCCTGGGAACACCGCGACGTCGTCCTGACCAACTGGAGAGACGGGTCGGTCAACTTCGAGCAGCGCGGCGTCGAGTTTCCCGACTTCTGGAGTGTCAACGCGGCGAACATCGTCACGACCAAGTACTTCCGGGGGGCCTGCGACACCCCGCAGCGCGAGCACAGCCTGCGGCAGCTCATCGACCGGGTGGTGCACACCTACCGCGCGGCCGGCGAGCGCGCCGGCTACTTCGCGACCGACCAGGACGCCGAGGTGTTCGGCCAAGAGCTGACCTGGATGCTGCTGCACCAGGTCTTCAGCTTCAACTCCCCGGTCTGGTTCAACGTCGGAACCCCCGCTCCGCAGCAGGTCTCGGCCTGCTTCATCCTGTCCGTCGACGATTCGATGGATTCGATCCTCGACTGGTACAAGGAGGAGGGGCTGATCTTCAAGGGCGGCTCCGGGGCCGGGGTCAACCTGTCCCGGATCAGGTCCTCGAAGGAGCTGCTGTCCAGCGGGGGAACGGCCTCCGGCCCGGTCAGCTTCATGCGTGGGGCCGACGCCAGCGCGGGGACCATCAAGAGCGGTGGCGCGACCCGGCGCGCGGCGAAGATGGTCATCCTGGACGTCGACCACCCGGACATCGAGGAATTTATCGGGACGAAGGCCAGGGAAGAGGACAAGGTCCGGGCGCTGCGCGACGCCGGCTTCGACATGGACCTGGGCGGCAAGGACATCGTCAGCGTTCAGTACCAGAACGCCAACAACTCCGTGCGGGTCTCCGGCGAGTTCATGGCGGCGGTGGAGCGGGACGAGCCGTTTGGCCTGCGCTCCCGGCTGGACCGGACACCGATCGGATCCGTGCGGGCCAAGGACCTGTTCAGCAAGATCGCGTCGGCGGCCTGGGCCTGCGCCGATCCTGGCATCCAGTACGACGACACGATCAATGAGTGGCACACCTGCCCCGCCAGCGGCCGGATCACGGCGTCGAACCCCTGCTCGGAGTACCTGCATCTGGACAATTCATCCTGCAATCTGGCGTCGCTGAACCTGCTGAAGTTCCTGGACTCCGACGGGTCGTTCGACGTCGCCCGGTTCGTCAGCTCCGTGGAACTGGTCATCACCGCCATGGACATCTCGATCTGTTTCGCGGACTTCCCCACCGACCGGATCGGAGCAACCACCCGGGCATTCCGGCAGCTCGGCATCGGGTACGCCAACCTCGGAGCCTTGCTCATGGCCAGTGGCATGGCCTACGACTCCGACTCCGGCCGCAGCGTCGCCGCGGCGATCACCAGCCTGATGACCGGCACCGCCTACCGGCGCTCCGCCGAGCTGGCCGCGGTGGTGGGGCCGTACGACGGCTACGGGGCCAACGCCACGGCCCATACCCGGGTCATGCGCCAGCACGCGGACGCCAACGGGGCGCTGGTGGCGACGGGGCGGATCGATGCCGTGATCAAAGCGGAGTCCACCAGGCAGTGGGACCGGTGCCTGAGCCTCGGCGAGGTCAACGGTTGGCGTAACTCGCAGGCCAGCGTGCTCGCGCCGACCGGCACCATCGGGCTGATGATGGACTGCGACACCACCGGGGTCGAGCCCGACCTCGCCCTGGTCAAGTTCAAGAAGCTGGTCGGCGGCGGCTCGATGCAGATCGTCAACCAGACGGTGCCCAGGGCGCTGCGCGCGCTCGGGTACACCGAGGAACTGGTCGAGACCGTGGTGCAGTACATCGCGGAGCACGGCCACGTCGTGGGCGCGCCCGGGCTGAAGCCCGACCACTATTCGATCTTCGACTGCGCGATGGGCGAGCGGGCCATCGCCCCGATGGGGCACGTCAGGATGATGGCGGCCGTCCAGCCGTTCATCTCCGGTGCCATCTCCAAGACGGTGAACATGCCGGAGCTGGCAACGGTCGAGGACGTCGAGGAGATCTACTTCCAGGGCTGGAAGCTGGGGCTCAAGGCGCTGGCCATCTACCGCGACAACTGCAAGGTGGGCCAGCCCCTGTCCAACGCCCGGGCGAAGAAGGACGACGCGCCCGTCGAGCTGCCCGAACCTGAGAAGATCATTGAATACCGGCCGGTGCGCAAGCGGCTGCCCAAGAAGCGGCCGGGCACGACGGTCTCCTTCACCGTCGGCGGGGCCGAGGGGTACCTGACGGCGTCCACCTATCCGGACGACGGCCTCGGCGAGGTCTTCCTCAAGATGTCGAAACAGGGGTCGACCCTGGCCGGGGTCATGGACGCCTTCTCCGTCGCCCTGTCCATCGGGCTGCAGTACGGGGTCCCGCTGGAGACCTGGGTGGCCAAGTTCACGAACATGCGGTTCGAGCCGGCCGGCATGACCGACGACCCGGACGTCCGGATGGCCTCCTCGGTGGTGGACTACATCTTCCGCCGGCTGGCCCTGGACTACCTGCCCTACGATTCGCGGGCCGAGCTGGGGATCTTCACGGCGAGCGAGCGGGCCGCCCAGGTGCGGGAGGAGGCCGGAGAACCCCCAGTCGACCTGACCGAGCTGCGCTCGTCGGCGCCGGTCGAGCACAAGGCCCACGAGGAACCGATCGACGCCAAGCGGACCGAACTGGCGAATCCGGCGTTCCTGACGACGGGCCGGACGGCCGGATCGTCGACCGAGCTGCTGGAAGCGGTGCAGGGCAAGGCCGCCGACGCCCCGCTGTGCTTCACCTGCGGGACCAAGATGCGGCCGGCCGGGAGCTGCTATGTCTGTGAGGGCTGCGGCTCGACCAGCGGTTGCAGCTGACGCCCGGGTCGGGGCGACGGGGACCGGACCGGGGGCCACTCCCGGCCGTCGCGACCTCCTAGACTGGCTCGACTGCCAGTGTGGACACCGGTGTGGCCGGCCCCGGCCGGCCACACCGTCGTGCCCCGCGACGTTGGAGTGAGGACGACATGCCCGCCGCTCAGGTGCCGCAGACCACGGCCGTGCCGGTTCCACCGGACCCGCCCGCCGGCGGCCAGCGCCGACCGGAGCTGGCCAGGCGCCTGGCGCTCGGTGGGGCTGGGCTGCTGGCCGCTTGGGCGCTGCCGCTCCTGGCCCACGTCACCGGGCTTGACCTGGTGCTGCCGCCGCTGGTGCTGCTGGCGGCGGCGGCCCTGGTCCGGGGCGGCCGGACCCTGATCGACCAGGTGGTGGTGGCGGCGGCCGGGCTGTTCGGGGTGCTCTGCCTCGCCGGCCTGCCGATCACCTGGTGGTCGCTTGGCCTGCATCCGGTCCCGCTGGCCGGCGTCGCGCTGAGCGCGCTGGTCGTGGTGGCGGCACTGGCCCGGCGGCGACCGGTGCTGCGCTGGCGGCTGCGGGCTCCCGACGGGGTCGTGCTCGGAGCGATGGCACTGGTCTCTGGGCTGGTCCTGCGGCAGTTCGTCCAGCGGGACGATGTCGGACGGCTGGCGCTGCTGGCCCCGGGCGAGGATCTGGCGCGGCATTTCATCCTGTACGACGCCATCGAGCGGCTCAACGGGTACGCGTTCCTGCGCCCGGAGGCCGTGGCGGACCTGACCGCGGCCGACCACGCCAACTACCCCCAGGGGCTGCACTTCCTGGTCGCCGTGCTCGGCCGTTTCTGGCGATCGTCCGGCACGGCGATCAGCGGACCGGTGGCCATGGACTGGCTGGTGTGGTGCCACGTGGCGACGTACATCGGATTCGCGGTCGGGGTGCTCTGGGCGGTCCGGCGGATGGCCGGTCCGGCGCTGTCCGGCGCGGGAGCCCTCATTGCGGGCGGCGTGGCGACGGCGTACCTCTTCTTCGGCGATCCGCTGACCATCTTCCTGCGGGCCTTCCCCAACGAACTGGCGGGGCTCGGGCTCGTCGCCGTGCTCGTCGCCCTGTGCGCCCGGCCGCTGTCGGACCCGAGGGAGCAGTTGCTCGCCCTCGCGGCGCTCACCGTCGGAATCGGCTTCACCTACTACCTGTTCATGCCGGTGGTCGTCGTGGCGGCGCTCGGCTGGCTGCTGGCTCGCCGGCGCCAGGTCCTGCGGCGACCGGTGCTGCTGGGGGCGGCCGTGGTCTGGGCGCTGCCGGCCGCCATTCCGGCGCTGCACAACCCGATGGCCAACCGGGGGGCGCAACTGCTGCTGCCGGGGACGGCGATCCCGGTGGATCCGGAGGTCCTGCTCGCGGTGTTCCTCGTGATCGCGGCGGCCCTGGCCACGGGCTCCGGGCTGCGCTCGCCGGCCTGGCGGCTCTGGGCCGCCGCCGCGACAGCCTCGATCATGCTGGCCGGAGGGATCGCGGCCTATCAGTACCTCGAAACGGGTCGCCGCACCTCGTACTACGGCGAGAAGGGCTACCACCTCGTCATGGTCCTCGCCATCGTGGGCCTAGCCGCGGTGGCGAGGCTGCTGCCGGAGCCCCCGACCGGGCCGGGGCGGTTCCGGGTGCGGGCGCTGCTGCCGGCGGGCGCGCTGGCACTGGCGGCCTTCACGCTGTTCGGGGCGGTCAACGGGCCGCCGAGTTCCAGCGCGGGTGGCAGCTACGGCACGGGACTGGTGCGCGGCCGGGAGGGGGTGCGCCGCGATGGCCCCGCCGTGGCCTACGACGCCTCCCGGCGATACCCGCAGGGGGCCGGGCGGGTGACCGTCGACCTCAGCCACGGTGGCTGGGCGGACTTCTACGGCACGCTCTACGGCCTCGCCATGCAGCGCACCTACGTCGTCGGCGTCGGGTGGTACGCGTTCCTCTACCCGGACGGCGATCCGCGGACCCTGGCCGATCTCGAACGGCAGGTGCTGGAGACCGCGCTGCCGATCAGGTTTCTGGTGTCCGACCCGGAGGCCGCGTTCCTGACCGCCGACCCCGGCGCCGCGCATCCGGGCCGGGATGCGGGAACCGCCGCTGACACCCCGGGGGGCGAGGCCGCGATGACCAACATGGAAGCGGCGCGGTACCTTGCCGAGAAGTATCCTGACCGGGTCGAGGTCGTCTCGCTCGGCGACTGAGTCTGGAGGCTGATGACCGGTGACCGATGCCGCGACAGTGGACGACCAGGAGTTGGCGTCCGCGGGCCAGGCACAGCCGGCCGTGCCTGCCGCCGATCCGGCGGAGGACGCGCCGGTGGATGCGCCCGCTGAGCGGGTGGGGCTGCGCCAGCGGATCCTGAAGATCGCCAAGCTGGTCTTCACCGTGGTGATCTTCGTTGCGATCGGGTACTACCTCGTCACCAACTGGGACGCGGTACGTGCGGCCTGGGAGACCCTGACCTGGACCACGATGCTGCTGTCCACCCTCGCCGTGCTGCTGGGGCTCGCCGCGAGTTCCATGGCCTGGCGGGATGCCGTGCGGGACATCGGCAACCCGGTGGCCTTTCCCGCCGCGGCCCGGGTGTTCGTCATCGGGCAGCTGGGCAAGTACGTGCCGGGCACGGTGTGGGTCTACCTGCTGCAGACCGAGCTGGGACGGCGCGCGGGCGTGCCGCGGGCCAGGGCGTTCCTCGCTTCGATGACGGCCATGGCCATTGGCATCGTCGCGGCGCTGATCGTCGGGGTCGCGGCGCTGCCGGTCCTGATCACCTCATCGGACGCTGGTCTGTCGTATGTCAGGCCCGTCCGCATCGGCCTGCTCAGCATGATCGTCGTGCTGCCGTTCGCGCTGATCGCCATCGTGCCCCGCGTGCTGACCTTCCTGGTGTCGACCGCCCTGCGGGTGCTCCGGCGGCCTCCGCTGGAAGCCCCGCTGACCTGGGCCGGCGTGCTGCGGATCCTGGCCTGGAGCATCGTGACCTGGTTGTGCTACGGCGCCCATCTCTGGCTGCTCTTCGACGGCGGCGTCGGCGACGGGTTGCCGGCCTACCTGCGGTGCGTCGGGGCGGTCGCGGTGGCGGTCGCGGTGGCGATGTTCTTTCCGACCCCGTCCGGCGTCGGTGGCCGGGAGGGACTCCTGATGGCCACCATGGCGCCGTTCGTCATCGGCAACCGGCAGGCTGAGATCGCCTTCGGGATCGCCTGGGCTTCCCGCATGATTTTCTTCGTCGCCGAGCTCGTCGGAGCCGGGCTGGCGGCCCTGACCGATCTTCCCGGCAGGTGGGGCCGGCGGCGGAAGACCACCCCGGCCACCGAGCCCGTTGATTCCTGAGGGTTTCCCCGGCGCGGATTTGCGTCTACGGTGATGCGCCGGGCGTGTCGTACGCCGTCGTCGGGAGGGATCCATGCGCGGGTTGGCGAACGGCCTGCCGGGGGCTCGCCGGTCACTGCCCGCCGTGGTGGCGGTGGCGGTGCTGGCCGTCGCCGGCGGCTGCGATGCGCGGCAGCCCCAGGCGACTCCGACCTCGGCCGCGCCGTCGTCGGGGTCGACGGCCGTCGCC
>JABDRL010000313.1 GCA_013041765.1 Dactylosporangium sp. | reverse complement strand
GCCTCGATCTGGTCGAGGCGGCGGGGGTAGAGGGGGTTGCCGCTGCGGGCGTAGGTGCGTTGCGCCTCGCTCATCCCCGCCGGGGTCTGGCGTTCCGGTGGGCTCATGTGCGACAGGGCCAGATAGCTGCCGGCGGGCAGGACCTGGTGGAGATGGTCGAGGATGCCCGCCGGGTCCTCGGCGTCGGGAACCAGGTGCAGGACGGCGACCATGAGGACGGCGACCGGATGGTCGAGGTCGATCAGCCGGCGCACGTCGGGGTGGTCGAGGATCAGATCGGGGCGACGCAGGTCGGCGCGGACCACGGCGGTGTACGGGTCGCCGGCGAGGATCTCGTCGGCGGTCAGCACGGCGACCGGGTCGAGGTCGACGTAGACCACCCGGACGGTCGGGTCGTGGCGGTGGGCGATCTCGTGGACGTTGCCGACGGTGGGGATGCCCGAGCCGAGGTCGAGGAACTGCCGGACACCGGCGGCGAGCAGGTGGCGCACCACCCGGCCGAGGAACGCCCGGTTGGCGCGCAGCACGGCGGGCAGGTCGGGCATCTGTGTCACGGCCCGCCCGGCGGCGGCCCGGTCGGCGGCGAAGTTGCGGCTGCCACCGAGCAGGAAGTCGTACATGCGGGCGATGCTCGCCCGGGTCGTGTCGTCCTCGACGGAGGGCACAGTCTCGAACGTGCCGTCGATACTCTCGGCCATACCACCCACCGTAGTTGATGCCCGCCTTTCCGTGTCGATGCGCGAGGGTCGATAGGTGCCGCGGGGCGCGGGCCACCTGGCGTTTTCCGCGGTGTGGGCCTACACCCGAGACCGGCGGGAGCCTCGTCGGACTCCGGTGACGTCGTGGTCCCGGCCCGCCGCGTGGCCAGGGGCGGGACCACGACGAGGGTCGCGACCAGGGGGCGATCGAAGCGGTCTGCTGAGACATGGCTTCACCCGGGTGATCCCCGCCGTAGCGCAGACCGTAGTACATTTGATCTGTGCCATACCGGTGGTTGCAGATCGCGTTCGGCGTCATCGCCACGCGCGGCATCGAACCTCACGAAGTCATCCAGGTGCTCTCCAGCGGACACCGCCGGATCGTGCCCGCTCACACCCCCGAGGGCATACCCCTGCGGTCAATCTGGGGACGCACAGCAACGGGCCGGGCCCTGATCGTCGTGGTACGTCCCGTGGAGGGATTCGACTCGGTCATCATCGGCGCCCGGGAGTTGAGCGCCACGCAGGGAGAGGAGTTCGAAGCATGGGAGAACGGCAGGTAAGCGACCTCCGCTTGCTGGACCTGAACGTCGAGCAGGCCAACGACATGATCGACAACCTCGCCTTCGACCCCCCGACCACCGCCGGGGAGGAGACGGCGCTGCTGGCGGCACTGCCCCCGGCCGACCCCGACGCACCGATGACCGTGGTGACCTCGCTACGACTGTCGACGGAACTCAAACACCGCATCGACGCCGCGGCCCAGGCCGACGTCGTCAGCTCCTCGACCTGGATCCGCCGGGCCATCGAATCGGCCCTCGCCGGCCGGGACCCCCGCAGCCTGGTCAGCATCGACGACGTCATCCGGGCGGTGCGGGCCGTGCCGCCAGCGGCCTAGAAGACCCACCGTCCCCCACCCGGATAGGTCGCCTCCGCCGAGGGAGGGCACCTGCATCACGAGGAGAACGTTGCCGTGTCCGACCACCACGCCCCCTCCGCCGACCCCACCCCGCCACTGGCCGCGCTGGGGTGGGACACCCGGGTCGAGGCCCTCCTCGCCGACATCGACGGCGGCCCGCATCCCGGCCGTGTCGTCCGGGTCGAGCGGGGAGCCTGCATGGTGGCCCTCGCCGACGGCACCCACCCGGCCCGCGCCACGGTCACACCGGCCGTCGGCGACTGGGTCGCCACCCACCGGTGCGGAGACGACCTGCTGGTGGACGCCATCGCGCCCCGCTGGTCCCAGCTGACCCGCCGCGACCCGGAGGGCCGTACCCAGATCCTGGCCGCGAACATCGACCTCGTCTGCATCACCGCGCCGGCAGACCGCCTGTCCCCCGCCCGGGTCGAGCGGGAAACCGTCGTCGCCTGGGACAGCGGCGCCCAACCACTGGTCCTGGTCACCAAGTGCGACCTGGCCGCACCCGGGCTGATCACGGAGCTTCGCACCCGGCTGTGCGGCGTGGACATCATCGCCACGAGCACGGTCACCGGCGAGGGCGTCGACCAGGTCGCGGACGCGCTGCGCCCGTGCCACACGGCCGTCCTCCTCGGCCCGTCCGGTGCCGGCAAGTCGTCGCTGGCCAACATCCTGCTGGGCGCGGACCTGCTGGACACGACAGACGTCCGCCCCGGCGACCGGCGAGGACGCCACACGACCAGCGTCCGGCACCTGCTCGCCGTCCCCACCGGCGGCGTCCTGATCGACACCCCCGGGCTGCGCGGCCTCGCCCTGGCCGGCGACGGAGAGGGCCTCGCCTTCGCGTTCGCCGACATCGAGGCCCTGGCGGAAGGCTGCCGCTTCACCGACTGCCGCCACGACCGGGAACCAGGCTGCGCGGTCACGGCCGCGGTCGACACCGGAGCACTCGACGCCCGCCGGGTGGCCAACTACCACAAGCTCCAACGCGAACTCGACTTCGAAATCCGCAAGGACGACCCCATCGCCCGGGGCGAAGCAGAACGAGTATGGAAAATCCGGGCAAAGGCCTCCCGGCAATTCTTCCGCGACCGGGCACAGCGGTCGTAGGCCAGATCGCTCCCGCGAGACCGGATCGCCCCCGGCGACCGGACCCAGTACCCGGCAACCAGTACCCGGCAAGTCGGCCTGAACCCGCGGGACCGCAGCCGGCGGGGCTGGCGATGGAAACCCACGGCCGTCGCGCAGGCCGCCGACCCCGACATCATGGCCAAGACCGGACGGGCCCTGGCCACCTGGGGGCTGTACGGGGACCCGCTGTAGTCCTCTGCCCGATACGTGGGCCCGGGTGTCGCGGTGTCAGACCAGGTTCCAGACCATTCTGGCGGCGACGGCGAGGAGGACCACACCGATGAGGAGTTTGACTTGACGGGCGTTGAGTTTGTCGGTCATCAGCCAGGCGCCGAGGGTGGCGCCCCCGGCCGCGCCGGCGGTGGTGAGCGAGAGCAGGGGGTAGTCCATGCCGCCGAGGGTGGCGTGGCTGGCGAAGCCGGCGAGGGAGGCGAAGATGACGACGAACGCGCTGGAGGCGGAGGCCTTTTTGGTGGGGAGGCCGAGGGCGGCGAGGGACGGGACGATGATGTTGCCGCCGCCGACGCCGAGGAGGCCGCCGAGGAACCCGGCCGCGCCGCCGACGCCCACCCCGACGCCGGTCAGAGCGCCGGTGCTGCCGAGGGTCTGCCTGGGGCGCGGAGTGTAGAAGAGCATCATCGACGCGGCGAAGAGCAGGAACCCGACGAACAGCCAGAGCAGGATGGTGCGGTCCAGATGCTGGCTGACCCGCGCGCCCACCGGGGAGAGCAGGACGGCCACGACCAGGATCGGCCATGTGATCTTCCAGACCACGAGGCGGTTGCGGATGAAGCTGACCGAGGCCACCGACATGGAGACCGCGTTGAGCAGCAGCGCGGTGGCCATGGCGGTGTGGACCTCGACGCCGAGCGCCAGGAACACCGGGATGAGGATGAAGGCCGCGCCGAGGCCGGCGATGCTCAGCAGCAGGGTGAACCCGAAGGTGACCAGCCCGGCGAGGACCGCGGTCACCGGTACCGCCCGCTGGGGGTGGTCATCACCGAGCGCCGTTCAGGTGGGCCTGGCAGGGGATGCGGACCTTTGGGCATCGCCGGGCAGACGTGGCCGTGGAGGTCGTGCTCATTGACGTCGATCATGACGATCGTGCTTCCTGTTGGACCGCCCGGGGAAGATCCGCCTGGAGAAGATCGCCCGGCACCGGCTGGACATTCTACGGATCGTCTGCTCGATCCACACCCGCGCGGTGTCGGCCGGGTGCCCATCGGGATCGATGATTGTATACGGCGACAAGAACGGTGATACTCGCGGCGTGTCCGTACCCTACGACGAGCTGTCGAACTCAGCGCGGGCCATGTTCTTCGCCAGCGCCGGCGCGTTTTCGGCGGGCGAACTTCTGCAGGCGCTGCGCGTGCGCCGCGGCGCGAGCAGCGTCAGCGTGTGTGCGGAGGCCGGGCTCAGGGCGATGTTCTTCTGCGGGATCCTGATGCTGCCTCTCGGCCGGGCTGTCGCCCCGGGCGCCGCGATCGGCGGTGGCGTGTGGCTGTTCGCGCTCGGCGCGGTGATCGCGTGGTTCGGCCTGCTGCTGCGCTGGTGGTCTTTTCTGGCCCTCGGGAAGTACTTCACCGTGGTGGTGAAGACCAGCGATGACCAGCCCGTCGTGGACAGTGGTCCATATCGCGTTCTGCGACACCCGAGCTACACCGGCCTACTGCTCGCCTTCGCGGGAGCCGGCCTGATGCTGGGAAACTGGGTCAGCACCGTGGGCGCGGTCGGCCCGACACTGATCGCCTTGCTGTACCGCCTCCGGATCGAGGAGCGCGCCCTGACCACCACGCTGGGCGACCGCTACCGCGAGTTCGCGGCGAGCCGCGCTCGGCTGATCCCGTACGTGTGGTGACCCGCGCCGCCCGGTTACCGAGCCACCGCCGCCGGGCCGTCCGCTCCGCCAGGGGCTCGCGCAGATCGTCGGGCAGTCCGTTGGCCAGCCGGCGACTCAGCCGCGCCTGCCACCGGTCGTAGTCCTTCCACGCGCACGCATGGACGGCCCGGTCGTGGCCGTGGAGGTCGATGTCGAAGATCTGGTCACCGATGGGGCCGGTGTCGAAACCGGTCGCCCCGGGCCCGGCACGCGCACGGTGACCAGGCGGTCAGCCCGAGCCTTGGTTCCCAGGTGCCGGTCCGGAGCCGAATCCTGCGACCCAGTTTCGATTCCATAAAAGTCATAACGCTTTTGCGTTTCGCGTAATCGAATCTGGGTGCCTGCTGGTGTGTAGGATAATCACCGTTATCCTACGGGGGGGGAGAGAAGGAGAGCGGGTGACCGTCATCAGTGCTGGCCGACCACAGACCTGCGATCTACGTCGGGGGCGACCGGAATACGCCGGAAACCGGTAGTAAATCTTGATGGTCGTGTCGTTGCCGCTGGTTACCGGTCGGTCGGGAGGCTGAGGATGGCTTGTTCGCGGTCGGCTTGGCTGGGTAGGGCGTAGCGTCGGGTTTGATCAAGTCGTTTGTGGCCCATGAGTTCGGCGACGATGACGATGTCGTGGCCTTCGCGGATGAGTCTGGTGCCGAAGGTGCGGCGCGGGCTCAGCCAGGCCGACCTGGCCACGCGGGCCGGGCTGTCGGTGGACACGATCCGCAAGCTGGAGCAGGCCCAGCGTCACACTGCCCGCATGGACACCCTGCACCGCATCGCCGCCGTGCTCGACCTGGACGTGGGGGAACTGCTGGGCAAGCCGCGCGGCCTCGTCGTCGGCGCTGAGGACGGCGAGATGGGCCAACTGCGCCGCGTGGTGCTCGATCTGCTGCCCGCCACCGCGGAACCGCCTGGCCGCGATGCGCTGCGCGCGGAGCTGGCCGACTGCTGGCGGCTGTACTGGGCCGGCCGGTACGCGCCGACTTCCTGCACCTGACCGCGTCGCTGCTGGCCCATCTGGCCCACGACGACCTCGCGTCGTTCGCGATGCACCAGGCCCTCACCGCGGCAGGGGATACTGAGAACCCGCTGCTGGTCGCCGGGCTGTCCGCTTCGCGGGTATGGCTGCTGTCCCGGCAGGGCCTGATGACCGAGGCCGAGCAACTTGCCCTCGCCACCGCGCGCCAGATCGAGCCGCGCATGGGCACCACCAACGTGGACCAGGTGGCGATCTGGGGAGAGAACCTGCGCTACGGCTGCGTCGCCCTCGCCCGCAGCGGACGCCTCGCCGAGGCCCGCGAACTGCTGCCCCAGTTGGCGTCGGCCGCAGCCCGGGTGGAGGCCGACCGCCCGGCCCGGCCGTGGAAAGCCCGTGTCACCGACAAATCCTCGGCCGTGCCCCTGGCAGGGCTTGGGTTCGGCGGCACCCTCGCGGCGATGACCGCCGTGACCGTCGCGGCGGCCGACGACCGCTGCCGCGATGCGATCCGCCTGGAAGCACAGGTTCCGGCGTTCGATTCCATCTCCCCGGCGATGCAGTCGCGGCACCTGCTCACCGTCGCGTACGTGCAGATGGCCGACCGCCGCTCACCTGAAGCCGTGTCCACGCTGCTGCGCGCCGAGAAACTGGCCCCCGACATGCTCGCCCACCAGAGCATCGCCCGCGCCACCATCGCCGAGCTGCTGACCCGCCGCCGTCGCGAACGCCTGCCAGGGTTGAAGAGCCTGGCCGAGCGGATCGGCGTTCCGGCCGGCTGACCCACCCCAACAGGCTAAAAAGCGATGGGTAGGACGTCATGTCCTACCCATCGCGCTGCGTAATGCTCCCAGCAGGACACCGCGACCCACCTGTGACCAGCACATCTCCCTACGTTAGGTAGATCGATCGTCGATCATCTTTGTGAGGGAGGCAGGTCATGGCACCCGCACGTGCCGAGCCGGTATCCGGACGAAAGCTCGACGCCGACCAGAGTGGCCGCCCGGCACCGTGCCCGCAGCAGCAGTCCCTGGCCGCGACCCGTGCCCGCTACGAGGGCACCCTGGCGCTGCTCGACCAGACCCAAGCTCTGCCCGTCCTCGCCCCAGCGTCGCCGCAACGGCGCGGCCCGTGGCAGTGGCTGACGGCGTTGGTTCGGGAGGCGTTGTAGTGGAAGCGTTCGAGCTCGCGCGGCTGGACCGTTACTTCCGGCACGTCACCGACACCGTCGGCCCGCCAGGGCCGACGGAGGCCCGGGCGCTGCTGGTCACCCACCTGCTGGCCGAGCGGCCATCGTTCGTGCGGGCCGTCGGCCGTATCGCCGGCCTCGCCGCGGTGCTGCCCAAACCCAAGAGCGACGACCCGATCCGTGCCACCCAGGCCCTGTCGCAGGGCTTCGGCGTGGCGGCGACCCGTGCCGCGGCGATCGCCACCGCCGGGATGGTCATGTGCGCCACCGGCCACCTGGCGCTGCGCCGCGACGACTTCACCCGCCTCGCCAACGGCGCCCACATCGCCTCGGTCACCTCCAGCGAAGACGAACTCGAACTGCACACCCTTGACGGCGTCTACCAGCAGACCGCCGTGGCTGACAACGTCACCCGATACGACACCACTGGCCACTACTTCTACGTCCTCGCCGGAGGCAACGCCGTCAACTTCCTACACGGTGCCAGCCGGTCAGGTACGCCGTCCTGGTCAAGATCTCCAAGATGCCGCGCTCGGGCATCCGCTCGTGGATCGCCTGCTCCAAGTCGAGCGCCGATTGGCGGCGTTCCTTGCCCTGACGGGGTTTGAGCACCGGCCGCCCGGACGTGAGCCGCAGATCGGTGTTCGCCGGGAACCCGGTATCGACCCCGGCCGCGGTCTGCTCCAGCTGCGTACGCAACGTGGCCACCGCCCCGGCCGCGTCCGCGGGCAACCCCGCCTCGCGGCAGTACGCGGCGACCAGAGGCTCGCACTCCTGCGGCGGCAGCAGCTGCTCCATGAAGTTGGCGTACGCCTCCGACCCAGCCACCGCGATATCCCCGGTACGCAGATCTGCCACGAGGTAGGAGAACACGCACGCCTCGAAGTGCCGCCGGACCACCCGGGCCCGCCCAGGCCGCCGCGATGGCCGCCACGGTGCCGTTGTGTCGGCACATGGCCGGCGACACCTGGCGCTACGAGGAGCTGCCCACGTGGCATTGGCCCATGGTCAGCCGCCCGGTCGAGTTGGCCGCGATGCTGCACCGACACCAGCCTGCGGTGTGACGGGATTCCGATGGGGCGCGAACGCCGTTCCGACGACTCTTCCGGAGACCTATCCGCGTTCATCGTCGGCGAGCGTGGTCTGGCCGGTCAGCACGTCTTCTCGGAGGATGCGCCGCATCCGCTCGGGCTGTTCCCACAGCGGGCTGTGGGCGGCGCTGTCGAAGGTGTAGAAGCCCTTCACCGGCGCTGACAGCCTGGCCAGGTAGGAACGGGCCTGGCTGGAGTTGACCGTGTAGTCGAAGCGTCCCTGACAGATGTAGATCGGGATTTCCGACCGCGGCACGATCGCGGTGAGGTCGGTCGCCAGGAAGGTGTTCCACAGGCGGCGCTGTGAGTAGGCTTTCCCGAGGCCGATAGCGATTTTCTCGCGCATCGTATAGTCGCGGGTAGCCCACACTGGTATGAAGATCCCGCTGATCGCGGAGGTCATGTCCCTGGTCGTTCCGACACCGAGCCGGTGCATCGCTGTGTCGCGGAGTTTCAGGTACGACCGCGGGAGGGGGAGCGTCGTCGTGACCGGGGCTCTTCGGAGTTTGCGCGCCATGCGGGTGTCGCCGATCTGCTCGAACTGCGTGATCGCGTACCGGTGGAACAGGATCTCAGACCGGATCTGGTGAGTGATCTGTCCCATCCCGACGTAGGCGTGGTAGAGATCGGGGCGCCGGGCCGCCACCTGGATGCCGAGGAAGGTCCCCCAGGAGTGTCCCAGCAAGTAGATCTTGTCCTGGTCAAACCGTTCGCGAAGGTAGTTGGTCACCTCGACGGTGTCGGAGATCAGCTGGTCCACGCTCATGGACTGGTGCGGCATCGCCGGATGGTAGGACATCCCGGCGCCCCGCTGCTCCCACCAGCACACCACGAAGTCGTCCTCCAGGTTGGACGGACGGGTGCGCTCGAGGAAGTACTCCGGCATACCGGGGCCGCCGTGGAGAAACAGCAGTACCGGTCTCGTGCGGTCCCTGCCCCGGATGAACATGCCCAGGTCCACGCCGTTGACGCTGATCCGGGCCTTGTCGGAGACACTGCCTCGCAGCGGCACTCCGCGTTCGTCCAGGTACGGGGTGACCGTGCCGGGGCTCAGCTGCCACAATGCCGCGAGTGGAACGGCAACCAGGGCGACGACGACCAGGACGTCACTCATGGCTGGTCTTCATCCGGATCCTGGGATTCGGGTGGTCTCGACGCCTTCGTGTCCGCGTCCGGCGCCAGTGCACCGGTTTCGTGCATGGCGAGGAGTCCGATCGCGGTGGCTCGCATCGCCCACTCGAATTCGAGTTCGGCGTCGAGGCGTCCGTGTCGGGCCAGCAGCCGTGTGACGTCGGAGTCGCGCCCGCCTGCTGCGGATTCGAGGTCGGCGGGATTCCCCGCGGGCTCGGCGCGAACCAGGGACGCCGCGTGCATGTTCGTCATTCCGAGGATGGTCATGCCGCAGATGTCCAGTGCGGCGAATGCCTCGATCGGGCGGAACCCGGCGTCGAGGAAGATCTGGGCGAGTGTCTCGACCACGTGGAGTTGCGCCGGGGTCCGCAGGGGCCGAACCGCGACGAGTGGCATGGCCTTTGGATGGCGTAGCAACGCCCGTCGGTAGCGTCGTCCAGCGTCGACGACGCGGTCCTGGAAGCTCTTCGACGCGTCGTCGACTGTGAGATCGATGCTCCCCATGATCTCGTCGACGATGAGATCGTCCAGGGCGGTCTTGCCGGGTACGTGGTAGTAGATCGTACTTGCGTCGATGCCGAGTTCCGCGCCGAGTCGACGCATCGAGTAGCCCTCCATGCCGAAGTCGTCGATCAGCCGCATCGCCGCCGAGACGATCTGTTCCCGGGTGAGCTTGGGATGGCTGGCCCTTCTGGGCGACACGAGACTCCCTTCACCGTTGTCCAACAACGTTGGAAAACTTATCCAACGATGTTGGACAAGTCAACGGCACCGCCCGGGTCCAGACCGTCTCCGCGCCTCCTGCGCCCTCACCGTGGCTGCGTTCTGTCTCTACCACGCCGCGAAGCCCGCCGCCTCGCGATCGTGATGACAGTCCTGTCGATGCACCTCATGTCCAGACATCGACAGGCGGAGTGGACAGACGCTCACTGGCTGGAAGAGTACGAGACCCGACGCTTCGGAACCTCGTGGCACGGACGCACCTGGGCTGCCAAGCGCATCCAGGAACGAAGCCCCGACTGGCCGTCGCGATTCCTCTCGCGATTCCGGGGATTCGAGGTCTGGATCGGAGGCTTGGCGATCTTCGGCCTTGCCGCGTTGACCGTCCTGATCCTGGCGGTGTTCTGGCCGACGCTGCTGGGCAAGTAGGACGGTGAGTCAAGATCCTTCTCGGCGCCGACGGCTGTACCGATGTCACTCAACCCCGACAACGACGCGCTACAGTCGCGACATGCCAGTTGATCTCTCTCGTCCGTACCAGAACAGCGCCGGGTTCTACGCTGACTACCGCTACCGCATCAGCTCGACCTTCGGCCACCTGCTCGCCGCGAGACTGCGACTGACCGGCAAGGAACAACTCCTGGACCTCGGCTGCGGGCCGGGAATCCTCGCCGAACGGCTGGCCCCGTACGCCGCACAGATCGCCGCCGTCGACCCCGAACCGGACATGCTCACCGAAGGCATCCGCCGCTGCGCAGCCGCGGACGTGACCAACGTCCGTTTCGTCCGAGCCGACTCCCACAACCTGGCACCGGTCACGGACCTGGCCCCGTTCCGCGCCGTCACCATCGGCCAGGCGCTGCACTGGATGTACCCGCAGGACCAAGTCCTGGAACGGCTGACGACCCTCACCGACCGTACCGGCGCGGTGGTGCTCGTCACCCCGACCGCCGTCACCGCCCCAGCACCGTGGTGGCAGGACATCGACACCCTGCTGGAGACCTACCTTGCGGACATCCCCCAGGAGGCCCATCCCGGCAACCGGACACCACCCTTCGACGAGATCCTCCACCAGTCGGCCTTCTGCCACATCGAGGAACTGTATTTCGAGTATGAGACCCAAGAACAGCCGAATCTGACCGCGGCCCTGGGCATGCGGTACGGCATCTCGTGGGTGTTCGCCCGGCTCGGCAACCGACGCGAGGCACTGGAGGCGGAAGCCCGCGAGCGCCTCGGCTGGATCGACGACCTACCCCCGCGACAGGTACGCCGGCGAGACAGCGCCATCTTCGGCTTCCGCAGCCACTCGACGTAGGACCCAGCACCAGGTGGTGCGGGACGAGACATCCGCTCGCCCCGCACCACACGAATCGCGCTATGCCGGCGCGACCCCGGAAGGCCGCCACCTCGTCCTACTCCTGGTGCCGCTCCCGGTCCCGGAACAGCCGCCGCGTGGCCTTCGCCCGGATCTTCCAGATCCGTTCGGCTTCGGCACGAGCAACCGGATCACCCCGACGCGCCTGAAAGTCCAGCTCGCGCCGCAACTTGTGGTAATTGGCCACCCGGTCGGGGTCAAGCTGCCCGGCCTCGGCCGCCGCCAGGACCGCGCAGCCCGGTTCGCACTCATGGCGGCAGTCGGCAAACCGGCACCCGCTGGCCAGATCCTCGATATCGGCGAAGGTGACAGCAACACCATCCGCCCCGGCCAGGGCAAGGCTGCGCAGCCCCGGAGTGTCGATCAGAACACCGCCGCCAGGAACGGCAAGCAGCTGCCGAACACTGGTGGTATGGCGGCCCCGCCGATCACCGGCGCGAACATCGCCCACCGCCAGCCGCGGCGTACCCACCAGCACATTGATCAGTGAAGACTTGCCCGCGCCAGACGGGCCGAGCAGCACCCCGGTGCGCGCCGGACGGAGCAGGGCCGCGACCCGCTCCATGCCGGCGCCGGTCACCACACTGGTCGCGATGACCTCCACCCCGAGCAGGCGCTCACGCAACCCCTCGACCAATCCCGTCTCAGCGAGATCGAGTTTGGTGAGGAGCACGACTGGCTGGGCACCACTGTCCCAGGCCATCGCGGTCTCTCTCTCGACCCTGGCCGCCGAGAGACGGTCGGCCGGCGCCGCGATGAACACGCTATCGATGTTCGAGGCCAGGACCTGACGATGGCCCCCCGGATCACGGCGTGCCAGCTGCGACCAGCGAGCCGCGACGACCTCCACGACCAGGGCATCCCCGCGCCAGCGGGCACCAACCCAGTCGCCCACCGCCACCGCGATGGTCGAACGGGCCGCATGGTCACCGTCGGCGAGCGCCACCACACAGGCGCCCCGCTCGACCCGGACCACACGGCCAGGACACAAGTCACCCGCTACATCGGCAAGATTGGACTCGACGCGGTCATCCCACCCCAGTGAGACGAGCCGCGAGGCGGAGTGATCAAACAGTGCACTGTTGTCGGGCAAGGGAAGATCTCCTTGGGAAGGGTGCGCCCTCCCCCGACCGGGACGATCACAGAAGCGGAGGGCACAACGAACGGAACCACCAAGCGGCGGCGGGCACACAGCACTCACCGACAACGGTCACGTTCGTCCCCCCTTCATCGCTTGCATCCCACAAGACCAGCCCAACAGCGGCGGTACACGACACGCCAGCACCCATTCTGCACACGATCACCGGGCTCTGTCACCTGATTACCCGCGGGACGGCTGAACCGCCCGTGAACCGCCCGCGGGACGGCTGAGGCCACCCCCGGGCCGTGATCGGCCTTAGGTGGGGATTCACTGTCGCTGAGACGACAGCTGTGCCACACCTACCGGTGGGTAGCCACGAGCACACCCACCTACCCGGCGGAACTCAACTCCGACGCGGTACGAATCAGATCATCCACCGCCGAACGCGTCTCCTCCACCGCGGCAGAGGTCAGCCGAATCGCATCCCCCGCAGCGGAAATGGCCACCACGATCCGCGACGCGTCCTGCTCCGCCGTCCCCGTCGCGGCCACCACCTCACGCAACTGCCTGACCTGATCCTCCAACCGCGTGGCCACCTCGGTCTGATCCCCCCGAACCCCGGTGGCAAACGACGCGAGCGCATCCATGACCCCCGCCATCTCGGCGACCTGCCGCTGATTGTCCGACACCTGGGCACCAACCTCGGCGATCACACCGGCGGTGCGCACGGCCAGCGCCGCGATCCCCTCGGCGATCACCCCGAACCCGCCCTGCCCTCCCGTCGCCCGGACCGCCTCGATCTTCGCATTCAGCGCCTGCAACCGAATCTGCCGCGCGATCGCCTCCACCGCACCCATCTGCCCAGCCAGCTGCTCACTGGTCGCGGACACCGCCCGGACCGTACGATCGACCGCCTCCACCGTCCGCGCCGCGGCTTCCGCGGAACGCACCAGGTCACGGGCCCGGTCGGAGGTCCCAACCAACTCCCCGACCACCCGCTCCGCGTGCTGGGCCGCAGACTTCACCGACCGCCCCACCTGGGTCGCCGACGCCGACGCGGTCGTGGACGCCTCGACCGCGGTCACCGCCGCCTCATCGATCCGCCGCCCAGCGGTGTGCAACGCACCGGCAGCGGACTCCACCGCCGAACCCCCCGCCGTCCTGGACCGCCACGACGCCACCAGCGCATCGAACAGGCGGTTGAACGCCCGCGCACTCGCACCGATCTCATCCCGCGACTCGGCGCTGAGACGACACCTGGACGCCTCGGCCTCGGCGGGATCCCACGCCGCCGCCCGCTCCGGGGTGCGGAAGTTCTCCTCCAACGCCGACATGCCAGTGACCAGCAGCCGCAGGCGACGGCCAATCACCAGGCGAACCAGGGCGTAGTTTCCCACCGCCACGCCCATGCCCGCGAGCAGGCATGCCCCAACGAACACCGGCCGGAGGGCCAGCCTCGTCGGCACCCCGAGCAGGACCACGAACCCCGGGAACACCAGACCAGCGACAAACCCGAGCCCCGCCATCCCCCCGGCCACGGCGCGGAAGACCGAACGACGCCGGCATCGCCGCCGCGCGTCGTCAGCCCCCGGACCCGCAGCCATCGCCGTCCCCCGTCGCCGTACGGATGCTTTCCCCGCAAGCACCGATCGGCCACCCGTCGCCTGGCCTGACCCGAAAAGAGGACCTTAACCAGATACCGGCGCGATCTGCGGGCCCAGCGGCACTACGGGCGGCCGAACCGGGAGGCCAGCAGGTAGGCACCATGCTGGTCGAGGCTGTCGCGCGCCCGGTCGTAGCGCCGGGTGGTTCGCGGATCGGCATGGTGCGCGAAATCCTGGGCCCGCCGCAGATCCCCACCGCTGGCGTTGAGCAGCTCCGTGATCGCCGTGTGGCGCAGCGAGTGCGGCGAAATCCGCTCGGCCGCCGCGATCCCCGCCCGCCTGGCCAGCCGCCGGATGAGGCGGTAGACATACAACTGGTACAGCGGACGCCCGCTGGGGGTCACAAACAGCGGCCCCTCGGCGGGATTCCCGCGAGCATCCAGCATGGCGTCGATGGCCGCCCCAACCAGCGGCGGGATGGCAACCCGGCGACGGTTGCCCCGCTTGACGACCACGGTGAGCACCCGGTGCCCCCGGTCATGGCCAAGATCCTCGATCTGCGCGGCGAGCGCCGACCCGACCCGCAGCCCGTTGACGACCAGCAGCCGGATCAGGGCCGAGGAGACCACGCCGTCGGCATCGGCCTGGTCCTGGAGCCGGTCCACCTCACTACGGTCCAGCCCCACCGTCGGAGAGAAATCCGGATCGACGCGTGGGCGGGCATCCGTGCGGGCCGGGTTCCGGGTCATCAGGGGCCGCGGGTCATCGGCCGTGTTGCGTACCAGATACGCATACCAGGAAGAAACCGTGGACACCCGGCGAGCGATGCTGCTCTCCGCGGCCGGACGGCCGTTCCTCCCCCCGCTCCGACGCTGCTGGGTGATCCAGGCATCCACATCGGACATCCGGGCGCCCAGCGGATCCAGATCCCGCTCGGCACACCAGGCAAGCCAGTCGCCAAGATCACGGTGGTAGCCACGCTGGGTGTGCGCCGAACGCTTCGACAGCAGCCACGCGCTGGTCAACCGGCGAAGATCGTGCTGACGCCCCGACGGGACGGCGTCCAGTGCACCAGCCTCCGCCGACCCCCATGACACCGGATCACTCGCCCCAGCGGGAACCAGCGGACATGACGGGGCATCCGGCCGAGCGTCGGACGTTGGGGGGATCACCGAATCCGGTTGGTAGGTCATGGCCGCCGTTCTGCCCTGTCCGAAGCGGGACCTACAGCGTAGGCCAGCCGACGCCCGCAGCGGATGTCCCCCCACGGCCCGTTCCCGCCGCAGCCGCCCCGTGATGGACGGTACGTTCGGCGCTGTCCGGCTCAAGGTGCACGATCGCCGAGGTCAGGCGGGGCACGGCCCGGATGAGCCGGTGCTCGGCGTCGTGAGCGATGGCGTGCGCGGTCACGACAGGGGTGGTGCCGGCCACGGTGATCGCGCACTCGGCCCGCAGCCGGTGGCCGATCCAGCGCAACCGGACCTGACCGGCCCCGAGCACGTCGGGAGTGGCCCGGAGGGTCGCCTCGACCTCGTCGACCAGGGGCGGATCGACGGCGTCCATCAACCGCCGGTACACCTCCCGGGCCGCGTCCTTGAACACCACCAGGATCGCGGCCGTGATCAGCAGCCCGACCACCGGGTCGGCCCGCTGCCAGCCGATCGCGGTGCCGGCCACGCCGAGGAGAACGGCCAGGGAGGTGAACCCGTCGACGCGAGCGTGCAGACCGTCGGCGACCAGGGCCGCCGACCCGATGCGTCGTCCGACCCGGATGCGGTAGCGGGCGACGATCTCGTTGCCGGCGAACCCCACCAGGGCCGCCGCGGCCACGTACGGCAGGTGGCGCACCTCCGCCGGACGCAGCAGCCCACGCCCGGCCTCGTACCCGGCCAGCGCGGCCGAGGCGGCGATGACCAGCACGATGACGACACCGGCGAGGTCCTCGGCCCGACCGTAGCCATAGGTGTAGCGGCGGGTCGCGGCCCGCCGGCCCACCACGAACGCGATGCCCAGGGGAACGGCGGTCAACGCGTCGGCCACGTTGTGCAGCGTGTCCCCCAGCAGCGCCACCGATCCGGACAGCAACACCACGCCCGCCTGCACGAACGCGGTTGCTCCGAGGACGACAAACGAGATCCACAACGCGCGGACACCGTCCCGGGAGGTCTCCGTCGCCGCGTCGACTGTGCTGGCCGGGTCGTGGGAATGTGGCGTGAGGGCTTGGCGCAGCCGGTGCCACCACGCCGTCCCGCCGCTGCCGTGGTCGTGGTCGTGGTCATGGCCGTGCTGGGGGTGGCCGTCGCTGCGGTGGTCGGGGGGCGGCGGTGGCTGATGGCGGGCGCTCATCGTCGACACTCCGTGGCGATTGTGGGGACGGCGGGCTACCTGGCACTATAGGTGCTCATGTATGCACGCGACAATGATGCAACAGCCAGCCATGAGCAACAGGCACTCCCGGACGCCGCCCGCATCGACGCGGCCGTCACCGCGCTGCGCATGCTGGCCGACGGCACCCGACTCCGGCTGATGTGGCTGCTGCGCGAGGGCGAGCACGACGTGTCCAGCCTCGCCGCCGCGACCGGAGCCGCCCGCCCCGCGGTCTCCCAGCATCTGGCCAAACTGCTGCTGGCTGGCCTGGTGCGTACCCGCCGCGACGGCCGACGCGCGCTCTACACCGCCAGCGGCGGCCACGTCCGACGACTGGTCATCGAGGTCCTGTCGGCCGCCGACCATCACCTGTCCGGCGAGCCCGACCATGCGTGACTGGACGCCGATTTCCCCGTCGAAGACGGGGTTTGTTGGTGTGGCGGGAGCCACATTGGCTATTGGGCCAGTTCTATCCGTCATGGATTCCAGTGTGGTCATTGATATGTAGTTGTGAATCCTATGTAGTCGCAACCTGCTATTCATGCAGGTCGTTTAGAGATTAATTCGAGTAGCCGGCTCCTGTGCTATTGCCTGACGCGGAGCACTAATAGGATCGCGCCACAGTCACATCGGAGGAGCTCGTCATTATCACCATCACAGACAACGCGCACCATCCCGCAGGACTGACTGCCGCACGAGAATATTTCCACGAAAGACCTCCACGCCGCTACCGTCGGCGCGAAAGCGGATGCCGCGGAACTCTTGAATGTGAATGTCTTCAATTTGTATCATTTCACAGATGCCTCGACATGACTTGTGATCACCTGAAGCAACTGCTCTGGCTTCGAAAGATTTTCGGCCTTTAGGGCTTCAACGAGTCTCTTTGCCAGATCCGATCCAACCAGCTCTGCCTTTGACAGACTGGATTCGAGGCGGTCAAGTACATCCGCTTCAATCCGGAAGTTTGCATGAAAAGCTTGAGGGGTGGCTACAGGAGTCCAAAAGTGAGCACCATTCACCATCGGCTCCATTTTGGCTCAAGCCAGACACCCCTCCACAAGAGTTCTGGCAAAACCAAGCCATGCTAGCGAGCGACATGCTGCATGAGCAATCTGAATCACCCGGTCGCTAGCAGCGTGTCACATGCCCGAGTCTTCTATGGTTCGAGGGGCTCGGCCGTCCGCATGGATCGACTCGACCGGGAACGCGGTCGCCGGCAGGGCGACGGGCCTGGTGGATCCGGGGGCTTCCGCTAGGAGGAAGAAGTAGCCAAGCCACGGACGTACCGTGCCGAACGTGCCCTGCTCGTATGCGCGCCAGACATCCACGGCGTCGTGCGCCGGACCGAGTCCGGGGCGAAGCCAGCGGCGATGAACTCGTTGACCACGATGTCTTCGAGCGCTGCGAGATGGCCGCCGGCGGTGACGGCGCTCCGCGTGCCCGCATCGGATCTGCCTGCAGCGGCTTGCCTGGCGGCTGCTGTTTCGCGGGCCGCCCAGAACGCGCGGACGGCTTGCTCTGCGGGGTGTGTCACGCTCGTGCCCCCCCCGGCGGAGATTAGCTCCTCAGCCTGGCAACGTAGCAAGCCCGTAGACATGGAGAGCCGTCTGGGTGGCCGCCGCCGCGTCGCGCCGCTCGAACGCATCGATCAACGCTTCCCGATCGGTATCGGTCATGGTGCCGAGGGCCGGAATCGGGATCCGGCGAAGGTATTGGGCCTGGAAGCGCAGCGTTCCACCGCTCATCTTCACCGCGTACGCGTCGATGAACGCCTCGGCGACCTTGGACAGCAGGAGTCCGCCGAGTATGCGCAGGTCCCAGAGGTCCGACGTGAGGAAGTACAGGTTGTGGTGCGGGTAGTGTCCGCCGGGGTCGAGCACGGGTTCGCTGGTCAGTTTGAGGTCGGCGAGCAGGAGTTTCGGCTGGCTGGTGAGGGTGGCGTCAACTTTGTCGATGGTGCGGTACCACCGATGTGGCTGCCGACGCCCGACATGCCGCGCCCGCAACTGTGTCTCGTGCCTGGCCAGGTAGGCGGCCAACCGCGGATAGCGGACGAGGTCGACGAGCTTGCCCTCCTCGTCCCACGGATTCACCAGATAGTGGCCAGACCACTGGAGTTGACCGCTCTTGGTGTCCCGAACCATGGCCAGGGGCAGCAACCGGTCCAGCTCGACAGGCAGGTCGCCGGTGTCGGTGATGAACACGGCGTCCGCCCCGGTGGCGACCCCGATACCCACCCGAACCCCTGACTCGGGGTCGCCGAGCGCGGTGAACCGGTCGGTGAGGTCTTCGAGCATGCGAAGCCGCGCGGGGGAGGCCGCTGGCCACAGGTCGTCGCCGGTGAACCAGTGCGGCAGCCTGGCCGCGCTGAACCCGTCTCCGGCCACGGCGTCCGCCGTTCCCGCCCGCATCCAGGTGGCCAACTGCTGGGCTGAGGCGGCGTCGAACTCCCGGCTGGCCGTCGCCGCGACGGCGTGCCGCTGCGGGGCGTTGCCGACGATGGTCACGGCGGGGTAGGCGCAGACCTGGGCGTCGAACGCGTCGACCTGGTGCATCCCGATCACGGCCTCGACCGAGTACCTGCTGGTCACGAGTTTGCGCAGCGCCCGGCCGTACTGGTTGCGCATCCAGCGGTCGGCGCAGATGAAGCCCAGCCGGCCCCCAGGTGCCAGGGTGCCCAGCGCGGTCTCGAAGAAACCAACGTAGAGGTCGGATCGTCCGATCATGGTCGGGCACGCGTCCCGGTAGGCCCGCATGCGGGAGTCGGGAACATCCTCCAACCGGAGGTACGGCGGGTTGCCCACCACGACATCGACCGGCGCATCATGGACCTCGTCCAGGAGGTAGTCGCCCTGGCGGATCCAGGCGGTTGCCACCCTCCTGGCGGGTTTCGCCTCCCACCCGTCAACGATCAGCGCGGCCGTCACCCGGTCACGGGCGGCGGTGACATTGCGGTCCAGAAGGTCGAACGCCCGCACCGCCCCGAGGGCCTCGGTGATGTCCCGACCGTGGCTGCGGCAGGAAGCTCCGATCCGCCGGGCGATCGATTCGACGAACGCCCCGGCCCCGCAGGAGGGCTCGACCAGCCGCAACGCGGCCAGGTCCCGTCCAGGACGGTAATCGAGCAGATCCAGGATGAAGTCGACCACCCACGGCCTGGTGAACACCTCACCGTGAGTGATCTCGATCGTCTGACCAGGCAACCGGTCCTCGGGAAGCGGAAACAGCGCCTGCAGCCGGAACACCTGGGTCACGCCTCCGACCCTACGCACCACCCCTGACATGTGCGCCACCGACTCGCTAACGATCCGGCTCGGGACAGTGACGGACACCCACAGCAAAGCCATCGACCATTATCCTTGGCCTGGTCTCTCGGGAAGGGATCGCGATGAGGATCTACGATGATCTCTCCTCGGCGCTGTCGGCCCTGATCCGGGACCTCCATGCCACCAGGGCGAGGTTGGCCGCGATCCGCGAGCAACTCGCTGCGGATCGCGACGAGTTCCGGGGCCGCCTCGGAGCCACGCAACATCCAGCCGTTCTCCGGGCCGAGTACGAGGCGACCAGCGCGATCAGGCAGGTTGATGAGGCAGACCAACACGTGCAGGCGGCGATTGCCGCGGCTCGCGTCCAGGCCGCCCAGCTCCATGTCGACGTCGGCGGGTCGCTGGGGTCTGTGCCCGGCGACGCTACCCGGGAGGTTGATCCGCGTGCCACAGACGGCGCCGAGGCATCTCATCTGGGACGATTCGATCCCCAGCCGTATCTCGACGAGATGCCGGTGTTCGTTCGAGAGGGACGAACCCGACCGAAGACCCATGGTCGCTGGCGTGACCGGCACGGGGCGACGCATCGGCTGCTCAGCGGCTATGACGGCCACTACTCGCCGTTGATCGACCAGCGGGCGATCCGCCTTGGCCTCATCCCCAACGGTGCGAAGCTCCTGACGTCCGGCGACGTGGAGATGAAGTTCGCCATGGCCAGGCGGGAGACCTGGGCACGCACCGGCGTCGTGACCAGGGAGACCATCGTGATCAACAATCCGAAAGGCCCATGTTCGGGCAAGCTGAGCTGTGATGGTTTACTGAATCGGTACCTACCCCCAGGAGGGGAACTGACCGTCTGCTGGCCGGGCGGCAATCACAAGACCTACCGGGGAGTACCAGACCAATGAGCACCAGTGTCGAGGCGTACTTCGACCAGGACCACGGCGAGCACCCCATTGTCGTGCGCCGCGACGAGGACATGGACGCCCTGATTGACGCCTTGCTGGCGCAGCCGTTCAGCAACAGCATGGCGACGCTGTATGTGGCCGAGCGGCCCCTCAATGCGGCCGGGGTCCCCGATCACGAGTTCGCCATCGGGGTCGACGCCGAGGACGGGGTCGGCAGTCTGTGGTACATGGGTGCGGGCGGAGGCTGGTACAGCCAGGGCGCACGCAGCCAGCGTGACGAGGTCTACTACTGCTACATGGGCAACGACCGGGACTTCCCCGCCGACTCCGTCATCCCCCTCGAGCTTGTCCGGCAGGCGGCCAAGGAGTTCTTGGCCAACGCGGGCGCCCGGCCTGTCGCCGTTGCCTGGCAGCTGTGCACTCCCGGCAACGCCGCGCCAGCGGCGTAGCCACGACGACCGGTTCAGGTCTGAGCCTCGACCGCGACCTGCGTCGAGGTCGGACCAGGATTAGATCCGCCGGGCAGAGGGGAAGTCGTCATGCGGTGGAAGGTCGGCGAGGAACGCACGCTCTACCGTGACGTGTGGGTCCACGTGGCCTCCTGCGACGTCGAACTGCCCGACGGCCGGCACCTCGACCATCGCCTGATCCGCGCCGCACACCCCGGGGCCGGGGCCGTCATCATCCAGGACGGGTGCGTGCTGCTGCTGTGGCGCCACCGGTTCATCACCGACGCCTACGGGTGGGAGATCCCCATCGGCAGCATCGAACCCGGCGAGGACCCAGCCCAGGCCGCGGCCCGCGAAGTCGAGGAGGAGACCGGCTGGCGCCCCGGCCCGCTGCGCCCGCTGATCTCCACCCACCCCAGCCCCGGCCTGATGACCTCGCGCTACCACGTGTACCGGGGCGAGTCCGCCGTCCACGTCGGCCCACCGGTCGACGGCTTCGAATCCGACCGGATCGAGTGGGTCCCACTCACCAAGATCCGTACTCTCATCGACCAGGGCGACATCGTCTCCGGCACCACCCTCGTCGCCCTGCTCTACGTCCTCGCCACCACGACATGAGCTGTGCGCAACGGCCGCGTCACCGCGAGATCGCCCGATGGTAGGCAGCCTCGACGTCGAGTCCCGGCCGACTCCATCGTCGAGGCGTGTCTGTCGTTCCTGACCGGTCGGCAGACGGCGGGTAGTAACAGCGTGCCGGTGCTTGCGCTGCCGCGTCGGTGACCCTCTCAGCGCGCGGAATGCTGGCATCATGCCCGCCGGGCACCGTCGACCGATTCGCGTTTCCGGCCGGTGATGTGCGATGCGGAAAAGAGTCATGAACGCCGTCGTTGACAGCGGCGTCGTGCCGAGCGTCCATGGACGCCATGAAATCCGGGCAGCCGGACGACCAGCGGCAGTCCCGCAGCTCAACGGACCTGCCGTTCCCTGGAATCGTTCGGCTCCGTCAACACCCATCCCGGATGCGACTTCAGCGCCGGGGACATCGCCCGCGAGCTGGGACGCAGCCCCGGTGCGGTGCAGAACAACCTCGACTACCTGATCACCGAGGGACGCATCCGGCACGCCGGGAACGGCAACCCGAACACCCGCAAGGTCACCGCACTGGTCACCGCAGAGTAGAAGATCGTTCCCATGTGGGGTCGGGCCCTTCGCCCGGCCCCACAACGCTGTTCCCGATACGGGGACGATCACGGCCGGATGGAGGCGGGGGAACGGCGCCCCGTTCCCACCGTCCCACCGAACGCGACGGGCGGGCGAGGCAGGACCCAGCGTTCCGAAAGGGGACCGGGGCTACGTCGAGGCGGTACCCATCGGAACGGTCAGCAGATCCCGGAGTTCACGAACGTCGGGGCGACCGCGCTCACCGGCGGGAACGGCGGCCAGGACATGCCGCGCGACTTCGAAGACCATGTCACGCCGCTGCGACGCCGGCAGTGTCGCGATGACGGCGCTGGCGTGACGGATGCCTTCAGCCAGGTCGCGGTGCTGGACGAGGGTGAGAGCCTGGTGGAGGCGGACCTGGGCGCAGTCGCTCATGGCGGCACTGGGATACAGGCGATGGCCTGTTGCTGGGCCGTCTCTTCGTCCACTACGGCGTACGCATGTGGGTCCCGGAGGTCGGCGGCCCCATCGACCCCAACAACGAAGCCCATGATCTCGTCATAAGCGTCTTCGGCGGCATGAGCAAGGGCGAGAGAAACCGGGTCAAGGTCCGCGTCCGCACCGCCATGGCCGCTCAGACCGAACTCGAAGGCCGCTACCTCGGCGGCAGACCACCCTACGGCTACGCGCTCGCCGACCTCGGCCCTCACCCCAACCCCAGCAAGGCCGCCGACGGCCGCCGCCTGCACGGACTGACCCCAGACCCCGTCACCGCACCCGTCGTGCTGTGCGGACGGCGCATGCAGGGCCAGATCTCCACCGGCGAGATCTACTACCGCTGACCCGATGATCGCCCATGCCAGGGCACAACTGGCCGCCTGCGAGACGAAACTCGTCCGGCACCGCGCGGCGTTGGAAGCCGGAGCCAGCCCGGCGATCGTCGCCGGATGGATCGCCGAAGTGGAAACCGAACAACGCCGCGCGCAAGCGACCCTCGACCAGCACACCGCCCAGCGCCGCAACGCCAAACAGCAGCCGATCATGACCGAGCAGCAGATCCGTGACCTTGTCACCGGCCTCGGTGACATCGTCGGCGTCCTCAACGAGGCTGACGCGGGCGACCGCCAGCAGGTCTACCGCAACCTTGGCCTGAGCCTCGTCTACCACCCCGATGAGTAAAAAGCCTGTATTCGGTCAGAGCCGAAAGTTGACATATATGGGGAAATGGTTGGTGTTTAAGGAATCACATTGTGTAAAGCGTCCTAGGACGCTAGTGTATTGCATCGCGCCAGCACATCGATCACCATGTTCGACACGCCGAAGGCCCCCGCCGCCGCGAGGTCCGGACCGCCAGACCAGTAGCGTGCCAACAGTGGCGGCCTACACTGGGGCGCCAATGCCCCCCGATCGCTGAAGGAAGGCCCCGACTGATGCGGATCCGACCTCGCGGCCAAATCCGATCGCACCGCGCGCTGCACCACAAGCTCGTCGCGCCGTGGATCATCGCAACACTGGTCACGGTCCTGGTCATCGTCCTCGTCAGCGCCGGGTTCTACCTGCTGCTACGCAAGCCGTGCAGCGGGCAACTCACCGCGACGATCGCCGCATCGCCCAGCGTCGCCAGCGTCCTGGAGAGCGTCGCCCGAGACTGGCTGGAGGAACAGCCGGCGGTCAACGGCCGCTGTGCCCTGGTCGACGTCGAGGCCAAGGACTCCCCGAGCATGGTGCAGGCCCTCGGCAAGCGGTGGAACACCAAGACCAACGGCACGCCCCCCGACGCGTGGGTGCCGGACTCCTCCCTGTGGATCCAGCAGGCGATCAACAATCCGGTCGTCGCCAGAATGCTGCCGGAGCCCCATCCCAGCCTGGTCCGCAGCGTCGCCGTGATCGCCATGCCCAAGCCCATGGCCGAGGTCCTCGGCTGGCCCGACTCCGAACTGACCTGGACCACGCTCGTCACCGAGGTCGCCGCCGCCGGCTGGGCCCAGTACGGCAAGCCGGAGTGGGGTGCGGTCCGCATCGGCATGACCGATCCGACCAAGTCGACGACCGGGCTGCTGGCCCTGGCCGCCATCGCCAGCCCCGACGTGAACGGCCGGCCCCCCAGCCAGGGGGTGGCAACGATCAGGAAACTCAAACAGGAGCAGTCCTTCCTCGTCTCCAGCACCGATGAAATCATCGCCGAAATGGCCAAGGCCGACCGGCAGGGCGAGGAGGCGGTGTTCGGCTACGTCTCGGCCTTCCCCGCGCTGGAGACCGACGTGCTGAGCTACAACCTCGGGAATCCCACCACCCCGCTGGTCGCCGTCTACGCCGATGATGGCAGCTTCGACGCCGACAGCCCCTGCGTGGTGCTGCACGCCGAATGGAACGACCCGGCCCGCTCCGAGGTCGCCGAGAAGTTCCTGCGGTACGCCCGCAGCGAAGCCGGCCGCGCGGCGTACCTGGACGTCGGGTTCCGCGACGCCGACCGGGCGGCCGGCAAGAGCCTCGACGAGGACACCGGCCTGACCGCCACGATGAAGCTGCCCGCGCGGGCCACCCCGGACACGGCAGAGGTCGAGCAGCTGTTCACCGCCTGGAACGGCTGACCCGGGCTAGCTCGACCCCGCCGCCTGGCAGGAGCAGGCCAGGTGGCGGTCGCCGAACGCCCCGTCGATGCGACGGACCGGCGGCCAGTACTTGATCCGCTGGTCGGTACCCGGCGGGTAGGCCCCCAGGGACCGGAGATACGGGTGCCGCCACTGGTCGGCGACCAGCATCGCCGCCGTGTGGGGCGCGTTGACCAGTGGATTGTCGTCCGCCGGCCAGCGGCCGGCCCCCACCGCGTCGATCTCGCCCCGAATCGCGATCATGGCATCGCAGAACCGGTCGAGTTCGGCGAGGTCCTCGCTCTCGGTCGGCTCGACCATGAGCGTGCCCGCCACCGGGAACGACACCGTCGGAGCGTGGAAGCCATAGTCGACCAGCCGCTTGGCGACGTCCTCGACGCCGACTCCCGTCGCCTTCGTCAGCGGGCGCAGGTCCAGCACACACTCGTGGGCGACCAGCCCCTTGTTGCCGGTGTAGAGCACGTCGAAGGCCCCGCGCAGCCGGACCGCGACGTAGTTGGCGGCCAGCACGGCCGCGCCGGTGGCCCGGGTCAGTCCGGCCACACCCATCAGCCGCACGTACATCCAGGCGATCGGCAGGATGCCCGCCGAGCCGAACCGGGCGGCCGACACCGCCCCGGAGCCCGGGACCAGGGGATCGCCGGGCAGGTATGGGGCCAGATGGGCACGGACCGCGACCGGCCCGACCCCCGGTCCGCCGCCGCCGTGCGGGATGCCGAACGTCTTGTGCAGGTTCAGATGCGACACGTCGGCGCCGAAGTGGCCGGGGCCGGCGTAGCCCAGCAGGGCGTTGAGGTTGGCTCCGTCGACGTAGACCTGACCGCCGGCATCATGGATCTTGGAGCACAGCTCGACGATGCCGGCCTCGTACACCCCGTGCGTTGACGGGTAGGTCACCAGCGCCGCCGCCAGCCGGCCCGGGCACTCGCCCAGCCGCCGGTCCAGGTCGCCCGGGTCGACGTTGCCGTCGCGATCGCAGGCGACCACCACCACCCGCATCCCGGCCATCGCCGCGCTCGCGGCGTTGGTGCCGTGGGCGCTCGCCGGGATCAGGCAGACGTCCCGGTGTCCCTCCCCCCGCGCGGCGTGGTAGGCCCGGATCGCCAGCAGGCCGGCCAGCTCTCCCTGGGAGCCGGCGTTGGGTTGCAGGCTGACCGTGTCGTAGCCGGTCAGCTCGGCCAGCCAGGTTTCCAGCTGGCCGATCAGGCTGGTGTATCCGGCGGTCTGCGCCGAGGGGGCGTAGGGGTGCAGGTCGGCGAACTCCGGCCAGCTGATGGGTTCCATCGCCGCGGTGGGGTTGAGTTTCATCGTGCAGGAGCCCAGCGGAATCATGCCCCGGTCGAGGGCGTAGTCCCGGTCGGCGAGCAGGCGCAGGTAGCGCAGCATCGCCGTCTCCGAGCGGTACCTGGTGAACACCGGGTCGGTCAGGTAGGGCGTGGTCCGGCGGAGCGGGGATGGCACCGGCGCCGGCGGGGGCGGCGCGCCGGGCCCGGCCACCGGGGGGACCCCGAAGGCGCCGAGCACGCCGAGCACGTGGGCGGTGGTGGTGGTCTCGTCGCAGGCGACGGCCACCCGGTCGGCGTCCACCAGCCGCAGGTTGATTCCCCTGGCCGTGGCGGCGTCGACGACCTCGGCGGCCCGGCCGGGCACGATCGCCGTGACGGTGTCGAAGAACAGGTCGCTGGTCAGGTCGGTGCCGGCCGCGCGCAGGGCGCGGGCCAGCGTCCCGGCATGGCCGGCGACGCGGGTGGCGATCGCCGCCAGGCCCCGCGGTCCGTGGTAGGTGGCGTACAGGCCGGCCATGATCGCCAGCAGTACCTGGGCGGTGCAGATGTTGCTCGTCGCCCGTTCCCGGCGGATGTGCTGCTCGCGGGTTTGCAGGGCCAGCCGGTAGGCCGGGGCGCCGTCGGCGTCCCGCGACCGGCCGACCAGCCGACCGGGCAGGGCCCGTTCCAGGCCGGCGCGCACCGCGAGGTACCCGGCGTGGGGGCCGCCGAAGCCCAGGGGCACCCCGAAGCGCTGGGCACTGCCGACGGCGATGTCGGCTCCGATCGCGCCGGGTTCGCGCAGCAGGGTGCAGGCCAGCAGATCGGCGGCGACGGTCACCAGGGCGCCGCTGGCGTGTGCCCGGGCCACGACGGCGGCGTGGTCCCGCACCGCGCCGCTGGCACCGGGGTACTGCAGGTGCAGGCCGAAGCAGTCGGCCGGGAGCGGATCGGTGTCGAGGTCGACGGGCACGAGTTCGATGCCCAGGGGGCGGGCCCGGGTGGTCAGCACGGTCATGGTCTGCGGGAGGGCGTCGGCGTCCACGGCGTAGCGCGGGGAGGGCGACCGCGACACCCGGCGGGCCAGGGCCATGGCCTCGGCCGCGGCGGTCGGCTCGTCCAGCAGGGAGGCCCCGGCGGTCGCCAGTCCGGTCAGGTCGGCGATGACGGTCTGGAACGTCAGCAGCGCCTCCAGCCGGCCCTGGCTGATCTCGGGCTGGTAGGGGGTGTACGCCGTGTACCACGCCGGGTTCTCCAGGACGTTGCGCCGGATGACCGGTGGGGTGTGGGTGCCGAAGAACCCCATCCCGATCATGGAGGTCATCGGGTGGTTGCGGGCGGCGAGGGTGCGCAGTTCGGCGAGGGCCTCGGCTTCGGCGGCCGGTTCGGGCAGGCGCGGCGGGCCGGCCCCGCGGATGGTCTCCGGCACGGCGGCGTCCATCAGGCTCTCGACCGAGGCGTGGCCGACCGTGTCCAGCATGGTGCGCTGGTCGCCGGTGTCCGGTCCGATGTGGCGGTCGGCGAACGGCGGTGCTTGGTCCGGGGATGCTGGGGCTGGCCACGGGTTCATCGGAGACCTCCGGGGGTGGGTGGACGGATCAGGTCCCTCCCCCTGTCGGAGGCGTCCGGGGTCCGGACGGCGCCTTCAGGTGCCGTGCCCGTGGCGGTCCTTGGTGCCTGAGAGGTTCCGGGAAGGCTTTGCCCCTTCGGCGCCACCGGCCATTGGGGTCGGTGGGCTCTCCCGCACGGGTGTACCGGCAGTCCTCACGGTACCCGAACCCGGGGGTGGGCATCCGCCGTGAGATGCCTCACGGCGGCCGGATCCAGGCACCCGGGGCCGGCCCCGGGTGG
>JABDRL010000279.1 GCA_013041765.1 Dactylosporangium sp. | reverse complement strand
GGGCAAGCTTGGCCGCGGCCCGGTCCGAGCCGAACGATTCTCCGGCCAGCGCCGCATACAGATCGCCCGCTGCCGCGGCCCGGATCAGGCCCTCGTCGGCAGACACCGCGGCGAGTACCCGGGGCTCCAGTTGCCCGGCGTCCGCGACCACCAGAACCCATCCGGGGTCGGCCACGACGGCCCGGCGGATCGGTTTGGGAATCTGCAGGGCGCCCCCGCCCCGGGTCGCCCACCGCCCGGACGGGACGCCCCCCGCGACGTACTCGGGGTGACACCGGCCGTCGCGCACCCACTGCTGGCGCCAGGTCCAGCCGTGGGCGGTCCAGACCCGGTAGAGCTCCTTGTACTCCAGCAGGAGCGGCACCACCGGATGGTCGACCTGCCGGAGCACCTGGGCACGGGTCGACGGCAGGGCAATACCAACCTTGGAGAACGCGCGCAGCAGCTCCGCCGGCGAGTCCGGGTTCGGGCGCTGCCCCTCGAAGGCCTCCACGATGCGCTCGGTCAGCTCGGCGAGCCGGCGCGGCGGACCGCCGACCCGCGAGGGCGCCCCGAGCAGCTCCCGCAGGACGGTCTCGTGGATGTCCGTCCGGAAGGGCAGGCCGTCGAGGCCCATCTCCACCGCGGCGAGCCCGGCGGCGGACTCCGCGGCCAGCAGCATCCGGAGGCGGCCGGGCTCCGCGGCGGCCGCGCACCGGGCCCGCTGATCCGCATAGACCCGGACCAGGGCGTCCAGCCCGGCGATCCCGTGCTGGGCCGGTCCCTGGCCGGCGGCCGGGGCGGAGCCGGCCGGGGGCAGCTCGAAGAGACCGCGCTGCGCCCGATCCGTCGGCCGCTGCTGGCGCGGCTGGGGGTCCGGGGGCACCGGGGCACCCCGGACCCGGGCGAAGGCCGCGGCCAGGGATCGGGGCTCGCCCCACCGGCCCGCCGAGGCGAGCAGCAGTGCCTCGCTGAGTTCCACGTCATGGCAGCGGGCCAGGCGCACGCCGGACCGGGCCAGCTGGGCGTAGTGGTCCCGGCTCGAAGGCCAGAGCCAGCGCAGGCCCCGCCCGCGCTGGGCGCTGGAGCTGGCCCGCACGGCGCCGGGCAGGTCGCAGACCCAGCGAGCCGGCCCGGCGGGGATGCCGTCGTCGGTCAGCTCCCGCAGCCAGCCGCCGGTGGATCGACCGGTCGGGACCTCGTCGGAAAACAGTGCAACGATCACTGTTCCATCCAACAGGGAAAGGCCGACATTTTCCCGAAGGGCCCGTACCGGTCAACATGCGCCAATACCCAATGCACCATCAAGTAGGACATTTAACGAACCCACCGCCACGTTTCGTCGGCCGAACAGCTGACCGCTGGGATGCCCCGCACCTGTGGCGCGGCATCCCAGCTCCGGTATGCTGACCTGCGGTCTGTCAATCGGTGGCAGTTGACAGCGCTACCGGCCAGCGTTTCCAGCGTCTGGCCGGCACACCGGGGCGGGAGAAGGCAGCCGAGAACCGACGCAGAAGGAATGAGTCCGCAGATGTCTACGGCATTCAACCGCCCGTTCTCTCGCGCCCTGATACTGCTCTGCGCGGCACTGCTGACACTGACCGCCCACGCCCCGACCGCGCTCGCGGCCCCCGAGGTCGATGACGAGGGCGCCGTGCCCTCGGTACGCGAGGTTCTCGACACCGCGCTCCAGCAATACAACGACGCCAAGGGCCGGCTGGACGTCTCGCTCCAGCGCCAGGCCGAGCTCAACGAGCAGATCCGGCTGACCGGGCTGCAGCTGGAGCTGCTCTACGCCGAGGTCGCGGTACTGGCGGCGGCGGCATACCGGGGCTCGCGGATCAATACGACGAACGTGCTGCTGGAAACGGACTCCCCCGAGGCGCTGCTCAACGCGATGACCACGCTGACCTACCTGACCTCCCGGGACGACCGGAAACTCCGCACGCTCAAGGCCGCGAAGCAGACCCATGCGGAGCAGCAGCAGGCGCTGGCCGACGAGATCGCGTTCCAGAAGGACCAGCTGGCCCTGATGGAGAAGCAGAAGAAGGCGGCGGAGAACGCCCTGAAACGCGTCGGTGGCGGGCAGGTCAGCGCCGGGTTCGTGCCGGGGAAGGCCACGGCCACCCAGGCTCCCCGCAACGCGGACGGCAGCTGGCCCAAGCAGACCTGTTCCGTTGACGACCCAACGACCAGTGGATGTATCACGCCCCGGACGCTCCACGCCTATCAGGAGGCGCGCAGAGCCGGCTACACGCGCTACACCTCCTGCTACCGCAGCGGCAGTTCCGGAGAGCATCCCAAGGGCCGGGCCTGCGACTTCTCGTCGGCGAAGACGACCTTCCTGAACTCGAGGGCCACCGGCGACGACAAGACCTACGGGGACAAGCTCACCGGCTGGCTGATGGCCAACTCCGACCGGCTCGGCATCCTCTACATCATCTGGTACAAGCAGATCTGGTTCCCCGACCGGGGGTGGCGCTCCTACGGCGGCGACGGCACGCCCGCCGGCGACCACTACAACCACATCCATCTCTCGATGCAGTAGCCCGAACCCGTCGTCGAGCGTGCCCGCCGGCTTCGCGACAATGGACCGGTGCCCGAGATCCTGACCATCACCGACCCCGAGGACGATCGGATCGCCGACTACCGGGCGCTGACCGATGTCGAACTGCGGACGCGGTGGGAGCCGCCGCACGGACTGTTCATCGCCGAGGGATCGCTGGTCCTGCGCCGGGCGCTGCGCTCGGGTCACCTCGCCCGGTCGATTCTGGTCGACGCCAAGCGGGTCGAGGAGGTCGCGAATCTGGCGGGAGACGGCGTGCCGGTCTATGCCGCGAGCCCGGCGGTCCTCCAGGCGACGACCGGGTTCCACGTCCACCGGGGGGTGCTGGCCTCGTTCTTCCGCAAAGCCCCCAGGCTGGCCGCAGAAGTCCTCGGAGCGGCGGCCCGCGTGGCCGTTCTGGAGGACCTCAACAACCACACCAATCTCGGCGCGGTGTTTCGCGGTGCCGCGGCTCTGGGGATCGACGGGGTGCTGCTGTCGCCCTCGTGTGCCGACCCGCTGTACCGCCGCAGCGTCCGGGTCAGCATGGGCGAGGTCTTCGCCATCCCGTACGCCCGGCTGGACCCCTGGCCCTCGGCCCTGGACGAGGTGCGAGCCCACGGATTCGCCCTGCTCGCGCTGACCCCCGGCGGCGACGCGATGCCCATCCAGCGGCTATCCAGCGCCCAGCGAAGCAGGCCGGCGCTGCTGCTGGGTGCGGAAGGTCCCGGCCTGTCCCCCGCGGCCCTCGCCGCCAGCGACGCCCGGGTGGTCATTCCCATGCGTTCCGGGGTCGACTCGCTGAACGTCGCCGCCGCGGCGGCCGTGGCCTTCTGGGAGCTGTGCCGGGACCTTCCGCTGGCCCGGGGGAACTAGGAACTCGGGTCCTTGCCCTCGGCGATCTCGGCCGGTTCCTCGGCGGACCCGGTCTTGGCCGTCGTTTCGGTCATGGCCGCCAGGCCACCGAGCGCACCGCCGATGCCCTCCAGTGCCCGGGTCATCTCGACCGGCACGATCCACACCTTGTTGGACTGGCCGTTGGCGATCTGCGGCAGGGCCTGGAGGTACTGGTAGGCCAGGACCTTGGGGTCGGGGTCGGCGACATGGATCGCGTCGAACACCGTGCTGACGGCCTTGGCCTGGCCTTCGGCCGCGAGGATCCGCGCCTGCCGGTCACCCTCTGCCCGCAGCACCGCGGCTTGCTTCTCCCCCTCCGCCGTGAGGATCTGCGACTGCTGGATGCCCTCGGCGTGCAGGATCTGCGCCCGCTTGTCCCGCTCGGCCCGCATCTGCTTCTCCATCGAGTCACGGATGCTCGGCGGGGGCTCGATCGCCTTGATCTCCACCCTGGTCACCTTGACGCCCCAGCGCCCGGTGGTCTCGTCCAGCACGCCGGAGAGATGCCGGTTGATCTCCTCCCGACTGGTCAGCGCCTTCTCCAGGTCGAGTGAACCGATGACATTCCGCAACGTGGTCACGGTCAGCTGCTCGATGGCCTGGAGGAAGTTCGCGATTTCATAGGTGGCCCGCACCGGGTCAACGACCTTGAAGTACAGCACCGTGTCGATCGAAACGACCAGGTTGTCCGAGGTGATCACGGGCTGCGGGGGGAAACTGACGACCTGCTCCCGCATGTCGACCTTGGTTCGTACCGCATCGAGGAACGGCATCAGCACGTTCAGCCCCGGAGTCAGCACCTTATGGTATTTGCCCAGTCGCTCGACAACGTCCATGCGCTGCTGCGGCACGATCCGCACCGATCGCAGCAAGGTAATCAGAACGATAAGGGCGATACCCCCGCCGAACACGAGTAGTAACGCCTCACCAGCACCCACGTCAGTCCCTCCAGACCATAGCTGTCGCCCCATCGACCTCGATGACACGCACCTGTTCCCCGGCGGGGATCACCTGTCTCGCATCATAGGGTCGTGCCCGCCATATCTCGCCTTCAATCTTGACCAGGCCACTGTCAGCACAGATCTCCTCCAGCACGAGGGCTGTTCCTCCCTCGATCGCCGCAAGGCCCATCGGGGTTTTTGGGCTGTGGCGGTGCATGAAGTGCTGGATTCCAGGACGCACCAGCACAAGCGACAGGGTCGAAACACCCGCGAAGGCCAGTGCCTGCCACGCCGCACCGGCGCCCAGCAGCGCGACCAGCGCGGCTGCCAGGGCTCCGATACCGAACATCAGCAGCACGAACGTCGCTGTGAACACTTCGGCGACGACCAACGCGACGCCAAGAATAAGCCAGATAAGGGGCACCCCCCGATCGTGACACGTCGGCGCACGTTGGGCGATCCCGTCCCAGCACATGACGGCGAATACGTTAGGACCCTGGCTCTCCAGGTTCAGTGACAAAGTCAATCAGTCGCTCGATCGCACCGATCAGCGGAGTCTCGATATCGCGATAGCTGGCGACCGAAGCCAGCACCCTGCGCCACAGGTCCACGGGATCCGCCACGCCGAGGGCCGCGCAGACCCCGGCCTTCCACGGCTGGCCCGGCGGGATCCGCGGCCAGGCGCGGATCCCGACCCGCTCGGGTTTCACCGCCTGCCAGATGTCGACGTACGGATGGCCGGTCACCAGCACGTGCTCGGCACTGACCGTCGCCGCGATCCGGCTTTCCTTCGCCCCCGGGACCAGGTGATCGACCAGCACGCCCAGGCGCCGGCCGGGGCCGGGGCCGAAGGACCGGACCGCCTCCGGCAGCACGTCGATGCCGTCCAGCGGCTCGACGACGACGCCTTCGATCCTGAGGTCGTCACCCCAGATCCGCTCGACGAGCGCGGCGTCGTGGATCCCCTCGACCCAGATCCGACTGGCCCGGGCCGTCCGGGCCCGGACTCCGCTGACGGCGCGCGACCCCGACGCGGTCCGCGGTGCCGACCGCTCCGGCCCCCCGACCGGACCGGCGCCGGCGGTCGGCACCGGCCGCCCCGGCCGGGTCAGCGTCACGATCTCGCCGTCCACCAGGAATCCCGCGGGCATCAGGGGAAACGTTCGGCGCCGGCCATGCCGGTCCTCCAGGATCGCCGCCCCGGCCTCGAACCCGACGACCGCGCCGCAGAAGCCCGACTCCACGTCCTCGACCACCAGTTCGGGCTCGACCTCGACGGTCCGGACCCGGGCCCGCCGCCGCCAGTCCCCAGCGAGCACGTCCTCGCCATACATCCGTTCCACGACGACGACCCTATCGACGCGGCCGGCCACGGCGTCCCGGACCGCGCCGGGACCGGCGTCGGCGTGTTCCTTCCCCGAGCAAACAGCCAATCGGACGCAACATGACAGACGTACGGTAACAGCACCGCGTGTGGGACCGAGACATCTCGGCTGGTCAGCACGTACCCTTGCGAACATGTCATCGGCAGCAGGTGCGACGAACCTCCGGGTGCGCCGCTCGGCCCGCTTTGCCGCATGGGTCAGGGCATGGCGCGCGGGGCTGGTACCCCACGACGATGCCGCCGCGGAAATCGCTGGCGGCGAGGAACACATGGTCGCCGACGTTCCCGGCACCTGGACCGATGTCACCCTTGCGGAGGGCATCCCGGTGCTGGCGAAACTCCATCCCGACGAGGTACGGCTCGTCCTGCCGGCCCCCGGGGACCCCCGGGGTCTGCCTGGTCCGGGGCCGTTCGCGACCGCGGCGCTCGGGGCTGGCGAGGGGGTGCTGGCCGGCCGTGTCGGCATTGTTCCGGAGGTCCGCAGCCATACCTCGGGATCCGGCATGACGTTCGAAACGGTGCTGTGGCGGATGTACTCCGTGCCGGAGGAGCCCCGGTACCGGGCGGAGGAGCCCACCGCCGCCGAGGCCGAAACCGAGCTGTCCACCGCACTCGCTCAGGCGACCAGGGAGCTGTCGCAACTGGACGTCGCGCAGTGGCGACCGGAACTCGCGGGGGAACTCACGGCGCTCCGGCGGGCACACGGCAACACCGATCTTCCGCCCGGGTACGATCCCCGGGCCCGCAGGCTCTATGCGAGAGCCAACGTCCTGGACCGGGTCCTGGCTCTCGCGGAGTACGTCGCCCCCGGCGGCGCGATCACCGCGAACGACGCGCGCGAGCGAGACGCCGCGCTGCGCCCGCTGCTGGCCGCCTGCCGCCGAGCGCTGGTGGCGGCCTGCAACGCTCCCCTGCTGTGAGGCCCCGGGCAACCGGGCCAGCGGGGTGACGTTCGCGCGCCCCGGGGTGCCCGCCGGATCGGGCGGTCACCCTCCGACCGCGTGGAATCCCCCATCCACATGCAGGATCTCGCCGGTGGTCGCCGGGAACCACTCCGACAGCAACGCGATCACCGCTTTGGCGGTCGGCACCTGATCGGTGAGGTCCCAGCCGAGCGGCGAGCGCTGGGCCCAGGCATCCTCGAAGTACCCGAACCCGCGGATGGACTTCGCCGCGATCGTGCGCAGCGGGCCCGCGGCGACCAGGTTCACCCGAATGCCCTTCGGACCGAGTTCCCGGGCGAGGTAGCGCGCCGATGATTCCAGGCCGGCCTTGGCGACACCCATCCAGTCGTAGGCGGGCCATGCTTGGCTGGCGTCGAACGTCAACCCGACGATTGACCCCCCCGGTGCCATCAGCGGCAGGCAGGCCGCCGTCAGCGCCTTCAGGGAGTACGTCGAGACGTGCAGCGCCGTGGCAACGTCCTCCCACGGGGCGTCCATGAAGCCTCCACCGAGGCAACTCTGGGGCGCGAAGGCGATCGAATGCACCACGCCGTCGATGCTGTCCACGTGCTCCCGCACGGCATCGGCCAGCCGCTCCAGGTGCTCGGGGTCGGTGGCGTCCAGTTCGATGATCGGAGCTTCGTTCGGCAGGCGCTTGGCGACCCGCTCGACCAGCGACAACCGTCCGTATCCGGTAAGCAGCACCGTCGCCCCCTGCTCCTGGGCGATCTTCGCGGTCGAGTATGCGATCGACTGGTCAGTGATCACACCGGTGATCAGCAGCCGCTTTCCCGCCAGCAATCCAGACACTGTTCGAACCTCCTCAGTGGCCTGACGGCCCTCGTGGCCTTGGCGACCCGATTCACCCATCAGTGGCCCATGCCAAGGCCACCGTCGACCGGAATGACGGCACCGGTGATGTACGCGGCGGCATCGCTGGCAAGCCAGGTCGCGACGCCAGCGATCTCCTCCGGGGCCCCGAAGCGCCCCAGGGGAATCTGCCGCTTGGTCGCCTGCCGGTGGTCCTCCGGCAGCCCAGCGGTCATGTCCGTGGTGATGAAGCCGGGCGCGATCACATTGGCGGTGATGTTTCGGCTGCCGAGTTCCCGCGCGATCGACCTCGCCAGGCCGACCAGCGCCGCCTTGCTCGGCGCGTAGTTGGTCTGGCCCGGACTTCCGGTCAGGCCGACCACGGAGGACATGAACACCATCCGTCCCCACCTGGCCCGCAGCATCTTGGTGGCCGCGCGTTTGGCGCACCGCCAGGAACCCGCGAGGTTCGTCTCGACCACTCGCCCGAACTGTTCCTCGGTCATCCGCATGAGCAGCGCGTCATCGGTGATACCAGCGTTGGCGATCAGCACCTCGACCGATCCGAGTTCCGCTTCCACGGTGAGAAACGCCTCGTCGACCGCCTTCGGCTGGGTGATGTCACACGCCACACCCAGAAGTCCGTCCGGAACCGCGCTTCCCCGATGGGTCACCGCGACCCGATCGCCCTGCGCGGCAAACGCCTGTGCAATAGCCAACCCGATGCCGCGGTTTCCGCCGGTCACCAGCACCGTGCGCGCCATTCCGCCCCCTCGACCCACCAACGAGACAACAAACCCGTGCTGGAGACTAGGGCCTGACAAGCGCCCTACGCCAACGTAGGTAGCGGGGCATCCACCACCATCAACACTCCGCGAGTGTCCGAAGGATGACGCCACCGGCCCCGGCGGTGGGTCCAGCGCCGCATGTATGATGATGCCGTTTGCGACGTGGCCTGGCTGCCTTCCCGACGGCGGGAAGATCATGAGGGAGGTGATCGCTGTGCGAGATAGCGATCCTCCTAGTCGTGGCCGGGTCCATGTCAGGCTGACCTGACAGACGTTTTCGCTCCGCTGGATCCCCGGCCGCAGCAGGCTGCCCGGACTCCATGGGAGCGCTCCCGGTCACGACCTCCGCGTGTGTACCGAATGCCGTTCACCACGTTGGGAGCCGTCATGAGCCGATACCTTGCGCCGTTGGGGTTCACCCTGGCCGCCATGTGGGTGGCCGTCATCTTCTTCCTGGCCAGCGGTGGGGCGCACTGACCACGCGGGGATCCCCGCGTCCGTCCGGCGCCCCACCGGCACCCGGCGCCTACAGCAGCCGGGACGTCCACAGCAGGCTCAGCCCCGCCGCCGCCAACGCACACAGCAACGCGGCACCGATGTACCACTGGGACACCTCGCGCGGGGTGGTGCGGTACCCGACGGAGCTTCCCATGTCCTGGTAGACGCGGCGCAGTTCCTCCTTGGTGGCGGCCTCGTAGAAGATGCCCTTGGTGACCTCGGCGAGCTTCTGCAGCGATGGCCGGTCAACCGGCACCTGCTGGGTCTGGTTCCCGATTTTCACCGTTCCGCTGTCGGTGCCGAACGCGATCGTCGAAACCGGGACCTTGGCCTCGGACGCCGCGTTCGCAGCTTCTTCGAGGGACCGTCCCGCCGTCCGGTAGCCGTCGGACAGCAGCACGATCCGCGCCGGGGGCAGCCCGGATGCACCGTCGGTCGGAACGCTGCGGACCGCTTCGAGGCTGGTGTAGACGGCCTCTCCGGTGGCCGTCGCCTCGGCGAGTTGCAGTCCCTGCACCGCCTGCAGCACCGCCGTGCGGTCCTTGGTCGGGGACACCAGCACATTCGCGGACTTCGCGAACGCCACCAGCCCGACGTTGAACGAGTCCGGCAGCGCCTTGACGAAGTCCCGGGCCGAGATCTTCGCCGCCTCGATCCGGCTGGGCGCGACGTCGGAGGCCTGCATGGACAGCGACACGTCGATCGCCAGGATCACGGTGGCCCGCTCCAGCGGCTCCTTGGTGTCCACCGAGGGCCTGGCCAGCCCCAACGCCATGATCACCATACTCAGCAGCATCGCGACGGCCGCGGCGTGCCGGCGCGGGCCGATGCCCCGCGGGACGAGTTCGCGCAGCAACTCCACGTTCGTGAACTTGACCGCGTAGGCGCGGCGACGCAGCTGCCGCCACACGTACACCCCCGCAACCGCGAGCACCGGCACGATGGCGATGAGCCACCGTGGTTCCAGAAAACGAATCATCGGGTGGTTCCCCTCGTCCGGGCGTGCCGTTGGGCCGCGACGAAACGCACGATATCGAGCAGCCAATCGGAGTCGGTCCGCAGCCGCAGATGAGCCGCGCCGGCGGCGCGCAGCGCCCGCGCGATCTCCGCCCGCTGCGCCTCGGCCGCCGCGGCGTACCGCTGGCGCAGCCCGGCATCCGCGGTCTGCACCTCGTGCAGCGC
>JABDRL010000214.1 GCA_013041765.1 Dactylosporangium sp. | reverse complement strand
GCAAGTCAGCATGAAACGGCCGGCTCCGGTTTCTGTCCGTAGCACTTGGCTTGTGTCGTGGGTCGTCCGACGCTGGTAGGTGCAAAGGCAACCAGACGGGTGGACGGAGCCACAGGCGGAAGGAGCCGACCGTCATGGCCAGTGTGACATCACCAGCGGAGCGGATCCATCTGGGAATGGATACCTCCATGAACGCGATCGTGGTCGGGGTGTTGCGTCCCGGCGAGGAGATACCGACGGTGGATCGGATCTTCAACGATGAGCCCTCGATCCGGCGGTTCGTCGGGCGGTTCGCCGACCGGAGGATGCTGTCGGCGTGTTACGAGGCGGGGCCGGGCGGCTATGACCTGTACCGGCTGTTGTCGTCGATGGGGGTGGACTGTGATGTGGTCGCCCCGTCTCGGGTCCCGAAGGGATCGGCGGATCGGGTGAAGACAGATCGGCGGGATGCGATCCGGTTGACGCGGCTGCACCGGGCTGGGGAGTTGACCACGATTCGGGTGCCGACGCCGGCGGAGGAGGCGGTGCGGGACCTGGTCCGGGCCCGAGGCGACGTGTTGGACGATCGTAAACGCACCCAGCAGCGGCTCAACGCGCTGCTGTTGCGACACGGCCGGATCTGGCGGGGCGGTTCGAAGTGGACACTGACGCATCGGCAGTGGGTCAACGGGCAGGTCTTCGACGAGGCGGCGCTCAACCAGGCGTTGGCGACCTATCGGGGTGGTCTGCAGGCTCGGGAGGTGGAGTTGGCCGCGGTGGAGGCCGAACTGGACGAGTGGGCGGCCAAGGCGCCGCTGGCCGATACGGTGGCGCGGTTGGGCGCCTACCGGGGGATCGGGCAGTTGACCGGGCTGACGCTGGCCGCCGAAGTGGTGGACTGGCGCCGGTTTGCCTCCGCGCGGGCGTTCATGGGCTTCTGCGGACTGGTGCCCAGCGAGTACTCCAGTGGGGAGCGCACCCATCGGGGCCATATCACCAAGGCGGGTTCGTGGGGGTGCGCACGGCGTTGATCGAGGCATCCTGGGCCTACCAGCATCGGCCGACGATCGGGGCGACGCTCACCCGCCGCCAGGTGGGGGGCAAGCGCGCAGACCCTGGCCCGGTCTTGGGCGGCCCAGCAGCGCCTGTACGCCAAGTACCGGAAGATCACCGCCCGGGGGAAGGTCTCCGGGGTGGCGGTGGTTGCTGTGGCCCGGGAGTTGGCTGGGTTCGTCTGGGCGGAGATGACCAGCTGACCTGTGGTGTTCAGGGCACCTGGTGGTGCCCTGTTTGGACTGGTGGTGTACCGGGACGCACGCCGCGGCAGGAGTGATCCCCGTGAATGTTTTGAGCGAGCCGACGCTCGTCGTAAGTGTGGGGCCCCGTCCTGCGAATAGCCGACCTGCGATCTCAATGCGCGAATATGAGCCTGGCAGTGGCGAAAGCCACGACCCCGCCCCGGTACACCGCCCCTATCCGCCCCGCCCGCCCCCACTGGTTGGGGTCCGCGCCCCGGCCCGGGGTTGCCGGAGCCTACGGGGTCGCCCCTCCAGCCTCAAGGATGCTGCGCATCGCTGCGCGACGGGCCTGCGGCCCGTCCTTGACCCTGGAGCCTCTGCGACCCCTGCTGGCAGGACAAGCGGCAGGTCGAAGACCTGCCCGACGACGGGCAACCCCGAACCACGGCACGGACTCGGCCACTGCCCGGCCGCATCCTGGAGGGTTGAACCCCGACGACCGGCTGGTTGCAGCTGTCCAGGTTCAGGGGCAGATCGCACGCCCCAAAGGGATATCAGTACCGAAACCAGGCCAAAGAAGTAGTGGATGCTTGACAGGCCGTTTCATATGAACATTCAGCAGGTAATCGCACCGATTACGGGTGCTGACGTTGGGTAGTGGGCGATGCGGGCTGCCGCGACACGCCGATGGGCTTACGCGGATCGAGGCCATCGGTCTGGTGTGATCTGCGGCGTGCGTCGGTTGGAGGATCTCCCTCGGGAGGAGTTGGTCGAGAGCCTTCGACGTGCTCTGGCTGAGAACGAGGAGCTCAAGGCCGCCAACGCCGAACTGTCCGAGCGGCTGGCCAAGCTGGAGCGGCTGGTCTCACGCAACAGCGGCAACTCCTCGACGCCGCCGTCCAAAGACGACGACCTGGGGCGCAAGCCGCCGGTTGGGCGGGTGAAGCCGGCTACCGGCGATGAGCCGCGCAAGCGGGGCAAGCAGCGTGGCGCGCCGGGGTTCCACATGGCCTTCAAGCCGGTGGCTGACGAGTACCACTCGTACCGGCCGGCGGGCACGTGCGAGTGCGGGCGGGACCTGGCCGACGCGCGTGATCTGGGGGTGGTGGCCCGTCATCAGCAGACCGAGATCCCCGAGATCACCGCGAAGACGGTCCAGCACGACCGGCACGCGGCGTACTGCGCGTGCGGGCGGACGCACACCGCGCCGCTGCCCGAAGGGGTGCCGGACACCCCGACGAGTTTCGGGCCGAACCTGGTCACGTGGTGCGTGTACCTCATGGTCGTGCACTCGATCCCGGTCGAGCGGTGTGCGGACATCCTGGAGTCGTTGACCGGGACCCGCCCCTCGGACGGGTTCGTCCACCACCTGCTCTACCGGGCCGCCGCGGCGGTGAAGCAGGCCAACCGCACCATCTACACCCTGCTCACCCTCGCGCACGCGGTGTCGGTCGACGAGACCCCGCTACGGGTCGGACCCAAGAAGGTCAAGAAGTATCTGCTGGTGGCGTGCACTGAGCTGTACACCTGGTTCATGCTCGGCGACCGGAGCCTGACAACGTTCCGGAAGTTCATCCTGCCCGACCTGACCGGCGTGATCGTCCACGACCGGTACTGCAACTACGACAACGTCGACTTCGCCCATCTGGCCCACCAACTCTGTGCCCAGCACCTGATCCGCGATCTTGAAGATGCCGCCGAGTGCTCCCCGACGGCGACCTGGCCAGTGCAGATCCAGCGGGCGCTCAAGGACCTCATCCACGCCGCCAACACCGCCCGGGCCGCCGGCCCCGAAGCCACCAGCGTCCCGGCCGCGCTCGCCGCCCCCGCCCTGCGGGCCTTCAACCAGGGCGTCCTGGTCGGACTGAAGGAACTGGCCGGCAAACCCGGCGACCGGCCCGCCGACTTCCTGGCACTGCTGACCGTGCTGCACACCCGCCCCGGCGACGTGCTGCGGTTCGTCACCGACCTGCGCGTGCCGCCCACATCCAACCAGGCCGAACGCGACCTGCGCCCCGCAAAGATCTCTGTTAACCGGCCTGGGGTTGGGGGACTCGCCCTGGTGGGATGACGGTCCCCCGTAGGTGCCTTGCCGGCGATCACACTCGGCTCGGCCCTGGGAGGGCACTGATGGGGAATTCTGGTTCGGATCTGCATGTCGTGGTGACCGGTGACGGTCATCGACTCGTCGGTGGGGTTGGGGACGACGTTGCGTTCGCCAACCGGTTTCTGCAGCATCTGAGCGTTCGTCAGTTCGCTGCGGCGACGGTTCGCGCCTACGCCTATGACCTGTTGAACTTCCTTCGGTTCCTGTCGGGCCGTCATGCCACGCTGGCGGATGTGGTGGCCACGGATCTGTTCGACTACCTGGAGTGGCAGTCGCGGCCGGTCGAGAGCCGCAGCCGGGTCGTGGTGCGGTTGGACCGTCGGCGCGGAGCCGCACCAGCCACGATGAACCGGCGCGTCGCCGCAGTGCGGGGCCTGTTCGAGTACGCCGTGATGTCGGGCCTTCGAACGGAGTCGCCCGTGCCGACCGCGCGGCGTTCCAGCGGTCTGCGGGCGGTGAAACGCGGCATGCTGGGTCATGTCGACTCGGGCCGTTCCACGGGCGGCGGGCAGTTGGTGCGCACGCAACGCCGGTTGCCCGAGTCGTTGGACCCCGGTGAGGTGGCCGCGTTCACGGTGAGTCTGGCGACCTGCCGCGATCGGGCGATGGTGCTGCTGATGCTGCTCGGCGGCCTGCGGTCGGCGGAGATCCGTGGGCTGCGGCTGGCGGATGTCGACATGGGACTACGGCGGGTACGGGTGTTGGGCAAGGGCGGCCGGGAACGCGTGGTCCCGGTGGATCCGGCGTTCTTCGCCGAACTGGCCGCCTACCTGCGCACCGAACGGCCCAAAGAATGCCGGACGCCGGAGTGTTTCGTGGTACTGCGAGGCGCCACGGCCGGTCATGCGATGACCGAGGCCGGGCTACGGAGGGTCTTTCGCACCCACCGGGGCAACCCCGGTGCCGGCCGGGTGCGTCCCCACCGGTTGCGGCACACCTACGGCACGGGTCTGGCCGACGCGGGCATCGATCTGCTGGTGCTGCGGGACCTGATGGGACACGCCTCACCGGAGACCACCGCCGGCTACGTGCACCTGTCCGCGTCGAGCCTGGCCCGCGAGTACACCACGGCGCGGGCGGCGATGGACCGGTGAGCGTTCTCGCATGCCAGCCGGCAACCACTCGCCGATCGCCGGCCGACCAGGTCGGGATTCTGGACGCCTACCGCGACTTCTGCGCCCGCCTGACCCGCGGCGCCGACGCGATCGGCCTGCGCCTGCGCTTGGCCGAAGCGTTCCTGGCCACGCATCCGGACCTAACCGTGTGGATGGCCCGCCCGCTCGACGCGCGGCTGGCTGACCTGCGACGGTTCGGAACCTGGCCGTTGATCTGTTTCGCCGTGGTCACCGGACGCCTGCGCTGCGACGCCGATCTGTTGATGGCCCGACGGTTGGGCGGGCTGGGTCGGCTGGCCGAAGACGAGTACGGCTCGGAGTTCACCCTGCTGCGCCAGGCCGCGTCCCGCCTGTCGTGGGGGCCACAGTTCACCGAACAGGTCATCCGTCAGGCCGTGGTGACCGTGATCGCGTTCACCGGACGGCCACCCGCCGCGTTGACCCTCGCCGATCTCGATGCCCTGGACGCCGCGATCGAGGCCAGCCCGCGTCTTGACGCGGTCGCACGCCACACCCGGCACAAACAGCTCCACGGAGTCCGGGAACTGTTCTACGAGGCGCGGATCTCCCACACCCCGGCCCCTAGCCGACGTGTGTCCACCAGCAACGCCACCAAGCTCGCCAACGCGGTTGCCGCACCCGAGATCCTCCGGACGATGACGGCCTACCTGGACACCCGCTCAGCGCAGCTGCGACCCGGCTCGATCGCCGGCATCACCAACGACCTGGCCTGCTTCGGCGAGTTCCTCACCGCCCACCATCCCGAGATCACCCGACTGGTCGACCTGACCAGAGCGCACATCGAGGCGTTCTCCATCTTCGCCCGGACCCGCCCCCAGCGAGGCCACCGCGTCAACACCCGGACCATCGGCGCGTCCGCCGCCGCCCACACCATGATCACGCTGCGGTGCTTCCTCGACGACATCACCTCCTGGAACTGGGCCGACGCCCCAACCCGGCGACTGGTGTTCGCCTCCGACATCCCCCGCCAACCCCGGCCGCTGCCCCGCGCACTGTCCACCGACATCGACACGGCCCTGATGACCGCGGTCGGCCAACATCCCGACCCGTTCATCCGCCACGGACTGACGATCATCCGTGGGACCGGGCTGCGGATAGGAGAACTGCTCGACCTGGAACTCGACTGCGTCATCGACTACGCCACCACCGGCAGCTGGCTACGCGTTCCGCTGGGAAAACTCGCCACCGAACGCGCCGTGCCCCTCGACGCGATCGACGCGCTGGCACACCACCGAGGCCCGCAACGAGCCCTTCCCCACCCACGCTACGACCGAGATGCCGACTTCCTCTTCGCCGAGGGCGGCCGACGCGTCACCAGCGCACGACTACGCCGAGGACTGCGCGAGGCAGCCGAGACCGCCGGACTGACCGGAACCGACGGCACCCCGCTGAAGGTCGTACCCCATCAACTCCGGCACACCTACGCCACGACCCTGGTCAACGCCGGGATGTCTCTGCCAGCGTTGATGGCCCTGCTCGGGCACCAGACACCAGAGATGACCCTGCGCTACGCCACGCTGGCCTCGCCGACGTTACGGACGGACTACGACACCGCGATGGGCAAGATGCGCCGCCAGTTCACCCTGACGCCCGCCACCCGCCCGGTCGCGCCCGACAGCGTCACCTGGCTGCACTCCGAAATGCTCAAGACCCGCGTCGCCCACGGATACTGCTCCCGCGAGCCAGCGGCAGAAGCCTGCCCATACGCCAACATCTGCGAAAACTGCGACAGCTACGTTCCCAGTGCCGAGTTCGCCCCGATCCTGCGAGCCCAACTCGCTGACGTCGAAGCCCTCCGCGACGACGCCACCGAACGAGGCTGGAACAGCGAGACCGCCCGGCATACCCGCGTCGCCGAAAGCCTCACCACGCACCTCCGGGCCATCGATCCCCACCCATCAACTTGACGCCGACCACCCAGGCCGGTTAACCCAGATCAAGATCTCCGGCAGGCTCACCAGCGCCAAGGCCACCGAGGCCCGGTACGCGGTCAAGGGCTACCTGTCCACCGCCGCCAAACATGGACCCAACCTGTTCACTGTGCTCCGCGACGCGTTCCTCGGCTACTTAGGGCGCAGCGGGGAATTACCTGGTTGACGTGGACGTAGTTTCAGCTTCCGGTTCGGGGTGGATGGTGTAGTTTCATTCGCCGTCGAACTCGTGTCGGGTGATCGGAACCGCGTCGGCCTCGGTCTTGCTGATCTTCACTCCGGTGGGGTAGGTGTGCGGGTCGAGGACGGCTTGAACGGTCAAGCCGGTGTCGGTGGTGGTCGCGGCGATGGTCTCGATGATGACCTGGTAGTCGGTCAGGGGCCGGCCGCGCCAGTTGGTGGAGATGAACGAGAACAGCTTGTGCTCCACTTTGTTCCATTTCGAGGTGCCCGGTGGGTAATGGCAGACGGCGATCTCCAGACCGGTCTCCTCGGCGAACGCGGCCAGGGCCACCTTCCAGGCCCGCAGCCGGTAGCCGTTGGAGCCCCCACCGTCAGCGGTGATCATCAGCCGCTTCGTGTTGGGGTAACGGGGACGGCCGACCAGGTCCCACCAGGTGCCGATCGCGTTGGCGGCGAACTGGGCAGTGTCATGATCCACGCCCACGGATACGAACCCGTCGTTGGCGCCCAGGTCATAAATGCCGTACGGGATGGCCTTGGGGACCCCACCGGGGAAGTCATGGCCGTGGACCTCCACCGGCTGCCCCGTCGGCTGCCATTCCCGGCCCTTGTTGGCATACTCGCCGACCAGTTCCTTCTTCTTGGTGTCGATGCTGATGACCGGATCCCCGGCGGCCAGGAACGCCGCGGCCAGGGTGTTGATGAAGGCGAACTGGGCGTCGCGATCGGGGTGCTGGCGCCCTTCCCTGGTCTTGAACACCACCTGCAACCGGTAGCCGGCCTTACCCAGCAGCCGCGACACGGTCCGGGTACTGGCCGCAAACCCCTGCGACGCCAAGCCCTTGGACAACTTCGCCAGGGACTTGGTGGTCCACCGCAACGGCGACATCGGATCCCCCCGCGTGTCCGGGGACACCAGCGCCTCCAAGGCATCTTCGATACCTGGTTGGGCTTGCTCGGTCGGCGGGCGACCGGCACCCGGTGCCCGAACCCGATCGGTGGGCTCGGCCCCGGCCCGCAACTCGTTGACCGCGCTCTGCACCGTCGTACGGGACGCCCCCGACACCCGAGCCACTCGCGAAATCCCACCCTGGCCGATCGCTTCGGCCTCCACCCCCAGCAACAGCCGCCACTGCCGCTCATTCAGATGCGGCTTCATCAGGGTGAACTTGAACGCCAACGTCTCATCGGTGACCACCACACCACGTCAACGAATCGATCACGCATCCGGTGACCAGGTAGTTCAACGCCGCGCCCTTATTGCGCTTGACGAGAGCCGCTGTTCCGTTTGGTGGTGAGCCACGGTTCCGGTGGGGTTGACCGAGGGTCGCTGGACCGTCCCGCCGGGGGCTGGCGACGGCCCAGCGTCTGCCCAATCCCCGGATCGGCGCAAAGTCCTTCGTCATCCCGGGTGGAGTCAAGGGTGGGCCCGAAGGGGCCACCGGCGAAGCCGGCGCGAAGCGCCCTTGACGCCGCCTGGGTGGCGTGGATGATCAATGCGCCGGGGATGGGAACTGATCTGACCGTGGTCAGAGACGATCGGCTCACCCGGCACCGGAAGGCCGGCTCACCCTCCACCGGCGTACTGGCCCACTCACACCGGAACCCTGGCTCTCACCAAGCGCAATATGCACCTCGGCCGAGCCTGGATCCCCGACCCGGCCCCGCCATGACCGAGAACATCACCGGCAGACCGCATCCGGACGCGACACCCGGCGAGGGCTGGTCACCCATCGAACCGGACCTCACCCGATATGCCCAATCACCGACGGCTACCCAACGTCAGCACCCGTAATCGGTGCGATTACCTGCTGAATGTTCATATGAAACGGCCTGTCAAGCATCCACTACTTCTTTGGCCTGGTTTCGGTACTGATATCCCTTTGGGG
>JABDRL010000195.1 GCA_013041765.1 Dactylosporangium sp. | reverse complement strand
GGCGGAAGCCGTCACGGTCGAGACCGTCGTGGAGACGGCCGCCGAGGCGTCGGCGGAGGCCGCCAGTGGCCTGGCCGAGACCGTGGATCCGAGGTCCGGTGACGGGGAGCCGGCAGCGGCCGAGTCGGAGGAGAATCGCCAGGATCCGGCCGGTGACGGGTTCGAAGAGGGGGCCGAGGAGGAGACGGCGGCGGGCAACCGGCGCCGGCCTCGCCGCGGCGGTTCGCGGCGGCGCACCCGTCCATGATCAGGCAACGGGCGGCCTGCCGGGCGAGCCAATTTGGGGCATCCGCCGGGCATGGCGTACCCTTTGCTGCGGCGCACGTTTTGGTGCGTCCGGGGTGGCGTATGTTTACCCTCACACCACGCTCGCCACTGGCGAGTCAGTAGTCCACCTCCAGCAGCAAACGACAGGAGTCCGCGTCCGATGTACGCGATCGTCAAGACCGGCGGCAAGCAGTACAGGGTCGCCGAGGGCGACGTGATCGAGGTCGAGAAGCTCACGGGTGAGCCCGGCGCCGCAGTGGCGCTGCCAGCAGTGCTCCTCGTTGATAGCGATGGTTCCTCGGTCAGCGTTGTGACCGCGGCGTCCGATCTTGCTGCGGTGGCCGTGACCGCAGAGGTTGTCGCACACACCAAGGGCCCGAAGATTCGGATCCACAAGTTCAAGAACAAGACCGGGTACCACAAGCGACAGGGCCACCGTCAGCCGCTGACGCGCGTCAAGGTGACCGGCATCTCGACCGGGAAGTAGGGACTTCAGACCCATGGCACATAAAAAGGGGGCGTCCAGCTCGCGGAATGGGCGGGACTCGCAGGCCCAGCGCCTTGGTGTCAAGCGGTTCGGCGGGCAACTGGTCAACGCTGGCGAGATCATCGTTCGTCAGCGCGGAACGAAGTTCCACCCAGGCGACCTTGTGGGCCGCGGTGGCGACGACACGCTGTTCGCCTTGGCCGCAGGTAATGTCCAGTTTGGCATGAGCCGCGGACGCAAGGTGATCAACATCGTGCCCGCGGAGGGCTAAGAACGACGTCGACCGGCGGGCCTGGTGCTTGGAATTCGCGCCACGGCCCGCCCTTTTTGCGTGAGGGAGGCGACGTGACATCGTTCATCGACCGGGTGACGCTGCAACTGCGGGCCGGGGACGGTGGACACGGTTGCGTCTCCATTCACCGGGAGAAGTTCAAGCCCTTCGGCGGCCCGGACGGCGGGAACGGGGGACACGGCGGCAGCATCGAGCTGGTCGTCGATCCCGGGGTGCACACCCTGCTGGATTTCCGGTTCCGTCCACATGCCAGAGCGGAGAACGGCAAGGGCGGCCAGGGCTCCAACCGGGATGGCGCCACTGGCGCGGACCTCGTGCTGCGGGTGCCGGACGGCACCGTGGTGCAACTCGCCGACGGTACGGTCCTCGCCGATCTCATCGGTGTCGGATCACGGTACGTCGCGGCTCGCGGCGGTCGCGGTGGGCGGGGTAACGCCTCGCTGGCCAACGCCCGCCGCAAGGCGCCCGGCTTCGCGGAACTCGGCGAACCCGGGGACGCCGCAGCGGTGGTGCTGGAACTCAAGAGCGTCGCGGACGTCGGTCTTGTGGGATTTCCGTCGGCCGGCAAGTCTTCGTTGATCTCCGCTATCTCCGCGGCCCGTCCGAAGGTCGCCGAGTACCCGTTCACCACCCTGGTGCCGAATCTCGGGGTGGTCAGGGCCGGCGAGGAGTCGTTCGTCGTCGCGGATGTTCCCGGTCTGATTCCCGGAGCCGCCAGCGGCCGGGGGCTGGGGCTGGAATTTCTGCGCCACATCGAGCGGTGCGCCGTGCTGGTGCACATCGTCGACTGCGCCACGCCGGAGACGAGCCGGGACCCGCTCTCCGACATCGATGCGCTGGAAGCGGAGCTGACGATGTACGGCGGGCTGGAGGCGAAGCCTCGCCTGGTCGTGCTCAACAAGATCGACGTTCCCGACGGGCGGGAGCTCGCGGAGCTGACGCGGCCGGACATCGAGGCCCGGGGGTGGACGGTGCTCGACGTCAGCGCCGCGACCCACGAGGGGCTGCGCGAGCTGATCTTCGCGATGGCGCACCAGGTGCGGGAACACCGCACGGCGACCGCCGAGATCCAGCGGCGGAAACCGGTCATCCAACCGGTGGCCGTCAATGACACGGGCTTCACGATCGAGTACACCGCCGACGAGGCCTTCGTGGTGCGGGGCAGCAGACCGGAACGCTGGGTGCGCCAGACCAATTTCGACAACGATGAGGCCACGGGCTATCTGGCCGATCGGCTCGCCCGCCTCGGCGTCGAGGATGCCCTGGCCAAGGCGGGGGCCGAGCCGGGCTGCACCGTCCGCATCGGGGGCCGGGAATTCGACTGGCAGCCGACGCTGCATGCCGACGCCGACTTCACGCCGGGCAACCGCGGAACCGACTACCGGCTGGCGGAGCCCCGAACCCGGGCGACGGCCGCCGAACGCAAGGCGGCTCGGGCGGCGCGCAGACAGCGGTCGTCGGATACCCCGGAACTGGTCGACGACATGCCATGAGCTTCTTCAGCTGGTTGTTCGCCCGTTCCGGTCCAGAGGACCGGTTTGCGAGGCAGGTGCTCGGACGCCTGCGAGCGGCCGGCATCCGCAACGGGATCTACCACCGGGAGCAGTTCGCCATCGAGTACCGGACCCTGCCGGACCACGATCCGACCTGGATGTACCTCGGCAACCTGTTCGCGGAATGCCGCCGGGACCCGGGCACCCGGCTCGATCGGATCGAGCGCTTCGTCGCCACGGTGGTCTCGCCCCCCAGCATGCCGGAGACCTGGGAGGAAGCCAGAGACCTGCTGCGGCCGGTGCTGCGGGGCGCGAGCTTCGGCCGGGGCGGCCCGACCTCCCGCCGGACGGTGCTGCGTCGGCCGGCCCTGCCGTATCTGGACGAGCTGGTTGTTGTCGACCAGCCGACCTCGATGGGATATGTCGCGGAGGGGATGTGGCAGGTGCCGTCGGAACAGATCTTCGCGACGGCCCGCGCCAACCTCGACCGCGGCGATTCGCCGCCCCGCCGGTCGACTCCGGGGGGCGGCTCGGGAACCCTGACGTTTTTCGACAGCAACGACGCGTACGTCGTCTCGCGGCTGCTGCTCGACGGGTGGCTGGCCGGGCTGGCGGAGGAGGTCGGGGGCCGGCCGGTGGCCTTCGCTCCCGATCCGACCTCGCTGATCGTGGCGGCGGACGACGTCGTGACGCTGGCCCGGCTGTTCGAGGCGGCGGAGGAAGCCTACGTCCAGGCCCCGCGCCCGCTCTCGCCCGTGGGGTACACCGTCAACGACCGGGGGCACATCGTGCCGTACACCGTCCCGCGGGACCACCCGCTGGCCGGGGTGGTGACGCGGGCCTCGCGGGCCTTGGCGAGCGTGGAGTACGAGACCCAGCGCGTGGTACTTCAACCGGGGACGGAGACCAGCCAGTACGCGGTGGCCAGCTGCCTGCTGATTCAGCGACCGGACCGGACCGCGTTCACCATCGCCCGGTGGTCCGGGCAGCAGCCCATGTTGCTGCCCGTGGTCGACTACATCGCGCTGGACGAGGCGGCAACCGGCGGAGAGGACTCCCCGGGTTTCATTCCGTGGCAGGCCCTGCTCGATGAGGATCTGCTCGTCGAGGCGGTGGAATACCGCCCGACCCGCTACTGGATCGAGGGGCAGACCCGGCCCGACGTGCTGGCCCGGCTGCTTCAGCGGGCGATCGCGCACCCCTGACCGGTCGCCGGCCGGCCGTTGAGATGATCACCGGCGGCTGTCGACGTGCGCTGGCCCCCTGCGCTGGCCCCTCCCAGCGGGACGGGCGGGCGGTTGGGTGGTCTCATGCCTACTACGACATCTGGTTCTCTGTCCGAAGCATTCGTCATCGCCGCGCGGACGGGACTGCGCCTGACGCATCCCGACGGCCGGCGGGACTGGTCCCGGCTGAGCTGTCCGGCCTGTGGCGCCGTCCTAGATCTTCCAACGTCCGCCGACCGGGGCGATGGTCTCGCCGCGGCGCGCGGCGTGCGTCGGGTGACCGGTTTCGTGTTCCGCCACCAGCCGGGGCAGGTGCACCGATGATGATGCGCCAGTTCGTGCTGCGATTGGCCCAGCCGCCGGTGGATGCGCAGGTCGGTCGGCTGTTCGCCGGGGCCCAGGATGTCTGCGTCGAGGTCGGGGCCTTCCGGCGGTGGGCCGCCGTCCTCACGGACCGCGGATCCCCGACGCTGGCGTCGGCCGTGACCAGCACGGTCAGGGATCTCGATGCTGCTGGACTGGTGGCCATCGATGTCGGGCCGGACGAGGACATCGTGCCCGTCCCGCTGATCGCCGAGCGCCTTGGATGCCATCCTCGCCGGGTTCGCCGGTGGGCCTCCGGGGAGAGCGGCCGGTGCGGCTTTCCCACACCCGTCGACCTGCCGGGCGGTATGGCCCACTACCGGTGGTCCGAGGTCGAGCCCTGGGCCATCGCCCGGCTTGGCCTGGCCCGGGTCGATCTGATGCCGGTGTTCGTCGCCGTCAACCTGTCGCTGCGGCTTCGCATGCTGGTGCCCGGCGTCGACGGTATGCAGACGGTCATGTCGCTGATCTCGGACGGCCCGCCGTGATGCGTGCGACCTGCTCAGAGCTGGTCGAGGTCGAACTCGCCGTCCTTGGCTCCCAGCACGAACGCGTCCCACTCCGCCTGGGTGAAGACGAGCACCGACCCGTCGGGTTCGGCGGCGTTGCGGACGCCGATGAGGTCATCGACGAACGCGATCTGAACGCCGTCCCGGCCGTCGTCCGGGGCGCCCTGCCAGACGGCGCGCGACAGGTCGAAGTTGCCCTTGGGGTGGGGAATGGTCATGCTGAGCTCTTTCGTTGGGGAACCGACAACATGTGCGGCGGTGGCATGCCGGGACGTACGACATTTGTCCCGCAAACCCTACCCTCGACGTACCGGCCAAGGTGACGTGGATCATGAAGCTAGGCTTCATCACTATGGGTGATCTGCCAGCGGGCGCGGCGGGGCCACGGTGCCGCATCGGGGTCATGGGCGGCACGTTCGATCCGATTCACCACGGCCACCTGGTTGCCGCCAGCGAGGTGAGCGATCTGTTTGATCTTGACGAGGTGGTGTTCGTGCCAACCGGGCAACCGTGGCAGAAGAGCGGCATCAGCGTCAGCGCCGCCGAGGACCGCTATCTGATGACGGTGATCGCGACCGCCGCCAACCCCCGGTTTCGGGTCAGCCGCGTCGATATTGACCGGTCCGGGCCGACGTACGCCGTCGACACCCTGCGCGATCTGCGCGCGGAGTGTGGCTCGCGGGCGGAGCTGTATTTCATCACCGGAGCCGATGCGCTCAGCAGAATCCTGTCCTGGAAGGACGCCGCGCAGCTGTTCGCGCTCGCCCGCTTCGTCGGGGTCACCCGACCGGGGTTTGAACTCAGTGATGCGCATCTGCCCGCGGATACGGTCAGCCTGGTGCAGGTGCCGGCGATGGCCATCTCGTCGACCGTCTGCCGGGCCCGGGTCAGCCAGGGCAAACCGGTGTGGTATCTGGTCCCGGACGGGGTGGTGCGGTACATCGCCAAGCGTGGGCTGTATCTGCCGGGGCGGAAGGAGTGTCCGTAGGCTTCGGTCGGGCACTCGGCTGACGGCGACCGTCACCGTGACGTGAGACCCTAGAGAACCAGACCCGGTGCATTCCGGGTGCCAAACGACGAGAGGAGTCCGATGCCGGTTTCCGAACGCGCCCGTGAGCTGGCGCTGGCGGCTGCGCAGGCGGCCGCTGACAAGAAAGCCACAGATATCGTTCTGCTCGATGTCGCCGACCAACTCGCGATTACCGATGTGTTCCTCGTCGTCTCCGCGCCCAACGAGCGCCAGGTGCTTGCCATCGTGGACGGCATTGAGGAGCGACTGGCCGCCCTGCCCGACAAGGCCAAACCCGTCCGCCGGGAAGGCCAGCGCGAGGCCCGGTGGGTTCTTCTCGACTACATTGACGTGGTTGTCCACGTGCAGCACGTGGAAGAGCGCGAGTTCTACGCGCTGGACCGCTTGTGGAAGGACTGCCCGGTCATCGAGTTCGTCGACCGTGAAGTGCCGGTCGAAGCCGCGGCGGGGCGTGGCGGGGCGGCGTGAAGCGTCTGCTCGTCTGGCGACATGGCCAGACCCTCTGGAACGCCGGTGGCCGGGTCCAGGGCCATGCGGACATTGGCCTGACCGACCTCGGCCGGCGACAGGCCGAGCGGGCAGCCCAGCGTCTGGCCGTTCTCGGCCCGACGGCCATTGTCTCCAGCGACCTGAGCCGAGCGGCCGACACCGCCGCCGCACTCGCGACGGTGACCGGCCTGGACGTGCGGCTGGACGCCCGGCTGCGGGAGCGGTACTACGGCCCGTGGCAGGGTCTGACCGGCGATGAGATCGGTGATCGGTGGCCGGAGGAACACACCCGCTGGAAAGCCCGGGCATCCGATATCGGCCTGGACATCGAGTCGCTCGACGACCTGGCGAAGCGGGCCAGCGGGGGATTCCTCGACGCGGCGGTTTCCGGGGAGGTCACCGTGCTCGTCACCCATGGTGGGACGGCCAGGCAAGGCTGCGGAGCCGTCCTCGGCTGGCCGGACCAGGTGATCCGAACCCTGAGCGGGCTTGGGAACTGCCACTGGACCGAGTTGCGGTCCGACTCCGTCCGGGGCTGGCGGCTGTGGTCGCACAACGTCGGGTGAGGCGGCCGGACCGGTGCCGACCGGTGGGTTGTGGCGGAACGGTGGAACCGAGAGCGGGCGTCCCCCGTCCAACCGGCATGACTACTCGATTGTCATCTGGTACTGCGGCCCTCGCCGCCGCGGCGATCGTCGGTGGGCTGCTGGCCGGTTGCACCGGGGTGGGCGACACCGCGGCGGCGGGGGCCGACACGTCATCGCGTTCGTCGGCCACCGCGCCGTCAACGCCGTCGCCGTCATCGCCGATCCCGGACGATCCGTCGGCCACCGCGACCGGTCCGGGCGCCGCGGGGGGCGACGGCGGCGTCACCATCTCCGGCATGGTCGAGGCGGGGGTCGAGCCGAACTGCCTGCTGCTGCGCAGCAGCGGCGGCACCGAATACCTCCTCATCGGGGGCGACCGGTCGAAACTCCAGGTCGGCCAGGAGGTGACGGTCCGCGGCCAGTCCGACCCGGACCTGCTGAGCATCTGCCAGCAGGGCGTGCCGCTGCGGGTGCAGGAGATCCAGACGGGCTGACGGCCGGGCGTCTCCGGATCGGCTACCGTGCGAGCATGCCCGTCGCGGTCGTCACGGACTCCACCGCGTACCTGCCACCCGACCTGGCGGGAACGTTGACGACGGTGCCGCTGACGGTCGTCCTCGGCAGCCGCCAGGGCCGTGAGGGGATCGAGATCACCGCTGCCGACGTCGCGGGCGCGCTGCGGGCGAACGTCCAGCCGGTCACGACGTCGCGGCCGGCCCCGGCCGAGTTCCTCGCGGTGTACCGCCGGCTGCTCGACGAGGGCTTCGCCGGGGTGCTCTCGGTGCACCTGTCCGCCAGCCTCTCCGGAACGGTGGCGGCGGCCACCCTCGCCGCCGAGCGGTTCCCCGGCCGGGTCCGGGTGGTCGACGCGGGATCGGTCGGCATGGGGCTCGGGTTCGCCGCGCTCGCCGCGGTGGCCTCGGCCGCCGCTGGCGACCCGCTGACCGCCGTCCACGCGGCGGCTGTGGCCGCGGTTACCCGGACAACGACCCTGTTCTGCGTCGACACCCTGGAACATCTGCGCCGGGGCGGGCGGATCGGAGCGGCGGCGACGCTGCTGGGCACCGCTCTGGCCGTCAAGCCGATCCTGCGGGTGACCGGCGCGGGCATCGTCGTCAGTGACCGGGCACGAACGGGGAGCCGGGCGCTGGCGCGCCTGGTCGACCTCGCGG
>JABDRL010000170.1 GCA_013041765.1 Dactylosporangium sp. | reverse complement strand
CGGCACGCCGGTTGCTCCGACAGTGCCGGTCACACACCGCTGGCCATACCCGGAATCACTCGTCTAGGGTCTGGGGCCATCGCCGCGCGCCAGTTTCTGGATCTGGCCCTGCCGCCGCGTCGCCTTGGAGGTCGCCATGGGTTGGATGTCCAGATGGGGTTGGTCGCGGGGCGCGGACCTGACCGCACCCGCGACAACGGTGAGAGGCGTCGCGGCCGTCTCCTACGAGACGACGGACACCACGACGGACACCACGACGGACCCGACGCTCGACCCCCAGCCGGCAGCGGCGCGACTCCAGCCGGCGGACACCCCGGTCGCCAGCGTGGCGGATCCCATCGTGACCCATCGGGACGAGAGCCGGGCCCCGCTCGTCCTGCTGGTCATGCTCATCATCCTCGGGTGCAGCGGGGCCGGGGCGATCTACTGGGTGGACGACGACGATCCCCGGCCCAGCGCCCGGCCGGCGGCGTCGGCCTCCCCCAGCGCGCAGACCGCCTCCGCCAGCCCTTCGCCGTCGGCCGTGGAGCCCTCCACGGCCAGTCCGGAGCCGTCGCCGAGCCCGTCGCGCCCGGCTACCCGCTCGCCCTCCCCCACGCCCCGCCAGTCGCGGTCGCCCTCACCGACCCCCACCGGCGATATCACGACCGCCAGGGTGGGCGACTGTTTCGTCGACCACGGCACGGCGCAGAATCCAGATCTGCACCAGGTGGCCTGCACCAGCGGCACCCTCATCGTCCTGCGGCGTTTTGATGGAACGTCGGACATGGGCAGATGCTCCAGAGTGCCCGGGACCACGAACATGTACTTCTACCAGATCAACGGAGCGGAGGCGACCAGCTTCGTACTGTGCATGCGGCAGCGTTGACCGCGGCGGTCGACGGTGGTGCCGCCGGCCGCTCGTCCTCCGCGGTCTCCGGGCCGTCCCCGGCCCCCGAGGTTCCGGCGTCCACCGCGCCGTCCCGCAGGTGCGCCGTGGCAATCATCAACTTGATGCGGTTGAGCTGGTTGACCTCGCTGGCACCCGGGTCGTAGTCGATGGCGACGATGTTGGCCTGGGGATGCTGCCGCCGCAGTTCCCGGATCATGCCCTTGCCCGTCACATGGTTGGGTAGGCAGGCGAATGGCTGCGCACAGATGATGTTGGGAACACCGTGCTCGATGAGTTCCAGCATCTCGGCGGTCAGCAGCCAGCCCTCGCCGGACTGGTTGCCGAGGGACAGGACCGTGGAGGCCCGCTCCGCCATCTCGTAGATGTCTCCGGGCACGAAGAACTTCCCCCCGGTCGCCCGGAGTGCCCTGCGGACCGGTCTGCGGTACAGCTCGAAGATCCTTGCCAGGATCTTCTTGACCTGACGCGCCCTGACCTCGGTCCCGAGATGCTGGTAGTTCCACTCTCCCGTCGGCAGGGATTCCAGGATGAACTCCGCCAGGCCCGGCAGGACCGCCTCGCACCCCTCGGCCTCGACGACCTCGACGACGTGGTTGTTGGCGTCGGGGTGGAACTTCACCAGGATCTCTCCGACGATGCCTACCCGGGACCGGCGGAGCACGTCCCGCAGCGGCAACGCGTCGAAATCGGCGACAGCATGCTTGACCAGCCAGGTGTAGCCGACCTTCCGGCCGAGGGTCGGGGAGAATCCGCTCTCCAGGAAGTACTCCCGGATGACCTGGTTCCAGTGGTGGTAGCGCGCCTGTGCACTGCCGGGCTCCGCCTCGTACGGTCGGACTCGCAGCAGCAGGGTCTGCAACAGGTCACCCAGCACGACCGCCTGCATGGCCCGGTGCACCAGCGGCGGGGTCAGCGCGAATCCCGGATGCTTCTCGACCCCGACCGCGCTGATCGCCACCACGGCCACCTGCCCGTACCCCGAGTCCCGCAGCGCCTTCCGCAGCAGGGCCGCGTAGTTGGTCGCCCGGCACATGCCGCCGGTCTGGCTGATCATCACCGAGCACCGGTCCGGATCGAACTCGCCGGTCAGGAAGCCGTTGACGAGCTGCCCGACAACCATGACCGCCGGGTAGCACGCATCGTTGTTGACATACTTGAGGCCGATCTCGACGTCGCTGGCCGACGCGTGTTCCAGCACGTGGACCCGGTATCCGCCACGTTGCAGGGCGCTCTCCAGCAGCCTGAAGTGGATGGGTGACATCTGGGGCGCGATCAGCGTGTGCTCGGCCCGTTCCCGCTTGGTGAACAGCGGGCGCTCGAAGGTGTAGGACCGCGACGCGCGCCGCCGGAGTGCGGCGGCGTGCTCGGCCGGCGGCCGGTTCTCCCGCTCGTTGACGGCCGCGGCGAGCGATCGCAGGCGGATGCGGGCCGCACCGAGATTCGAGATCTCATCGATCTTCAGCGCCGTGTAGACGCCTCCCCGAGCTTCCAGGATCTCCTGCACCTGGTCACTCGTGATGGCGTCGAGCCCGCATCCGAAGGAGTTCAGCTGCACCAGCTCAAGGTCGGCCCGCTCGGCGACGACGGCCGCGGCCTCGTACAGCCGGGAGTGGTAGGCCCACTGGTCCCGCACCCGGATGGGGCGCCGCAGCGCGCCGGGCTGGATGATGCTGTCCTCGGTCAGGACCGCCATACCCAGCCCGTTGATCAGCTCCGGGATGCCGTGGTGGACCTCGGGGTCGACGTGATAGGGACGCCCGGCGAGCACGATGCCCCTGGTACCGGTCTCCTCCAGAAAACGCAGCGTCTCGCGGCCCTTGGCCAGGATGTCGGCTCTGGCCGCGGCGTCCTCCGCGAAGCCGGCCGCCACGGACGCCTCGGCCTCCGCCCGGCTGACGCCGAAGTCGGCGAAGACCTCGACGAGCCGTTCCACGAGCTTCCGCCGGTTGGCGAGATTGAGGAACGGATTGATCAGGCGGATCTTTCGCTCGCTGAGCTGCTCGACGTTGGTCCTGATCAGCTCGGGGTAGGAGGTGACGACCGGGCAGTTGTAATGATCGTCGGCCGCTGCGAACTGCCGCTGCTCGTAGACGACACACGGGTAGAAGATGACCTTCACACCCCGATCGATCAGGTTCATGATGTGGCCGTGCACAAGCTTGGCCGGATAGCAGACGTTCTCCGACGGGATGGAATCCATGCCCTGCTCGAACAGCCGATGGCTGGACCGGCCGGAGAGAACGACCCGGAAGCCCAGCCGGCTGAGCACCGTGAACCAGAACGGGTAGTTCTCGTACATGTTGAGCGCCCGGGGGATGCCGATGTCGCCCCGGACGGCTCTGGCCGCGGTCAGCCGGCGGTAGCCGAACAGCCGGCGGTACTTGTAGTCGAACAGGTTCGGCGGCGCGGGCTCGGCCCGCGCCAGCCCGGTGGGCGCCGCGCCGCCGGCGTCGGCGCCCCGGTCACAGCGGTTGCCGGAGATGTGACGCTCGCCGGTGCTGAAGGTCGAGATGGTCCGCTGGCAGTGGTTCTGGCAGCGCCGGCAGGTCGACAGCTCGGTGTCGACCCGCAGTCCCGCCAGCTCTGCCGCACCGAGCAGGCCAGAGCGCCGGTCCGGCGGGGAGTCTCCCCCCGCGCCCGGCCCGGCTGAGGACCCGGCCCCGAAGCGACCTCGGGCGACCAGTGCCGCGCCGAAGGCGCCCATCAGCCCGGCGATGTCCGGCCGCACCACCTCTCGCTCGATCAGCAGCTCGAAGGCGCGCAGGACCGCGTCGTTGAGGAACGTCCCGCCCTGGACGACGATCTTCTCGCCGAGCTGGGACGAGTCTCTCAGCTTGATGACCTTGTACAGCGCGTTACGGATCACCGAGTAGGACAGGCCCGCAGAGATGTCCCCGACGCTCGCCCCCTCCTTCTGCGCCTGCTTGACGCTGGAGTTCATGAACACCGTGCAGCGGCTGCCGAGGTCGACCGGGCTGGCCGCGGCCAGGGCCGCCGCGGAGAACGCCTGCACATCCAGGCCAAGGGCCTCGGCGAACGTTTGCAGGAAGGAGCCGCAGCCGGAGGAGCAGGCCTCGTTGACGGAGATGCTCTCGATGACGCCGTCAGATACGCGAAGATACTTCATATCCTGGCCGCCGATGTCGATGACCGCGCTCACCCCGGGGCAGACGTGCTCGGCCGCCCGGTAGTGCGCCATGGTCTCGATCTCGCCATCGTCGGCCCGCAGGGCCGTCTTGATCAGACCTTCGCCGTAGCCGGTGACGCAGGACCGCGCGATGGTGGCCGCTGCGGGCAGCTCCCGGTAGATCCGCTGGACGATCGCGATGGCGCTGCCGATCGGATCCCCGTCATTGCCGGCGTAGGACGAGAAAACGATCTCCTTCCGATCGTTGATCAAGACCGCCTTGATGGTGGTGCTTCCGGCGTCGATACCCAGGAAGCAGGGGCCGCTGGCCCGCTCGATGCCAATCTGGGCAGCGCTGGCCCCGCGGTGCCGGTCGAGGAACACCGACCGCTCCGCCTCGTCCACGAACAGCGGGCGCACTCTGGCCGTCTCCAGCGCCAGCCGGCCGCCGGTGCGCAACCGCTTCGCGATCGCGGCCAGCTCGACGGCCTCGCCGTTCGCGAGCAGGGCCGCGCCGATCGCGACGTACAGCTGGGCCCGCTGGGGGGTGGTGAAGCTGGTAACCGCTCCCGCAAGAATGCGCTCGTAGGCTTTGCGCAGCTCCGGGAGGAAATACAGCGGCCCCCCGAGGAACACCACCTGCCCCCGGATGGGACGGCCACAGGCCAGCCCGGCGATCGTCTGGGTCGCGACGGATTGAAAGATGGAGGCCGCCAGGTCCTCGCTGGCGGCGCCTTCGTTCATCAGCGGTTGCAGGTCGCTCTTGGCGAACACCCCGCAGCGGGAGGCGATCGGGTACAGGTGGTCGTACCGGGCGGCCAGGTCGTTGAGGCCGGCGGCGTCGGTGCGCAGCAGGGTGGCCATCTGGTCGATGAACGCGCCCGTCCCGCCGGCACAGGTGCCGTTCATCCGCTGCTCGGGGCTGGGCTTGAGATACGTGATCTTGGCGTCCTCGCCGCCGAGTTCGATAATCACGTCGGTGTCCGGATGGTACTGGCGGATCGCCTCGGTCCCGGCGATCACTTCCTGGACGAAGGGCAGGCCGAGCAGGCCCGCGACGCTCAGGCCACCAGAGCCCGTGACCCTCGCCCGGACCGCCGTCCCGGGAAAGAGCCCGCTCACCTCATCGAGCAGCGCGGTCAACTCACCCTGGATGTCGGCGTTGTGGCGACAATACTTCTCGTGGACCACCTCGAGGCCGTCCAGAAGGATGACCTTGACAGTAGTCGAGCCGATGTCCAGCCCCATGCCCAATATGCGATCATCGACCATTTGGCGTTCCCGCTGATATTCCGTCCCCACACCGTCACGATGGCTCACGCCCGCCGACTAGACGCTATCTCACCGGGACGCGATTTCAACGAGTGTTGAACATGGCACTTCTCACGTTCGGTGGGTGCCGGCATGACGCAGATGGGCCCGGGCCCGCGCCAGGACCAAGGCGACGAACCGCTGCTGGGCCGGGCAGTAGGTGGAACTCAGGTACTCCCGGAGCATATCCAGGGTCAGCTCGGCAACCTGCTGATCCGGAGGGGTGGACGCCAACTCCGCCACGAAGTACGGGTCGGCGAAGATCCTGTCGACCAGTTCCTCGATCAGGGGACTGTCCGCCGGTTCGGCAGCCAGATCCGCGAACCGGCGGTCGAGTTCGGCGATCCGCGCCGCGACCTCCGCATCACCGAGCAGCCGCCGGTAGACCTGGGTCAGATCGCCCAGGATCTCCGGAGACAGGGCCAGGACCAGCAGTATCGCCTCCTTCTCCCGATCGGACTCGGCGCGGGTCACCGGACTTCCCGACGCGGTGGCCCGGTCGGCCACGGTAGCCATCAGGTCAGCGAGCGGAGCCGGCAGCTCCGGATCCGCCCGCTGACCGAGCAGCGCCGCGATCCGGGCTCGCCGCTGTTCGAGTTCGGCGATCTTGTCAGAGAGCTCGGCATCCAGATCAGCGAGCGTCACGGCAAAAGATTCGTCCGTGTCGATCACGATACGAATCCCCGATAGCGGAATACCCAGGTCCCGCAACTGCCGGATACGGATCAGCCGGACCAGGGCCACGGCCCCGTAGCGGCGGTAGCCGTTCGCGTCGCGCTCGGGTTCGGCCAGCAGGCCGACGGCGTGGTAGTGGCGGACGGCCCGCACGGTCGCGCCGGCCAGCCGGGCGATTTCACCGATGGTGAGCATCGACCGCCTCCAGCCGTCGCAGGGCCGGCAGCGCCAGCACGACCAGTATCGTCGCCGCCCAGGCCAGGGCCATCAGCCGGCTGACGGATAGCACCCCGAACCGGTCGACCGCGATCCCCGCCAGCAGCATCCCGACCGGCGCCACGCCGAGCCCGACCGCGTTCTGGAACCCCAGGACCCGCCCACGGAGGACATCCGGCACCCGCTCGGCGACGATCACCGTGAGCATCGACGACAGGGGGGCTCCGCCGGCCCCGGCCAGCACCGCCCCCAGCAGCATCACCGGGGGCCCCGGCAGCGCCGCGACCAGGACCAGTCCCGCCCCATGCACGCAGGCCCCGGCCACGAACCAGGTGCGACGGTGCAGCCGGGCGCCCGAGGCCGCGTACAGCCCCGCCCCGAGGAGCGACCCGACGGCGATCGCCGTGATCACCGCGCCGAGCCACTGCGGTCCGGTCGTCGCGGCCAGGCGCACCGGCAGCAGCACGCCGAGCAGCGAGCCGACCAGCGCGGCGCTGGCGGTCACCAGCACCGTCAGGGCGACGAGCACCTGATCGTCGCGCAGCGTCCGCCAGCCTTCGGCGACCTCGGCCCACCAGTTGCCCCGGGCTGGGCGCGCCCCGGTCCCGGGCGCGGCGTTCCGCACCCGCAGCGAGGACGTCACGAGCGCCGCGAGCGCGCTGGTGGCCGCGGTCAGCCACAGCGCCGCCGGGCCTCCGGTCAGGGCGAGCAGGACGGCTCCGGCTCCGGGACCGACGAGCAGCACCACCGCGGCGGTGCCTTCCCGCAGCCCGGCCACCCGCTCGATCGGGGTGCCGCTGGCGCGGGCGACCTCGGGCAGCAATGCCTCCCGCGCGGTGAGCCCCGGGACATCGAACAGGGCCCCGGCCACCCCCAGCACGACGAACCATCCCAGGTTAAGACCGATCGTGGCGTCCACGATCGGCAGCGCGGCGATCGACATCGCCGAGCCGAGATCGGCGATCACGCTCATCGAGCGCCGCCCGAAGCGGTCGATGAGCACGCCGCCGCCGATCGCCGACAGCAGCATCGGCAGCGCGGACGCGGCGGCGACCGTCCCGGCCGCGGTCGCGTTGCCCGTGCGCACCAGCACGAGCCAGGGCAGGATGACAGCGGCGGCGGCGTTGCCGAGCAGCGACAGCGCGTCCGCGACCAGGAACCTTCGGACCATGCCCGGATGATCCGACCCTGCCCCTGCGTCAGGGTCAAGCCGCCGGACGCCGGCGGTCCCGGCGGGAGGGGCCCGTTACGTGCTGTTGGCGGTCGCGTGTTCCAGCACGCGGACCGGCTCGGGCTCCGTGGTCGAGACGATCGCGGGTTCCCGGGGTGCGGGCACGGCCGCCGGTGCCTTCGGCGCGACGATCGTCCGGATCGGGAAGGGGATCTCGATACCCTCGACGCGGTACCGCAGGTGCAGCCGCTTGATGAACTCGTGGACGATCAGGTACCGGGCCGAGTATTCGTGCACCCGCAGGACGACGTTGAAGTTGACGCTGAAGTCGGCGAACGCGTTGTACCGGATGACCGGATCGTGATCGCGCACGCCGCCGTCCACGCTTGCCAGCACCTCGGCGGCGACCTCCACCGTGACCCGCTCGACCAGCTCCAGGTCGCTGTCGTAGCTGACCCCCACCGCCACGAGCACCGACATGTCCTGCTGCGGGCGATGGAAATTCGTCATGATCGCGTCGGCGAACTTGGCATTGGGCACGACGACCAGGTTGCCGGAGATCTGCCGCACGGTGGTGTTGCGCCAGTTGATGTCGACGATGTAGCCGTCCTCCCCGCTGTCGAGGCGGACGAAGTCACCGGGTTCCACCTTCTTCGAGGCCAGGATGTGGATACCGGCGAACAGGTTGGCCAGCGTGTCCTGGAGCGCCAGCGCGACGGCAAGGCCACCGACGCCGAGGGCGGTGAGCATCGGCGTCACCGAGACCCCGAGGCTCTGCAGCAGGACCAGGACCCCGATCGCCAGCACGACGATCCGGGCGATGTTCACGAAGATGGTCACGGACTGGGCGACGCCCGAGCGGCCCAGTGTCACCTGGCGCACGGCGCTGCCGACGAACCGCGCCGCGGCGAACGACACCGCCAGCACGATCGCCGCGAGCAGGAGCCGGTCCGTCACTCCGTTGATCGGCGAGCGCAGCTGCACGATCTCCGCGGCCCACCAGACCCCGACGATGGCTGCGGTCGGCACCGCGAGATCGCGCAGCATCGCCCAGGCCAGGTCGTCCCATTCCCACGATGTGCCGCTGGCGTGCCGGACCAGGCGGGCGAACAGCACCCGCAGCACCAGTCCGACGGCGACGCCCCCGGCGATCCAACTCCCCGCCCCGATCAGTTGACCGGCTGTGACGTGCTCAGGCATGAGCGGCTCCTGCGGCTTTCAAGGACATAGCGACCGATCATAGCGAGCATGACCGAAACCCCAATCCACCGGTACGGGATGGCCTGAGTCGGACCATACCGAGTCTGCGACCCCGAGATCTGAAGCGCTCTGGCCGGTCAGCTCCTAGGCTCAGGGTATGGCGAAGTACTTCGACGTGCATCCGCACAACCCGCAGACCCGCTCGATCCGGCAGATCGTTGACCTGGTCCGCGATGGAGGACTGATCGCGTACCCCACGGATTCCTGTTTCGCCTTCGGCTGCCTGGTCGGGAACAGGGATGGGCTCGGCCGTGTCCGAGAGATCCGTCGCCTCGACGAGCGGCACCACTTCACGCTCGTCTGCCGCGATTTCGCGCAGCTCGGCCAGTTCGTACATGTCAGCAATTCGATGTTCCGGCTGGTCAAAGCGGCGACCCCGGGCAGTTTCACATTCATCCTTCCGGCGACCCGGGAGGTGCCCCGGCGTCTGCTCCACCCGAAGAAGCGCACGGTCGGGGTGCGCATTCCCAACCATGTGGTCGCTCAGGCGCTGCTCGCGGAACTCGGCGAGCCGCTGCTGTCCAGCACGCTGCTCCTGCCCGAGCAGGATGATCCGTTGACCGAGGCCTGGGAGATCAAGGACCAGCTCGAACACCTCGTTGACGCGGTGGTCGACTCGGGCGGGTGCGGCACGGAACCAACCACCGTGATTGATCTGTCCCAGGATGAGCCGGAAGTCCTGCGGCGGGGCGCCGGCGATCCGGGGCGGTTCGAGTAGCCGCAATCGCCCCCTTTTTCATAATCTACGCACAAAGTCAACACCGCATGATGAGCCGACCCAAACGCAACCTGGTGAGTCTTTTCGCCCTGGGGTAGCAGCCGGTAGTGTTCGCCTCACGGGGATCTTCGTAATCAACCCATCACCAGCCATCATGCGCGTTGGGGAGAGCCGAGGCTTCGTGTCCGCTACCGGTCGCTCGATGTTGCCGTTCGCTGGCGGTCTGTTGCCGGCAGCACGGCACGGCGACCGGCCGGGGATCCCAGCGACCTCCGGGCAGCCATGATCAGGCCCGGGGCGCTGCTGGGGGGGCGATACCGGCTCGAGGCGCGCCTGGGCTCCGGCGGCATGGCTGAAGTCTATCGTGGACGGGATCTGCGTCTGGGACGACCGGTCGCCGTCAAGATCCTGCGCGATGATCTGGCCGAGGACGCCACGTTTCGGCGGCGTTTCCAGCGGGAGGCCCAGAACTCCGCGGCCCTCAACCACCCGGCGATCGTGGCGGTGCACGACACCGGCGATGAGCGGCGCCCCACCGGCGCGCATGTGCTGTTCATCGTCATGGAACTCGTGGATGGCCAGACCCTGCGCCGGACGCTGTCCGCGGCGGGTGCCCTCGACGTCCGGCACGCGGTGCGGCTGGCCGCGGAGGTCTGCGCCGCCCTGGAGTACAGCCACCAGCACGGGATCGTGCACCGAGACATCAAACCGGGCAACATCATGATCACTGGTTCCGGGCAAATCAAGATCATGGATTTCGGTATCGCGCTGGCGCTGTCCGGCAGCTCGGTCACCCCGACCGGTGCCGTGGTCGGCACCGCCTTCTATCTGTCCCCGGAGCAGGCCAACGGGGCGGCGATCGACGCGCGCAGCGACGTCTATGCCATCGGCTGCCTGCTGTATGAGTTGCTCTGCGGCAAGCCGCCGTTCATCTGCGACAACCCCATCGCCGTGGCCTACCGCCACCTGACGGAGGCGCCCCGGCCGCCGTGCGATCGCCGGTCGGAGGTCCCCCCGGAGCTGAGTTCCATCGTGCTGCGGGCACTGGCGAAGGATCCGGACGCCAGGCCGCAGAGCGCCGAGAAACTGCGGCAGGATCTGGTGGGGTTCATCGAGGGGCGGCTGCCGGCCGGGGCGGGGGACCTGCCGGCGGTGGGCCACCCCGCCGGGCTCCTCCCGCTGCCGGCCGGATTCCCCGGTTCCACGGCGGTGCTGTCCCGGGCCGAACTCGACAACCTGCTCGCCTCGCTCCGGGCCGACCGCGAACGCCTCAGCGGCACGCTGTACACCATCGAGGCCCATCCCGGGGCCGACTACCTGAGCGACGCCGATCTCCGAGGCGAGACCCTGACCGCCCGCGAGCACCTGTACCCCCTGATCCAGCGCCTGTGGATGGCCTTCACGGTGCTGTCCGAGGTGCTGGATCGCGCCGGAGCCGTACGTGAACGTCGTTCACGTCCAGGACGCGTCGAGCTGATCGAACTCACCTGGATCCTGCGTGGTCGGGCGGTCGCACTGGCGGCCGAACACGATCCCGAACCGGCCCGGGGCAATACGACGCTGACGGTCGCGGCCCTGATCTCCCGGATCAACCGGGGGTGTGCCGACACCATCGCGATGCTGGACCGGCTCGCCTCGGCCGGTGCCGACCTGGCCGACCGGAGCCGCGTGCTGTCGGCGGCCCTGGACCGGGCCCGAGCCGCCGCCGTCGAGCTGCACTACCCGGAGTCCACGGCCCTGGAACAGCTGGCGATGGCCCTGGCCCAAGCCGGCCAGGACGCGCTGAGCGACCCGCTGGGGGGCGACCTGGCGCTGGACGATCTGACGACCTCCCTCGCCGGCCACGAGAAGCGGCTGGCGACCCTGGACTCGATCCGGCAGGCCGTGTCCGGCCGGGTCCTGGCCCTGGGCCGGCTGCTGGACCAGGTGAACGCCGCCGAGCGGACTGCGGCCAGCCGGCACGAGGCCGCACACATCAAGATCGTCAATCCCGAGCTCGGGCCGCTGCCGAACGCGATCGGCGGGTTGCGGGCCCGGTTGACGGAACTGACCGACCGGCTGGAGGACAGCTCCCAGTGGTCGCTGGTGGCCGGTCTCCTCACCGACCTGGAACGCGACGCGGCCGACGCGTTCCAGGCCGCTCTGGCCGCGGAGCTCCTGGCCAGTGCGTTGCTGGCGAAACGGGACGAGTTGCGAGGCCGGATCACGGCATACCGGGCCCGGGCCATCCGCCTGGGCCGGGGCGAGGACGCCGACCTGGCAGAGCGCTACCGCCAGGCGCGGGACCTGCTGTGGCACGCGCCGTGTGATCTGCCGACCGCCGCTCTCGCCGTCCTGCGGTACCAGCGAGGTGTCCGAGGTGAGGAGGAGCCGACGTGAGCCAGGGTTCGAGCCCGGCCCCCAGCGGAGCGACCCGGCACTGTCCCCGGCGGGAGTGCGGCGGCACCATCGGGTCGGAGGGGTACTGCGACGAGTGCGGCCGGAAGGTGCCCCCGGCCAGGCAACCGGCGTCGCCGACCCAGCGGAGGGCGCCGAGCGGGTCCACGGCCGGTACGACCGGCGGATCGGCCAGGGTCGCCAGCGTCAGTCTGGGCGGCGCGGCCGGGCGCACGAGCGGGGGCACCCGGTCGGCGGTCCAGGCCGGTCTCGGCGCCGGCCTGGTCGACCTGCCGAGGATCCCCCTGCCCGATCCGACGCTGGTGGTGCTGGCCGATCCGCAGGTCCCAGAGTCCAGGCGGTTCTGCGCACGGTGCTCCGCCCCCGTCGGTCGAGGCCGTGACGGCCGGCCCGGCCTGGTCGAAGGCTTCTGCGCCCGGGACGGCGTCCCGTTCTCCTTTGCCCCCCGGCTGCGGGCCGGGGAGGTGGTTGGCGAGCGGTATGAGGTCATCGGCTGCCTGGCCTACGGCGGCCTCGGTTGGATCTATCTCGCTCGCGACCTGAACCTGGGCGACGGGGATCGCGACCACATTGTTGTCCTCAAGGGACTGATCGACACCGGCGATGCGGACGCGCTCGACGCGGCCGTCGCGGAGCGCCGGTTCCTGGTGGAGGTCGATCACCACGGCATCGTCCGGATCCACGACTTCGTCTCCCACCGCGACAGCCGGACCGGCACCACCGTCGGGTACATCGTCATGGAGTACGTCGGCGGCCGGTCCCTGCGGGAGCTGCTGCTCGGCCATCGCGACCCGGACGGCCGCCGGACGCCGCTGCCCCTGGAGCAGGTGCTGGCCTACGCGCTGGAGATCCTGCCGGCCCTGGGCTACCTGCACGACCGCTCCCTGGTGTACTGCGACTTCAAGCCCGACAACGTCATGCACACCGAGGACCGGCTCAAACTCATCGATCTCGGAGCGGTCTGCCGGGCCGGCGACACGCTGACCGTCGTCTGGGGCACGGTCGGCTACCAGGCCCCGGAGGTCGCGGGCAAGGGTCCGTCGGTCCCCGCTGACCTGTACACGGTCGGGCGGACCATGGCCGTGCTGAGCCTCGATTTCCCGGGCTTCACCACGACCTCCGTCGACCGCCTGCCCGCCCCGCGCGACGCCCCGCTCCTGGCCAGGCAGGAGTCCTACCACCGGTTGCTGCGCCGGGCCACGCACCGCGACCCCGCTCGCCGCTTCGAGTCCGCGGCGGACATGGGTGAGCACGTACTCGGCGTGCTGCGGCAGGTCCTGGCCGCCGCCGACGGCGTACCCCGGCCCGCGATATCGACGCTGTTCACCAGCGAGCGGCGGGCCTTCGGCACCGAGGCTGGCGTGATCGGCCCTGGTGACGCCACCCGGGAGGACCACCTCACCGCCGTTCCCTCGGCGACGGCCATCGCTGAGGGGGCGGTCGAGGCGCTGCCGGTACCGCAGGTCGACCTGGCGGATCCCGGCACGGCGTTCCTGGCGACCGTCCAGGCCGCCGATCCCGCGGAGCTGCTGGAGATCCTGGACAACGCCCCGAGGAACAGCATGGAGGTCCACCTCCGGCGGGCCCGGGCCCGCATCGCCACCGGCGAGCTGGCAACGGCCCTCCAGGAACTCGACGAGCTGGCCGGTTCCCACCCCCTGGACTGGCGGATCACCTGGTACCAGGGCATGGCGGCCCTGGCCGCCGGCCGGTTCGCCGACGCCCGGGCGGCCTTCGACACGGTCTACGATGCCCTGCCCGGTGAGCTGGCCGCCCAGCTCGCACTGGCCGTCGCCGCCGAGGGGGACGGCGACCGGGCAGCGGCCGAAGGCTACTACGGCAGGGTGTGGCGGACCGATCGGTCCTACCTCAGCGCGGCGTTCGGCCTCGCCCGGATCCTGGTGGCCACGGATCGGGCGGCCGAGGCCATCGCGGTGCTCGACGACGTTCCGGAGCACTCGGCGCGCTACGTGTTCGCCCAGGTCGCCGCGATCCGCGCGCGCATCCGCCCCGGCCAGCGGCCCCTGGAGCGGGCCGCGCTGCTCGACGCCGCCACCCGGATCGAACGCCTCGATCTCGACGCGGAGCGTCGGGCGGTCCTGACAACGGAGATCCTGCGCGCCGCGCTGCGGTGGGTCGCCGCCCGGCCCGGCAACGCCGACAGTGGCCGGGTCGGAGACAGCGACCGCGTCCTGCGCTGCGACCTGGCCGAACGTCCCCTCCGGTGCGGTCTGGAGCAGACATACCGCGTCCTCGCCCGGTTCGCCCCGGACGCGGGCAGCCGCATCGCCCTGGTGGACACCGCGAACGCCCTCCGCCCGAGGACCTGGACATGATCCCCCGCCGGTGTTCCTCCTGCGCGGCACCGACCGGTGCCGGCGATCGGTTCTGCGAATCGTGCGGACAGCGCCTGCTGCCCACATCCCAGTGGCTGTCCTCGACCACCAGGGGCGGGACGTGCGCGTTCTGCACCAGCGGCGACATCGACCGGGACGGGTACTGCGGGGAGTGCGGCCGGCGCCGGTCTCCTGGACGGGATCGGGTGGAACTCGATCTCGGAAGCATCGCGGCCGTCACCGACCGGGGCCCGCACCGGCGGCGCAACGAGGACGCCGCCGGCATCGGCCGGGCCGGATCGGCCATCGCCGGGATCGTCTGTGACGGCATCGCCTCCACGGTACGAGCCGACGAGGCCGCGCACGCCGCCGTCAACGCCGGCATCGTCGCCCTGGCCCGCGATCTGTCCGACGGCGCGTCCCCAGCGGTCGCCGCCCGGGCCTCGTTCCGGCACGCGCTGGCGGCGGTGACCGTCGTCGGCGAACGCCTCGGCACCGAGACCCCGCCGAGTTGCACCTATGCCTCGGCGATCGCCAAGGACGGCACCATCGTCGTCTGCTGGGTCGGCGACAGCCGCATCTACTGGCTGCCCGCCAGGGACGAGGACGGCGGACCGGTGTGCCTCACCGTGGACGACTCCCTCGCCGGTCAGCTGGCCGCCGCGGGCTTGCGGGTCGCCGCGGATCTCGGCGCCGACGGCGCGGCCCTGATTCGTTGGCTGGGGGCGGACGCCGACAACGTCGAACCGCACCTTGGCAGCCTCCACCCGGCCGGCCCCGGCCGGCTGGTGCTGTGCTCGGACGGGCTCTCCCGCTATCTTGCCGGCCCCGCCGATCTGGTCGGGGGGCGAGCCGAGCAGCCCGGCGCGGCCGCCCGCCGGCTGGCGCAGACCGCCCTGGACGCCGGCGGCCACGACAACATCACCGTTATCGTGATCGATGTCCAGTCCCGCGCGGGGCCGGACGGGTCCCACCACCCCACGATCCCGGAAGGAGGATCGCGACCATGATCTCGCAGCCGTCCGTCACCATGGACATCGACCAGAACCGGTACCTGCCCGTCGGCGGCACCGCCATGGACGCCATCATCACGGTCGCGGCCGAGACCGGTGGCGGGGCCCGCCCCAGCGGCGCCCGCACCGCCGAGGTCATCATGATCGACTGCTCCGGCTCCATGGGAGACGGCAAGCTGACCGCGGCGAAGGCCGCCTCCGGCGTCGCCCTCGACACGCTCCGGGACGGGGTGGAATTCGCCATCATCGCCGGAACGCACACCGCGTGGATGGTCTACCCGGACACACCGGGCACCGTGGTCGCGTCGGCCGCCACCCGGTCCGCGGCCAAGGCGCACATCGCCCGGCTGCGAGCGGACGGGGGAACCGCCATGGGCACCTGGCTGAAACTGGCCAGCACGGTGCTCGGCAATGACCCCGGGCAGATCAGGCACGCCATCCTGCTGACCGACGGCGAAAACGAGCATGAGACGCCCCAGCAGTTCGAACAGGCCCTGGCCGGATGCTCCGGACGGTTCACCTGCGACAGCCGGGGCGTCGGCCGGGGGTGGCGGGCCGATGACCTGATGAAGGTCGCCGGCACGCTGCTGGGCACGGCCGACGGGATGAAGGACTCGGCCGGGCTGGCCGTCGACTTCCAATCGATCATCGAGACGGCCATGGGGAAGACGGCCGCCGAGGTGGCGCTGCGGGTGTGGACGCCCACCGGCGCCCGAATCCGCTTCCTGAAGCAGATGTATCCGAAGATCACCGATCTGACAGACCGCCGGACCGCGATCAGCCACCGAATCGGCGACTACCCCACGGGCGCCTGGGGCACCGAGAGCCGGGAGTATCACCTGTGCGTCGAACTCGCACCGGGCGAGCCCGGTGACGAGCTGCTCGTGGCCAGGGTCCGGGTGGTGCAGGACGGGCGCGAACTCGCCCAGGGACTGGTGGAAGCCGAATGGACCGAGGATGCCACCCGGTCCACGACGATCAATCGAAAGGTGGCGCACTACAGCGGGCAGAGCGACCTCGCCGAGGCCATCCAGGAGGGCCTGTCGGCCAGGGACGCCGGCGATCTCGATCGGGCGACGGCCAAACTCGGACACGCGGTCGCGCTGGCCACGACGCACGGCCGGGAGGACACCGCCAGGATGCTGGCCAGGGTCGTGGATGTCGTTGATCCGGTCTCGGGGACGGTCCGGCTGCGCAGCCACGCGGACAACCGCGACCTCGACATCGACAGCGAGATCGCCAAGCTGAGCACCGCCCGCACCCGGTGCCTGGCCCTGGACGACGACGAGGACGAGGGGCGATGATGACCTGTCCCGCGGGGCACGAAACCGCCGCGAACGACTACTGCGACACCTGCGGCCGGCCGGTCACCCGCCGGCCGACCGGCCACGTCCCGCCCGCCGCTGGCGGTGGACCGCCGCCCGAGGCCCAGCCGTGCGCCGCCTGCGACGCTCCGCTGACGGGACGGTTCTGCGAGCGTTGCGGACGCGACAGCCTCGCTCCGGCCCCGCCCCGGCAGGCCGACGCTCCCCCCGGGGCTCCGGGCAGGTGGTGGCTCACCGCGGTCGCCGACCGGGAGTACTTCGACGCGGTCCAGGCCCTCAACGGCCCGGACGCCGCCCTGGTCACGTTCCCGGTGGACGGCCAGGAGCGGCGGTTCGCCCTGGACGGCGAGCGGGTCGCCATCGGGCGGCGGCTGCCGGCACCGGGCGTCGACCTCGCCGGTCCGGGCGAGGACTTCGGGGTGTCGCATCAACACGCCCGGTTGCTGTCCCGACCGGGCGGTTCCTGGGCGATCGAGGACCTCCGCTCTACCAACGGCACCCGGGTCAACAGTCATACGACGGTACTGCCGCCCGGCACCCGCGTGCCGCTGAGCGTCGGTGATCATGTCTACCTCGGCGCGTGGACCAGGCTGACCCTGCACCGGCCGGAGCCGCCGCCATGGTGATCCGTTCCCGCCAGCGCTTCCGCGCGAACGTACCGACCCCGCAGCTCCTGCGCCGGTTGCGGGCCGCTCTGATCGGCGTCGTCGTCGTGACCGTCGTCGGCTGCCTGGGAGTCGTTCTCGGGGCCCGGGCGGCGGCGGTCGCGGTGGACGAGAAGGTCGTGCCCGCGACGGCCGCCATTTCGGCGATCTGGAACAGCCTCCGGGCCACCGATCCCCAGCTGAGCGGCTGTGCGCTCGATCCGGCTCCGGACGTCCAGCGACCTGACTGCGGCGCGCTGCTGGCCAGCGGTCGCTACCGCATCGTCCTGGCCAATGTGGTGCAGCAACTGGCTGGCCTCGCCGAGCGCACGATCGGGGATGTGACCGACCGCCAGTCGATCCAGACCGTCCAGGGTTACCTCATTCGCTATCTCGGCCTGGTCGAGCAGGCGCACTACTACCTCGGACAGAACCGTCCCCTGCTGGTCGAGGCCTATCTGGACTACGCCAGTGGGCTGCTGCGAGGGTCCATCCTGCTTTCTCTCAACGAGGTGCGCGCCGACATCGCCGCGGAACTCGGCGACCAGCGCACGTCGCCGTGGCGCAGCCCGTGGATGGCCCTGGCATGGCTGGTGCCACTGCTGTCCGGCCTCGGTCTGCTGGCCGCCACGCAGCGCTACCTGATGATCAGGTTCAACCGACGGATCAACTGGCCGCTGGCCACGGCGACCGTCGGACTGATCGCTCTCGGCATCGGTGCCGGACAGCCGCTCTGGGACAGCGCGGACTTCGGACACGTGACCCGGCAACTGCACGAGCTGCTGCGGATCGACCTCGCCATCGACGCGACGGCGAGGCCGCCGGGCGACGGCCTGATCGCGACGGCGAGCAGCGCCACCAGATCCTTCCACCTGGAGTACATCGTGCCCATGATCGCAGTCACGGTTCTCGCCCTGGTCGTGGTCGGCTTCCAGCACCGGCTGGATGAGTACCGGTTGAGGTCACGATGAGCCGGCCCGCGCGCCGCGCGACGGCGCTGCTACTTGCCACGGTCGGCGTTGCGCTGACGACGACGGCGTGCGGGGCGCTGGAGCGCGCCCAGACCACGGTCACCGTCATGACCTCCTGGGAGGCGACGTCGCCCGAGGCGCGCACGTTCGTCAAGGTCGCCGAGCGGTACGCCAAGGACCACGGCTTCGCCGTCGCCTACCAGGGCGTGCGGGCCGGAGAGGCGATGCTGGAGGCGGCATCGGCCAACGGCTCGCCACCGGACATCGCGATGCTCTCCAGCCCGGCCGCACTCGCCAGCTACGCCGGAAAGGACATCGGTGGTCTGGTCGATCTGCAACCGGACGACACCATCGAGGCGGCTCAGCTGCTGTACCGCGCCGACCGGACCGACCGGCCGTACGGGGTGATCGTGAAGACCGACCTGAAGAGTCTGGTGTGGCACGCGTCGCCCTCGCTCGCCAGCGACTACCCGGATACCTGGAGGGAGCTGGTGGCCCTCGGCGGCGGTCTGCCCCGAGACCGGGACACCACGCCGTGGTGCCTTGGCATGGCCGACGGCTCCGGATCCGGATGGGTCGGCACCGACTGGATCGAGGACATCCTGCTGCACCAGTCCGGGATCGAGGTCTACCGGCGCTGGGCGACCGGGGAACTGCCCTGGAATTCGCCCCAGGTCCGCTCGGCCTGGCGGGCCTGGGGCGACCTGCTCGTGGCATCCGGCGGGACGGACGCCGCGACGACCGCAACGATCCTGCAGACCGGATGGGCGGACGCCGGCCGGGGCATGTTCGACGCCGAGGCCGGCGTCCCCCGGTGCGCG